>NZ_QGSY01000078.1 GCF_003857035.1 Micromonospora arida
GGGGTGGGGTGGGCGCGGAGGGCTGGGTGCGGTGGTCTTGTTGCAGGGGACGCCGATGCCGAGGTTGACGCGGTCGGTCTGGCCGTTCGACGTCACGATGAGAGGTACGCAGGCGGCCTGCGCGACCCAGGTGCCGCCGACGAAGGCCATCCACTGAGCCTGCCCACCCTCCGGCGCGCAGGCGTGCACCGTGACGGTCGCCGCGGGCGTGCCGGTGCCGCCCCAGCCGAGCCGGGCCTTGTCCTGCCAGCCCGGTGCCACCCGCAGGTCGACGACCGTGCCGGCGCGGACGACGAGCCCCCATTTGGCGAACAGCCGCGCCGCCGGATCGGCCTCCCCGGAATCTTCCGCAGACATCACGGGGGCGGTGGGCACCGCCACGTCTTCGCCCACCAGCCGGTAGCCCGCCGGCAGTGCTGGCAGCGTGTCGACCGATGTCGTGCAGGGCGGCCCACCACCACTGGCGTCCGTCGACGGCGCCGCACCGGTGGCTGGCGGGGTGGCGTGCTGGCGGGAGTCACCCGCGGGCGTGCAGGCGGCCAGGGCCACCACCAGGCTCAGGAAGCCCCACCAGGCGACCAGCCTGGTTCGGCTGCCCGGCCCGGGGTCCGGAAGGGCCGGGGCACGTGGGGGCCGGGTCGCACCGGCATGGGCACTCATCAGACATTCATAGCTGGTCGCCGGACCCGGCGCGGTCCTGGCCGGCAGGGCTCGCCGCCCATCTGACCGCCGCATCCGGCGCGCCAACTCGAAGTGGCGGGCCAACTCGGCGCTGACGGCTGGCGCCGCGATGGTTACGGTCGTGAATGCCGAGGTATCCCGACCGTTCGAGGAGTGATCGCATGCCCCCCTCTCCGTCCCGGCTCTTCGCCGAGATAGCGACGGCCGAACCACCCGCCGAGACCAGAGTGGTCATGCGACGGGCGGTGGTGCTCGGTGGCAGCATGGCCGGGTTGCTGGCGGCAAGGGTGTTGAGCGACCACGCCGAGGAAGTGCTGATCATCGAACGGGATCCGTCCGATGTCGACGCCGGTCCACGGCCGGGTGTGCCCCAGGGCAGTCAGGTGCACGCGCTGCTGCCCGCCGGTCAGGTCCAGTTGGAGCGCTGGTTTCCCGGCATCGCCGACGAGGCGCTCGCGCTCGGCGCCCCGCCGCCACCGCGCGACCCGGGCACGGCGAAGGTCTTCGTGAACGGCATGTTGGGTCTGCCGCCTGCGGCGACCGGCACCGGGCCGGCGCTGATCACCACGCGTCCGTTCCTGGAGGCGCTGGTCCGCCGACGCACCCTCGCCATCGACAACATCCGCATGGTGTACGGCCGGGCGGAGGGTCTGCTCTTCGACGAGCGGCGGGTCAACGGCGCCCGGTACGTGCCCGAGGGTGGCACCGAGCCCACCGTCGAAGCGGCGGACCTGGTGGTCGACGCGATGGGGCGGTCCAGCCGGTTGAGCGACTGGCTGGCCGAGCACGGATGGCCGCGCCCGCCGCTGCACCGCATGCCGATCAAGCTTAACTACGCCACGGCGCTCTTCAAGCGCGACGAGTCGGTCAGCGACGCCTGGGTGGCGGTCTTCCACACCATGGCGGGCAAGGGACGTACCGCCCGGATCGGTGGGATCAACTCGGTTGAGGGGGACCGCTGGATCATGCTGGTGGCCGGTTACGACGGGGACCGGCCCAGCCGCGACGTCGCCGACTTCACGGCCCGTTGCCGGGAGCACTACCCACAGATGTTCGGTGACATCGCCGAACACGGGGAGATGCTCGGCGGGGTGGTCACCTACCACCAGGCGGACAGCCGACGCCGCGACTTCCACAAGCTCGACCGTCTGCCCGCCGGGTTGGTCGCCGCCGGGGATGCGGTCGCGTCCTTCAACCCGGTGTACGGCCAGGGCATGACCTCCGCGACACTGCACGCCTCCTGTCTGTCGAAGTACCTGCGCTCCGGTCCGAAGCCGCACGACGAGCCCGCGCGCGCGTACTTCGACCAGGTCCGTGTGGTGGTCGACGCCGCCTGGCAGATCTCCACCACCGCCGACATCGAGTTGCCGCACGTCGACGGGCCGTACCCGCCCGGCTACAAGGTCACCAAGTGGTTCGGGGACCTGCTCTTCCGTGCGTCGCTGACCGACCCGGTGCTCAACGCCCGGCTGGGTCGGGTCACCACCATGCTCGACCACCCGGCCGCCCTGAGTCGCCCCGGCACCCTGTTCCGGGCCCTCCGGCTCGGCCTGCTCGGCGGCTCCCGGCGGTGATTCGTCGCCAAACCCGCCGCCGGTCGCGAGGGGCGGTGAAGAATGGTGGGCCGGGGAGGGATGCTGCGACGAACCGGGGGAACGGTCGTGCTCGGAACGAGCCTCCTTGGCCGGCTTCGCCGCCGTGACCCGGGTGACGCCATCCTGCGACGCGCGGCCCGGCTGACGCTCGTCGCGTCCGTCGTCTTCTACGGCTGCCGGTACGGCGCGGGCAGCTCGACGCTCGCCACGTACGGGTTGTTCGGCACGATCGCCGCCGGGTCGTTCGCGCAGCTCCCTGGTCCGGCGCCGCAACGGGCGCGGATCCTCGTGCTGTCGCTGCCGGTGGTGTGGGCGCTGATCGCGGCGGGCTCGCTGTTGGCGTGGAGCACCTGGGCGGCCGCCGGTGGCATGCTGGTCGTCGGGTTCGTGGTGGCGTTCGCCGGGGTCGGCAACCCGCGCCTGGTGGGTTTGGCGAGCGCGTTCCAGCTCTTCTACATCCTGGCGTCGTTCCCGCCGTACCAGCCGGGCACCCTGCCGGAGCGACTCGGTGGGGTGACCCTCGCCGTCGTGCTGCTCGCCGCGGCCGAGGTGTTTCTCTGGCCCGACCCGGTTCCGGTCTCCTACCGGCAGCGCCTCGCCGAGGCGGCGGACGGCGTCGCCGCCTTCCTCGACGCCGCTGCCGAGAAGTTGACCGACCCGCACGCCGCTGCGGGTGACCCGGACAGGCGGCGCGAGCGGGCGCACGACGTGGTGGCGGCGATCGAGCTGAACCGCAGCCCTCCGGCGTGGGCGCCCACCGCGGCGGGCGCTCAGGATCGGGCGTTGCGGATCTGCGCGGCCGCGTTACGGGAGGTGCTCGGCGAGGCGGACCGGTTGGCGGCGGACGCTCCGCCGGAGCCGATACCGGACCTGGCGGCGGCGCGTCTGCTGCGCTCGTGCGCGGACACCACCCGCGCGGTCGGCCGGAGCCTGTCGCCGGGTGCCCCGGCGGTGGCCCCGGCCGACCTGGATGTGGCGGTCGGACGAGCCGAGGCGGCGTACCCGGTGGGGGACGGCCAGGTCCGCGACGCGCCGGACGTACCCCGGTTGTGCCGGGACGCGACCGCGCTGGCCCTCGCGGACCAGGTGCGGGTCTTCGTCGTCGGTTCCCGGGTGGCTACCGGGGCGCGGCTCGGCGACGACGACGCCTCCTCGGCGCTGTTCGCGTACGCCAGGCGCAGCCCGTGGACGCTGTACTGGTGGCAGTTCCGCGCCCACCTGGCGCCGCGCTCGGCCCACCTGCACAGCTCGCTGCGGCTGGCCGTGGCGCTCGCCATCGCCCGGGTGGCCGCCGGAGTGTTGCAGCTGACCCACGGCTTCTGGGTGCTGCTGGCCACCCTCACCGTCCTGCGCACCTCGGCCGCCGACACCCGCACCGCCCTGCGGCCGGCCGTGCTGGGCACGATCATCGGTGCGGTCGTCAGCGGCGCGGTGATGGTTGTCGTCGACGATCCGATCGTGTACGCCGTCGCCCTGCCGGTCACCCTGCTGCTGGCCTTCGGCGTCGGCCGCCTGCTCGGTCCGGTGTGGCAGCAGGCGCTGTTCACACTGCTGCTGACCGTCGTCTTCGCTCAGCTCAGCCCGGAAGGGTGGCGGCTCGCCGAGGCCCGCCTCGTCGACGTGCTGCTCGGCGCGGTGATCGGCGTGCTCGCCGGGGTGGCGATCTGGCCGCGCGGCGCGGGCCACGACCTGCGGCACAACGCCACCCGGTACCTGGCCGCCAGCGCGGACGCGGTCGAACGGACGGTCCAGTCGATGCTCGGCGATGCTCCGCCACCCGCGGGTGCCCTCAGCCGGGTCCGTCGCCGGATGGTCCTGATCGACTCGTCGTACTGCCAGTACCACTCGGAGCGGCACGATCCGCACCGTCAACAGGTGAACTGGGACGCCGTGCTGAGCGCCGGGCACCACGTCGTGCCCGGCGCGGAGTCGCTGCTGCGCCGCAACCCGCCCGGCTGCCTCGCCGGCTGGCCCGGGGCGGCGGCGTTGCTGCGGGACTCCGCCGCGCGAATGCGATCGGCGTACGACGCCCTCGCCGACGAGGTCGCCCACGGCCGGACGTCGGACCGGGCGCCGGTCTCGACCAGTTGCGTCGACCAGTTGGACCGGATCCGTCCGCTCCTCGGCGAGGCCGACCATCAGTCGGTCCGGCACCTGGTGGAGGTCGACCGGTGGCTCGCCAGCCTCGCCGACGGTCTCGCCCGGATCCCCCTGCCCGCTGCCGACGAGTCGATCGGGCGCCGCCGGCAGCCATGACACCGGTGCCGCCGGTGTCGATGTGACCGATCCGGTGCCCCAACCAGTCATGGCGTGCCAGGCCCCCGCTGACGAGACCGCGACCGACGCTGCCGTCTTTCTCGACAACGAGATCACCGACCAGCTCGCGGCTCGACGGCGTGAGCAGACCGCCCAGCAGGCGGAGTTCACCGCCTTCGTCGAGACCGCCGCACCGAGGCTTCGTCCGGATCCGACAGGCCGCCGATCGCCGATTGGTCGTGCCCGTCGCGCGTCGCTCGGCCTAGCGTCGACGGCATGGAGATCGAGCAGGCGCAGAAGCTGTGGCAGCCGGAGCCTGGCTGGTTGAACACCGCCAGTTACGGGTTGCCGCCGGAGCCGGCGTGGGCGGCGTTGCAGGAGGCTCTCGCCGTCTGGCGGGTTGGTCGTACGTCGTGGGAGGGCTGGGGCGAGTCGACGCACCGGGCTCGCGTCACCTTCGCCGACCTCATCGGGGTGCCGGTCGGTGACGTGGCAGTCGGCGCGGCGGTGTCCCAGCTCCTCGCGCCGGTCGCGGCGGCGCTGCCGGCCGGTGCCACGGTGGTGGTCCCCGAGGTCGAGTTCACCTCGAATCTCTTCCCCTGGCTGGTTCAGGAGGAGCGTGGCGTCAAGGTCCGCACGGTGCCGCTGGAGTCTCTGGTCGACGCCATCGACGCCGATACCGACCTGGTGGCGTTCAGCCTGGTGCAGTCGGCCGACGGGGCGGTCGCCGCGTACGACGAGATCGTGGCCGCGGCCCGCGCCCACGACGCGCTGGTGGCGGTGGACGCGACCCAGGCGTGCGGCTGGCTGCCGTTCGACGGCAGCCGGGCCGACGCGGTGGCGGTGGGCGGCTACAAGTGGCTGATGAATCCGCGCGGGACGGGGTACGCCTATCTGGCCCCCGGGTTGCGCGAGCGGCTGCGCCCCGACGCGGCCGGCTGGTACGCGGGCCGTGACCCGCACGCCTCCTACTACGGCCCGCCGCTGCGGCTGGCCGACGACGCCCGCAGGTTCGACATCTCACCGGCCTGGTTCAGCTGGGTCGGTGCGGCGCCCGCCCTGGAGGTGGTCGCCGAGATCGGCGTGGCGGCGATCGGAGCGCACAACGTGGCGCTGGCCAACCGGTTCCTGACCGGGCTGGGCCGGGCACCGGGGCAGAGCGCCATCGTCAGCGTGGACGTGCCGGACGCGGAGCAGCGCCTCGCGGCGGCCGGCATCCGGGCGGCGGTGCGCGCCGGACGCGTCCGGGCCTCGTTCCACATCTACTCCACCGAGGCCGACGTGGACGCCGCGTTGACCGCGTTGACCGGATAGGCCGGCCGCGCCCGTTGCGGGGCACGGCCGGCCGGTCGGTCAGGAGCAGATGCTGAAGGTCGCACTCGTGTACGCGAGAGGCTTCCACTCCAGATCGGGCCCGAGGCTCATGTCCCACCTGCCGTCCGGGAGGCGGCCGAAGTAGATGAAGTTGCTGCCGAGCCCGTCGTAGTAGAACCAGTTGTCGCCTTCGTACGTGCTGAGGCGGGTTGCTGCCCTCGCGAGGGTCCTGGGGCCGACAACGCCGTCGCTCACCAGGCCCCGGTCGCTCTGCCACCGCTTGGTGGCGGCCGTCGTGACCGCACCGAACCTGCAGTCGACGCCGGAGGCGGCAAGGTAGCCGTCGGCAACCAGGATCTTCTGCCACATGGCGACGACGTTGTTGTACGACCGGGTCGACGCGGAGATGGGGCCCTCGTCGTTCCAGTCGTCGGTCCAGGTGCCGGAGCCCGCGACGTACCCCTGGCTGACGCTCGCGGACGCGGGCGCGGCCGCGATGACGACAGCGCCGGCGGTGGCGACGGCCATCGCCATCGTGGCTGCTCTGATTCGTAGGAACATGCGTATCCCCCTCTGACTGATTGGGCGGGTGGTACGCGAATACACGTCTGGCCACGCCGCTCTGTTGCACGTCAGTCAGGAGACGGACACTTGGGCTCAGGCCAGGTGACCACCGATCTTCGTGTACCCGCGCAGCAGGTCCCGGGAGATGATCAGCCGCTGCATCTCGTCGGTGCCCTCGAAGATCCGGTAGAGCCGGACCTGCCGGTACCAGCGTTCGATCGGCAGCTCTCGGGTGTAGCCCATGCCGCCGTGGATCTGGAGCACCCGGTCGACCACCCGGTTGACCATGCCGGCGCCGTAGAGCTTGCCCATCGACGAGGCGTGCCGGGGGTCGAGGCCCGCGTCGACCGTCCACGCCGAGCGCAGCACCAGCCAGCGGGCCGCCTCCAGCTCCGTCTCGGAGTCGGCGATCATCCACTGGATGGCCTGGTTGGTGCCGATCGTCGTGCCGAAGGTCTCCCGGGTGTTGGCGTAGTCGATGGCCATCTGCAACACCCGCTCGGCGATGCCGATGGCGTGCGACGGGATGGTGTAGCGCCCCTTGCCGATCCACTCCATGCCGAGCGTGAAGCCCTGCCCGATCTCACCGAGGATGTTGCGGTGCGGCACGCGTACGCCGTCGAAGATGAGTGACGCGGGCCCGCCCTCGCCCATCGTCTGGATGAACTCCGAGCGCCAGCCCATCGACCGGTCCACGAGGAAGGCGGTGGCGCCGCCCTTGCGGGCGCCCTTCTCCCGGTCGGTCACCGCGACCACGATGGCGAAGTCGGCGTCGTGACCGCCGGTGATGAAGGTCTTCTCGCCGTCGAGGATCCAGTCGTCGCCGTCGCGGCGGGCGGACAGCCGGATGTTGGCCGCGTCGGATCCGGCGCCCGGTTCGGTGATGGCGAAGCAGGAGCGTCGCTCGCCCTCGATGGTCGGGATGAGGAACTCCCGCTTCTGCTCCTCGGTGGCGTGGAACAGGATGTTGTCCGCCTCGCCGCCGAAGCGGAACGGCACGAACGTGCGGCCCAGCTCGGTCCAGATCAACGACTGGAGTACGGCTGGCAGGTTCATCCCGCCGTACTCCTCCGGGGTGGCCAGGCCCCAGAAGCCGAACTTGCGTGCCTTGAGCTGCAGTTCGCGCACCTCGGAGTGGTCGAGGCCCGGCTGGTGCGCCCGCTCCCGGCGGAGCACCTCCGCTTCCAGGGGCATCACCTCGCGGGTGATGAACGCGCGCACGGTGTCCCGGACGGCGCGTTCCTCGTCGGACAGTGCGAAGTCCACGGTTCCCCCTCGGTCGGCGTGGTGGTGCGCCGCCACGGGCCGTAGCGGTCCCTCATAAACTAGCGGTGTAAGTTTTCATTCGTCCAGACCCCTTCTCCGGCCGACATGGTGACGCCTGCCCGCAGGCGGTCCCGATAGGGTGCGTGAACAGGTGGTTCCCACGGGGAGGGACACCGCAGACCGAGGAGTTCTGACGTGCCCCGACCTCGACGGCCTCTGCTCACCCGCGACCGGATCGTCGAGACGGCGCTCGCGCTGATCGACGCCGACGGGCTCGGCGCGCTCTCCACCCGCCGACTCGCCGCCGCGCTCGGCGTACAGGGCCCGTCGCTCTACAACCACTTCGCCACCAAGGACGAGATCCTCGACGCGGTCGCCGACACGGTCACCGTTGCCGTCGACACCAGCGGCTTCGCCAGCCGGGACTGGCTCACCGCGCTGCGAGACTGGGCGTGGTCGTACCGGCGGGCGCTCACCGCCCACCCGAACATCGTGCCGTACCTGGCGCAGGGGCCGGGTCGTCGACCGGCCGCCCTCGCCATGGCCGACGCGGTCTACGGCGGGCTGGTCCGGGCCGGGTGGCCGCCGGCCCGCGCCACCCACATCGGCGCGGCGCTGCGTTACTTCGTGGCCGGGTCGGCGCTCGGCTCGTTCGCCCGCGGTTTCGTCGAGGACCCGGAGCTGTACGCGGCGCACTACCCGCACCTTCGCCAGGCCCACCGGCTCGCCGAACACCAGCAGAGCGTGGACGAGGGCGCCTTCGCCCTGGGCCTGGACGCCCTGCTGCACGGTCTGGCGGCCGAGTACACCCGCACCGTCGAGACGGTGGAGTCCGCCCGGCCCAACGGGTAGCGTCCAAACTCCCAGCGCTAGTTTCATCGCCCGTCGCGACCCCCATCGCCCACCCTCGAAGGGACGACATGGACCTCGCCGCCCCGCCGTCGCTGTTGCCCGACTCCCTGCGCCTCCGGCCCCACCTGCACGTCGGAGGGGAGTGGACGCCTCCCGCCGACGCCGGTCTCATCGACGTGGAGAACCCGAGCACCGGAGAGCTGATCGGGCAGGTGCCGGCCGGCACCCCGACCGACGTGGATCGCGCCGTGGCCGCGGCCCGGGCCGCGTTTCCCGGCTGGTCGGCCGCCACCCCCGCCGAGCGCTCCGCCCACCTCGACCGGCTGCACGCGGCGCTCACCGCCCGCGCCGACGACCTCGCCCGCACCATCGCCGTGGAGCTGGGCGCGCCGCTCAAGCTCGCCACCCGGGTGCAGGTCGGGCTCCCACTGACCGTGCTGCGCGACCACGTCGCGCTCGCCGCCCGCGCGCCGGTCGAGGAGAGCGTCGGCAACTCTCTCGTCGTCCGCGAGCCGATCGGCGTGGTCGGCGCGATCACCCCGTGGAACTACCCACTGCACCAGGTGATGGCGAAGCTCGCACCCGCCCTGGCCGCCGGCTGCACGGTGGTGCTCAAACCCAGCGAGCTGACCCCGTTGACCGCGTACCTGCTCTTCGACGCGGTCACCGAAGCCGGCCTGCCGCCGGGCGTGCTCAACCTGGTCCCCGGCACCGGGCCGGTGGTCGGTGAGGCGCTCGCCGGGCACCCCGACGTCGACATGGTCTCCTTCACCGGTTCCACCGCCACCGGCGCGCGAATCATGCGGCTCGCCGCCGACCGGATCGCCCGGGTCGCGCTGGAGCTGGGCGGCAAGTCCGCCAACGTGATCCTCCCCGAGGCCGACCTGGCCACCGCCGTCAAGGTGGGCGTCGGCAACGCCCTGCTCAACTCCGGGCAGACCTGTACCGCCTGGACCCGGATGGTGGTGCACCGCGACCGGTACGACGAAGCCCTCCACCTGATCGCCACGGCGGTGGCCGGCTACCGACTCGGCGACCCGTTCGACCCGGCGACCCGGCTCGGCCCGCTGGTGTCCGCCGCCCAGGCCGAGCGCGTGCGTGGCCACATCGATCGGGCCCTCGCCGACGGCGCCCGGCTGGTAACCGGCGGGCCCGACGCCCCGGTGCCGAGCCGGGGGCACTTCGTCGCCCCGACCGTCTTCGCCGACGTGCACCCCGACAGCGCGCTCGCCCAGGAGGAGGTCTTCGGCCCGGTGCTCGCCGTCATCCCGTTCGCCGACACCGACGAGGCGGTCGCCATCGCCAACAACTCGAAGTACGGGCTGGCCGGCGCGGTCTGGTCCGCCGACACCGACGCGGCGCTCGCCGTGGCCCGGCGGCTGCGCACCGGCGCGGTCGACATCAACGGTGCGCCGTTCAACCCGCTCGCCCCGTTCGGCGGCTACAAGCAGTCCGGTCTGGGCCGGGAGTTGGGCGTGCACGGGCTGGCCGAGTTCTGCGAGATGAAGGCGATCCAGCGATGACCGACCCCGAGCTGTCCCCGACCGCCTCCGCGGGCCGCACCGAACTGTCCCCGGCCGCGCCGGGCGGCGGCACCGAGCCGGCACCCGCGCCGGTCATTGTTCGCGCGCTGGTCGCGCGCGGGTCCGGCGCCGAGCTGCGGGTCGAGCGGGTACGCCTGCCCGCGCCCGGCCCCGGCGAGGTGCGGGTGACGATCAGGGCGGCCGGTGTCTGCCACTCCGACCTGTCCATGGTCAACGGCACCCTCGCCGCGAGGTTCCCGCTGGCGCTGGGGCACGAGGCGACCGGTGTGGTGGCCGAGGTCGGGCCGGGCAGTCAACTGACCGTCGGCACACCGGTGGTGCTCAACTGGGCACCGGCCTGCCGGGCCTGCTGGTGGTGTCGGCACGGCGAGCCCTGGCTCTGCGCCGCCACCACGGCCCCGACCGTGCCCCGCGGCGAGACCGACGACGGCGTCCCGCTGCACCTGACCCTCGGCCTCGGCGCGCTCGCCGAGGCGGTGGTGGTACCCGAGCGTGCCGTCATCCCGATCCCCGCCGGGCTGCCGCCCGAGCAGGCCGCACTGCTCGGCTGTGCGGTGCTCACCGGCGTCGGTGCGGTCCGGAACACCGCCCGGGTGGCACCCGGCGAGTCGGTGGCGGTCGTGGGGCTCGGTGGGGTCGGGCTCGCCGTACTCAGCGCGGCCCGCCGGGCCGGTGCCACGACGATCCTGGCCATCGACGTCGCCGAGGCGAAACGGGACCTGGCGCTGGCCGCCGGGGCGACCGACTTCCTGCTCTCCGACGACCGGCTCTCCAAGGAGGTACGGGCGCGCACCGAGAGCCGGGGCGTCGACCACGCCTTCGAGTGCGTCGGTCGGGCCGCCACCATCCGCGCCGCCTGGCGGCTTACCCGGCGCGGGGGAGCGGTGACAGTGGTCGGCATGGGCGCGAAGGACGACATGGTCAGCCTGGGCGCGCTGGACATTTTCCACTCCGCGCGCACGCTGCGCTCCTCGGTGTACGGCTCGTCCGATCCGGACCGGGAGGTGCCGGTGCTGGCTGCCGAACTCGCCGACAGTGCACTGGATCTGGGTGTGCTGGTCAGCGGGACGGTTCCGTTGGACGAGGCGCCTGCGGCGTTCGACCGACTGGCCCGGGGTGAGGGCGCTCGCTGGGTGGTCACCCTGGACTGACGCTGGTCACAGCCGGCAGCTCAGTACGTCGTCGCGACGCGACCATCGACATCCCAGCTATTTGTCGGGGCGACTGGCGTGGTTGGCCAGGTGCCCTGGGTCGACCCGGGAAGGGCCAACCCTGGGCACCCGGGCGACGAGAGCCGGGCGACTGGTCAGAAGGGTGGGGCGTCCTCGCCCATCAGCGCCAGCACGACGCCGCCCTTGCCGCTCTTGAGGCCCTGGACGACGACCTTGCCGGTGCTGCCGTCGGGCAGCTCCAGGGTGAAGGTCTTACCGACCGCGTTCTTGGGGCCGTTGCCGGCGCTGTTGGCGGGTCGGAAGTCGCCTGCCCAGGGCGGAATCCCGCCCCTACGGGCCGGCTCGGCGAAGAGCGCGGCGGTGCCGGGGGTCCTGGTGCCGTCTGAGGAAAGGAGCACTGAGGCGCTGCGAAAGGTAGCCATATGCGCCAAGGCTAACCCGGACCATGCCGTTCGCGGCACCACAGCTGCCCGAAACGGCGATTCGGTCGACCCTTTCGTCGCGGGTCGTTGCGCCCGGACCTATACCTAGCAGTACTATGCATCGTACCTCTAGGTTTGGAAGCGGGGGGTCTCATGAAGGTCGCCAAGGATCTGGTCGCCGCCTCGGCGACGCCGATGGTGCTCGGCATCCTGGCTGAGGGTGAGAGCTACGGCTACGCCATCCTCAGGCGAATCAACGAGCTGTCCGGGGGTGAGCTGGACTGGACCGAAGGGCTGCTCTACCCGTTGCTGCACCGGCTCGAGCGCCTCGGTCACCTGGAGTCGAGCTGGCAGGCGGTCGCCGGCGAGCGGAAGCGTAAGTACTACCGCATCACCGACCGGGGTCTGGCCGAGCTGGCCGAGCAGCGCCGCCAGTGGGACACCGTGGTGGGCGCGCTCAAGGAGATCTGGCACGACCGCGCGCCGCTGACGGTTCACCCGTTGGAGGGCCTGGCATGACCGCGCACGACGGGCCGCAGGGATTGGAAGCGCAGTTCGAGCAGTGGCGCCAGTACGTGCTGCGCCGCCGGGAGCTGCAAGCGGTGGACGCCGACGAACTGGAAGACCACCTTCGCGGCTCCGTCGACGAGCTCGTCGCCGCCGGCCTGAGCCCGGACGAGGCGTTCCTGGTGGCGGTGAAACGAATGGGCAGCCTCGACGACCTCTCCCGCGAGTTCGCCCGGGAACACTCCGAACGGTTATGGAAGCAGTTGGTGCTGACCGGCGACTCCGGCAGCCCGGTCGGCGGCACGCGCTCGGTCCGGGACCTGTGGGTCATGCTCGGCTGTGCGGCGGGTGCGGTGGTGTCCGTCAAGGTGCCGGCGCTGTTCGGGCTGAGCTTCGCCGACGACGGCTCGTTCTACGCGCGGAACTTCACGCTGTTCGCGCTGCCCTGGCTGGCGGCGTACCTGGCCTGGCGCCGGGGAGCCCGACGGACGGTGATCGCGGCACTGGCGGTGCTCTTCGTCCTCGGCGCCGTGGCAGCCAACGCCTACCCCCTGGCGGACGATTCGCAGTCCGTGGTCGTCACCAGCGTCCACCTGCCCATCGCCCTGTGGCTGGTGGTCGGCCTGGCCTATGTCGCCGACGACTGGCGCTCCTCCCGTCGACGCATGGACTTCATCCGGTTCACCGGCGAGTGGTTCATCTACCTGGTGCTGATGGCCCTGGGTGGCGGCGTGCTCTCCGCGTTCCTGTTCAACACCTTCGCGGCCATCGGGATCGTCCCGGAGGCGTTCGTCTCGCAGTGGCTGCTGCCCGGTGGCGCCGCGGCCGCGGTCGTGGTGGCCGGATGGCTCGTCGAGGCCAAGCAGAGTGTCGTCGAGAACATCGCGCCGGTCCTCACCCGGCTGTTCACCCCGCTCTTCACGGCCGCCCTGCTCGCCTTCCTCGTCGCTGTCGTCTGGACCAGCCACGGCATCGACGTCGAGCGGGAGGCACTGCTCCTCTTCGACCTCCTGCTGGTCGTGGTGCTGGGGTTGCTGCTCTACTCACTCTCGGCCCGTGACCCGCTGGCCCCGCCCGGCCCGTTCGACAAACTCCAACTCGCGCTGGTGGTCAGTGCGTTGGCCATCGACGTGCTGGTGCTGCTGGAGATCACCGGGCGAATCACCGACGAGTACGGCGGTACGCCGAACCGGGCGGCCGCGCTCGGCGAGAACGTGATCCTGCTGGTCAACCTCGCGTGGTCGGCGTGGCTGCTGCTGTCCTTCATCCGTCGGCGCACGCCGTTCGCGGCGCTCGAACGGTGGCAGACTGGCTACCTGCCGGTGTACGCGGCGTGGGCCTGGATCGTCGTCCTCGTCTTCCCGCCGCTGTTCAGCTTCGCCTAGGCGGGCAATTCCTCACGGAGAGCGGTATACCTCAGAGGCGAAAATATGCCTCTGAGGTATACCGCTTGATGCCGCATCCGCCCCGACGAAGGTGACCGATGGGTGATCGCCCTGGGGCTGCGGGTCACTTTCCGGTGACGATGCCCGGGTTGATGCAGAGCCCCGGGTTCGCGCCGTTCTTCTCCGCGATCTCCAGACAACGGGTCACCTTGTCGACCTTCGCGTTGGTCTCGGTGATCTGCTTGGAGATCTCGGCGTTCTTGCGGTCCTGCTCCAGGTTGCGGGTCTGCGCCAGCTTGTCCTGGAACGCCTTGATGTTGCCCTCGGTCTTGTCGTCGTGGTTCACCCGGGTGATGGTCACCGAGAGGATGTCCACGTCGGTGGCGAGGCGGCTCTCCGCGCTGGTCTTGATGTTCGCCGAGAACGGCTTCAGGTCGACGTTGAGGTCGCCGGTCTGGGCGTCGATCTTCTCCAGCGGGTTGTACGCGGCGAAGGCGTCGTTGACCGCGCTGTCGAGCTGCACACCCACCCGCTGACCCCGGAAGCTGCCGAAGTCGCCCTTGTAGTCCATGAACTGCTTCGGCGCGTTCTCCGGCTTGACCTGCCATTCGACGAGCACCTCGACGCAGGCGTCGGCGAGGGTGCCGGTGCGCACGCGTACGCAGTTGTTGCCGCCGATGTGGTCGTACTTCTGCCGGCCCGCGTCCCACTCGCCGACCTTCTGCCAGGGCGCCACCCACTTCAGGCCCGAGCCGGTCACCTCGCCGGTGGGCTTGCCGAAGCTGGTGACGATGCCGACCGAGCGGATGGGCACCGAGTGGGCGCTGGAGGCGATACCGACGACCAGCGTGATTGCGAGAAAGCCGAGCGCCGCGAGGGCGGCCATCCGCTTGAGAGACCGTGCGGGAGCGACGAGAGCGACGACGGCGCTGACCGCCAGGGCGACGGCGAAGACGATCGCCATGGTGAAGCCGACGGGCATGGGGTGGGGACCTTCCGGTGGGTTGTGTGGATCATCAACCTAGGGGGTCCGGTCAAGTCGACGGCGCGGAGGAGTGGAGTTAAGGCACGTCAACTGCGGGTCGAATATGGAGCCCATCGACATGGTTCGACTCCGGCGGCCCGCCGTAGGTTTCGTCCACGCGACGGGCCTGTGACCGCGGTCACCGAAACGACCGTCGCCGCGATGTGCGGAGGATGAGGCGATGGCCGGGCAAGCGCTCCTGTCGGCCCGTGGGCTGACCCGCGACTTCCGGGGCTTCCGGGCGGTCGACGACGTCGACCTCGACGTGGCGTCGGACAGCGTGCACGCGCTGGTCGGCCCGAACGGCGCGGGCAAGACCACCCTGTTCAACCTGCTCACCGGCTTCCTGCGCCCCAGTGGCGGCCGGATCGAGCTGGCCGGGCGGGACGTCACCGGGATGCCCCCCGAGCAGGTGGCACGGCTCGGTGTGGCCCGTTCGTTCCAGATCACCAGTCTCTTTCCCCAACTGTCCGCGCGCGAACACGTCGCGCTGGCGTTGCAGTCGTCCAGCGGGCTGGGCTGGCGGTTCTGGCGGTCGGCGAAGCTGATGGGCCGCTACACCGAACGGGCCGACGAACTGCTGGCCATGGTGGGACTGGCCGAGCTGGCGCACGCCCCCTCGGCGTCCTTGGCGTACGGCCGGAAACGAGCCCTGGAGCTGGCCATCGCCCTGGCGCTGGACCCGAAGGTGCTGCTGCTCGACGAGCCGACTGCGGGGATGGGCCTGGAGGACGTCGACCGCACCGTCGAGCTGATCGGTCGGGTCCGGCAGGGCCGGACCGTGGTGATGGTCGAGCACAACATGAGCGTGGTCGGCCGTCTCGCCGACACCGTCACCGTGCTCCAGGCCGGCAAGGTCCTCGTCGAGGGCCCGTACGAGCAGGTCCGTGCCGACGAGCGCGTGATCACCGCCTACCTGGGAGCCGCCGATGCTGCGCATTGAGAACCTGTCCGCCTTCTACGGCGAGGCGCAGGTGCTGCGCGACGTCAGCCTCGAGGTCTGCGCCGGTGAGGTGGTCACCCTGGTCGGCCGCAACGGTGCCGGCAAGTCCACTCTGCTGCGCTGCGTGATGGGGCTGCACCCCGGTCAGCGCGGCGCGGTGGAGCTGGACGGGCGGGACATCACCAGGTTGCCGGCGCACAAGCGGGCCCGCCTGGGGCTGGGCTGGGTGCCCGACGACCGGGGCAGCTACGCCACGTTGACCGTCACCGAGAACCTCACGCTGCCACCCACTGTCGGCCCCGACCCGTGGTCGCTGGAGCGGGTGTACGAGGCGTTCCCGGCCCTGTACACCCGACGGGACTCGGCGGCCACCATGCTCTCCGGCGGCGAGCAGCAGATGCTCGCGCTGGCCCGGGTGCTGCGGATGGGCGCCCGGCTGCTGCTCTGCGACGAGCCCACCGAAGGGCTGTCGCCACTGCTGGTGCAGCAGGTCGGCGACCTGCTGCGCGAGGCCAAACGGCACGGGGTGACCGTGCTGCTGGTCGAACAGAACCTGCACTTCGCCACCGGTGTCGCCGACCGGCACTACCTGCTGGCCGAGGGCCGGGTCGCCGAGGCGATGGACAACTCCGAGGTGCGTTCGCGCGAACGCGAACTGCTCGCGTACCTCGGGATCTGAATTTTCTCAACGACGACCCGCGCGACGCCGCGCGGAATGGATGGAGTGGGCATGCGCAGGACGATGGGTGTGGCCGCGGCGTCGGCTGTGGTGGTGCTGGCCGCCGGGTGCGGTGGCGGTGGCCCACAGTCGAGTGGCGATCAGAAGCTGACCGGCGACAAGATCGTGCTGGGCGTGCTCAACGACCAGTCCGGGGCGTACTCGGAGTTGTCCGGAAAGAACTCGGTGGCGGCGGTGGAGATGGCCATCGCCGACTTCACCGCGAAGTACGGCGACAAGGCGGTGACCAAGGACATCACCGTGGAGACCGCGGACCACCAGAACAAGCCGGACGTGGCCAACTCCAAGGCACAGGAGATGTACGACCGCAAGGGCGTCGACCTGATCCTGGACGTGCCCACCTCGTCGGCCGCGCTGAAGGTCGCCGACGTGGCGAAGGAGAAGAAAAAGCTCTATTTCAACATCGGGGCGGCGACCACCGACCTGACCGGCAAGAGCTGCAACAAGTACACCTTCCACTACGCGTACGACACGTACATGCTGGCCAACGGCACCGGAAAGACCACCACCGAGCAGATCGGCAAGAACTGGTACATCCTCTACCCGAACTACGCCTTCGGTCAGGACATGGAGAAGAGCTTCTCCACCGCGATCACGGCGGCTGGCGGCACTGTCGTCGGCAAGGACGGGGCGCCGTTCCCGAACACCAGCGGTGACTTCTCCACCTTCCTGCTCAAGGCGCCGAACCTGAACCCGAAGCCGGACGTGCTGGGCACCATGCAGGCCGGCGCGGAGCTGGTCAACGTGGTGAAGCAGTACAACGAGTTCAAGCTGCGGGACAAGGGCGTCGGCCTGGCGGTGGGGCTGATGTTCCTCACCGACATCCACTCGCTCACCCCGGCCGCGCTGGCCGGCACCACGTACACCGACGCCTGGTACTGGAACTTCGACGCGAAGAACCGGGAGTTCGCCGACCGCTTCCAGCAGAAGGCCGGCACCCGGCCGACCTTCGCGCACGCCGCCAACTACTCCGCGGCGTTGCAGTACCTGGAGGCGGTGCAGGCCGCCGGCACCGACGACGCGGACGCCGTGGTCAAGGGCCTGGAGGGCAAGACGGTCGAGGACGTCTTCCTGCGCAACGGGAAGATCCGCGCCGAGGACCACCGGGTGGTGCACGACGCGTACCTGGCCCAGGTGAAGCCGCAGTCCGAGGTCACCGAGCCGTGGGACTACGTGAAGGTGCTCAAGACGATCCCCGCCGCGGAGGCGTTCCGCGCGCCCTCGGCGGACTGCAAGCTGTGAGTGCGAGGAGTGAGCCGGTTTTGCGAGCCCCGCAGTCACGAACGGAAGTGACGCTGTGAGCGGATTCGCGCAGAACACGTTCAACGGGCTGGTGAGTGGGGCGTTCTACGCCCTGCTCGCCCTCGGGCTCGCGGTCATCTTCGGCATGCTGCGAGTCGTCAACTTCGCCCACGGCGCGTTCTACATGCTCGGCGCGTTCGGGGCGTACGTGCTGCTCAGCGAGGCGGGCGTGCCGTTCTGGGCCGCCCTGGTGATCATGCCGGTGGGGTTGGGTCTGCTCGGCATGGCGCTGGAACGCGCGGTGATCCACCGGCTGACCAAACTGGACCCGCTCTACAACTTCCTGCTCACCTTCGGTCTGACGCTGATCCTTCAGGACCTGGTGAAACTGCGCTACGGCGTGCAGTCCAGCCCGTACGAGACGCCGTCGCTGTTGAGCGGGTCGGTCGACTTCGGGCTGTTCGACTTCCCGACGTACCGGGTGTTCATCCTCGGCTTCGCGGTGCTGCTCTGCGTCGCGGTGTGGTGGGTGCTGACCCGGACCCGGATCGGCATGGTGGTCCGTGCGGCCACCGAGCGGCCGGACCTGACCCGTGCGTTCGGCATCGACGTCGGACGGTGGGTGACTCCGGTCTTCGGCTTCGGCATCGGGCTGGCCGGCCTCGCCGGTGTGCTGGCCGCGCCGATGCGCGCGGTCAACCCGCTGATGGGCGCCGACCTGATCATCGTGGTGTTCGCGGTGGTGGTGATCGGCGGGCTGGGCTCGATCTTCGGGTCGGTCGCCGCCGGCTTCGGCATCGGACTCGTGCAGGCGTGGGGTGAGGCGTACCTCTCCAACTTCCCGCTCGTCTCGCAGACGATCGTCTTCGTCGTGATGGCCGGCGTGCTGCTCTGGCGCCCGGCCGGCCTGTTCGGTCGGGAGGAGGCCCCCGCATGACCAACACCGTGGACACTCCTACCGACGCGTCCCGTTCGACGCCACCGTCCGGGCTGATCGCCGTGGCCCGGGCCCCCGGCTGGGTCCGGTACGCGCTGCTCGCCGTCGGCCTGGCCGTCGCGGCGTGGCTGCCCAACGGCCTCTACCCGGCGGTCGCGGTGGACATCCTCTGCTGGGCGCTCTTCGCCGTGGCGGTGGACCTGCTGCTCGGCTTCACCGGGCTGATGTCCTTCGGCCACGCCGCGTTCTGGGGCACCTCCGCGTACGTCACCGGGCTGGTGGCCATCCACGCCGGCCTGCCGTTTCCCCTCGCGGTGCTGGCCGGGGCCCTCGCCGCGGCCGTCCTCGCCGTGCCGATCGGGTACCTGGCGGTCAAGCGGACCGGCATCTACTTCGCCATGGTGACCCTGGCCTTCGCGCAGATGGTCTACTACGTCGCCAACGAGTGGCGCTCGGTGACGCAGGGCGAGAACGGCCTCCAGGGGGTGCCCCGCGAGCTGTTCGGCGTCGACCTCACGGACGACTACTTCTTCTACTACGCGATCCTGCCGATCGTGCTGCTCGGGCTCGCCGCCGCCTGGCGGATCGTGCACTCACCGTTCGGTCGGGTGCTGGTCGGCATCCGGGACAACCCGGCGCGGGCGAGGGCGCTGGGCTACCCGGTGCACCGCTACAAGCTCACCGCGTTCGTGCTCTCCGGGTTCATCGCCGGCCTCGGTGGCGGGTTGTTCGCGGTCGGCCACCGGTTCGTCTCGCTGGACGTGCTGCACTGGACCACCTCCGGCAAGGCGGTCATCGTGGTGGTGCTCGGCGGGATCGGCACCCTCTGGGGTGGGGTGCTCGGCGCCGCCCTCGTGGTCCGGCTGGAGGACTGGTTGTCGTTCTCCGGGTTCGAGGCGATCGGTCTGGTCACCGGCGGCATCTTCGTCCTGGTCGTCGTGCTGTTCCGGCGCGGCATCTGGGGCAGCGTCGCCGCGCTGGCCCACCGGCTGGCGGCCCGCCGCCGCTGAAATTCCGCGACGGCGCATCCACCAGGTGCCCGCCGAGCGAACCCCCGGGTAGAGAACGTCTACCCGGGGGTACGTCTGGTGCTGACCGATCCGATGCCGGCGGAGGCCGTGGAGATCGCGCACAAGCAGGTGTCGCTGGCTGCCGAGGACCTGGACGCCAACGCCGTCGCGACGCTGGTGCTGGAGTTGGCCGAGGCCTGGGGCGTGCCGGCGCTCTGGGAGCAGGTCTGTCGTCCGTTGCTGGCCCGGCTGTCGGGGCGTACCGCCGTCGAGGTCGTCGTCGAGCACGCCCTCTGCGAGGGTGTCCGGGTCGGGTTGGACGTCTACCGCCGGGAGCCGGGTCGGTCACTGCGCACCGGCGGGGTGCTGCTGGCCGGCGCCGAGAAGGAGGCGCACAGCCTGGGTCTGCTGGCGCTCGCCGCCGCGCTGCGAGAGCAGGGCCGCGGCTGTCTGAACCTCGGCCCCGCGCTGCCCTGGCCCGCGCTCACCAGGGCGGTGTACCGGGCCCGCCCGCGCACCGTCGTGCTCTGGTCGCAGACGCCGCTCACCGGCCGCGCGTACCGCCTGGTGCGCTTCGCCCGGGACTTCCCGCTCCTTCGGGTGTACGGCGCGGGACCGGGCTGGATCGAGCCGCTCGGCGGTCCGGCGGTCCGTCTCGGCACGTTGACGGAGGCCGTCGACGCCTGCCTGGCGGGCGCGCCCGGGCGTGATGCCCACCACATACGATACGGATCGGTGCCGTATCGTTAATACACGTCGTAGGCTGACTCGCGTTACGAGTCTGACCCGTATCGTATTTCGTCGCGGGTGATCAGCGTGGGGGGAAAGCCAGGCATGGAGCTGCACAACAACACCGGACACCCGAGGCGGTGGGCGATCCTGGGGGTGCTGGTGATCAGCCTCCTCGTGGTCGTCCTCGACAACACGATCCTCAACGTCGCCCTGCGCACCCTGGCCGACCCGGTGCACGGTCTCGGCGCCAGCCAGGGCGAGCTGGAGTGGTCCATCAACTCCTACACGCTCGTCTTCGCCGGGCTGCTGTTCACCTTCGGGGTGCTCGGCGACCGCGCCGGCCGCAAGCGCTTCCTGATGATCGGACTGGTGCTGTTCGGCCTGGCGTCGCTGCTCTCCGCGTACGCCCAGAGCCCCGGACAGCTCATCGCGGCCCGCGCCCTGATGGGGGTCGGCGGCGCGGCCATCATGCCGGTGACTCTGTCGATCATCTCGAACGTCTTCGACCCGCGCGAGCGTGGTCGGGCCATCGGGGTCTGGGCCGGTGCGGTCGGTCTCGCCGTGGCGATCGGCCCGATCCTCGGCGGCGCGCTGCTGGAGCACTTCTGGTGGGGCTCGGTCTTCCTGATCAACGTGCCGGTGGTCGTTGCCGGCGTGATTCTGGTGGCGCTGCTGGTCCCCGAGTCGCGTGACCCGCGGCCCGGCCGGATCGACGTGCTCGGCGTGCTGCTCTCCGTGGTCGGCCTGGTCGCCCTCTCCTACGGCATCATCGACGGCGGCGAGCACGGCTTCGGCCGCCCGGTGGCCTGGGGCTCGATCCTGGTCGGCGTCGCGGTGCTGGCCTGGTTCGTCCAGCACGAGCGGCGCAGCGACCACCCGTCGCTGGACGTCCGACTGTTCAAGGTGCCCCGGTTCGCCGCGCCGGTCGCCATCGTCGGCCTGGTGTTCTTCGCCGCGATGGGCTCGATGTTCTTCGGCTCGTTCTACCTGCAACTCGTGCGCGACTACAGCCCGTTGCAGACCGGTCTGCTCTTCCTGCCCTTCGCCGGCGCCCAGCTGGTCTTCGCGCCGCGCAGCGCCGCGATGGTCCGCCGCTACGGTGGTAAGGCCGTCGCCGCCGTCGGGTTGGTGCTGACAGTGGTGTCCCTCGCTGCCTTCGTCTTCATCGGCGCCTCCACCCCGATCTGGATCGTGCTGCTGGTCTTCCTCATCCAGGGCGCCGGGATGGCCAACATCATGCCGCCGGCCACGGAGTCGATCATGTCTGCGCTGCCCCGGGAGAAGGCCGGGGTGGGCTCCGCGGTCAGCAACACCATCCGCCAGGTGGCCGGTGCGCTCGGCGTCGCCGTCCTCGGCTCGGTGCTCTCCGCGGTCTACCGCAGCGACATCGGTGACGCGCTGACCGGTCTGCCCACGCAGGCCCAGGACGCGGCCAACGAGTCGATCTCCGGTGCCTACGCGGCGGCGGGCCAGCTCGGTCCGGCGGCGCCAGGGCTGATCTCGGCGGCCAACGAGGCCTTCGTCACCGCCATGCACTGGGCGGCCGGGCTCTCCGCGGTGATCGCCGCACTCGGGATCATCGTGGTGCTGCGCTGGATGCCGGGCAAGGAGGACATGAGCGTCGCCCCGGCGGCGCCGGTCGCCGAGCCTGAACTGGCCGGCACGGCATAGGTTCGGGGAGAATGGCGGACATGACGTCCACTGCCGATGCTCCGCGGTCGCCCGGGCGACCGCGGAGCATCCGCGCCGACGAGGCGATCATCGAGGCCACCCTCGACCTGCTCGCCGAGGGCAGCACCATCGAAGCGCTCTCGATCGAGGCGATCGCCACCCGCGCCGGGGTCGGCAAGGCCACCATCTACCGCCGCTGGGCCGGCAAGGACGCGTTGCTGCTGGACGCGCTGCGGCGACTCAAGGGCGTGATGGCCCAGCCGGCGGGCCACTCCGTCCGCGACGACCTGGTGCTGCTGGTCGGCGCGATCGGCAAGAACGTCGACCCACGAGCGGCCAAGATCATGCCCTGCCTGGCACCCGCCGTGAACCGCAGCGCCGACCAGTTCCAGCTCTACCAGAACATCATCTCGCCCCGGCGGCAGCTGATGCGCGAGGTGCTGCGGCGCGGCATCGACGAGGGCGTGCTGCGCGCCGACATCGACGTCGAGGTGACGATGGCGCTGCTCACCGGGCCGATGCTGATCCAGCGGGTGCTCCAGTGGAACCCGGACCTGGACGAGCAGTCCCTGCCCGAACGGGTCGTCGACGCCGTGCTGGAGGGCATCCAGGTCCGCTGACGCCGGGCGCTGGGTCAGCGGCTGTAGTGTCCGCTGACGCCGGGCGCTCGGTCGGCGGCGTTCGTGCCGCCGGCCCGCGTCGGTCAGCCGGCCGGTGCGCGCAGTCGGTGCAGACGCAGCGCGAGCTGCACCTCCAGCGCCCGCTCGGGCCGCTGCCAGTCGACGCCGAGCAACTGCCCGACCCGCTCCAACCGCTGGGTCACCGTGTTGACGTGCACGTGCAGCTGTTCGGCGGCCCGGGCCAGGCTGCCACCCACCCCGAAGTACGCCTCCAGCGTCTTCACCAGAGCCGTGCCACGCCGGGCGTCGTAGTCGAGCACCGGCCCGACGGTGGCGCTGAGGAACTCGGTCACGTCCTTCTCACCCCGGTCACCGACCGTGCCCAGCAGCAGCCCGACGAAGCCCAACTCCACGGTGCTCGCGCCCTGCCCGGCGCGGCCCAGCGCGCCCAGCGCCGTCAGGCACCGGTCCGCCTCCTGGAACGTCCCGGCCAGCGCCGCCGGTGTGTTCGACGGGCCACTCGCCCCGGCGGTCACCGGTCGACCGGTCACCCGGGACAGGTCCCGGGCCACCGCGCGGGCGCTGCCGCCCGCGTCCAACCCCGGCAGCATCAGCACCACCCGGCCGTCGCGCGCCGCGGCCAGTCCACCGCGCGCCGAGGCGTACGTGGTGGCCCAGGAGAGCACCCGCTGCCGAGCCGAGCCGGTCGCGGCGATCGCGTCGTCGCCCACCGCCACCAGCACGTGCGGGGCGTCCAGGTCCACGCCGAGCCGACGGGCCCGACTGCGCAGCGCGTCGGTGTCGCGCAGCGGGCGGGCGATCAGGTCGTCCAGCAACTCGCCACGCACCCGCCCCTCCGCCTCCGCGACCGTCCGGCGGAACAGCAGCAGCAGCGCGGTCACCAACGCGGCCCGCTCCAGGATGCGCTGGTCGGCGTCGACCAACTCGTCGTCCGGGCGCAGCACCAGGGCGCCCAGGTTCTCCGCGCCGGCCACCACCGCCGCGTACCAGAGCGGACCCCGCCGTACGCTGCGCCCCTCGGTCCGGGACGCGGCCACCGCCTCGACGATGTCCGCGCGGTCCGGCTCCTCGATCTCACCCACCCGGGCCAACAGGCGGCCCTCGGCGTCCAGTGCCAGCAGCGCGCCACCCAGCACCTCGGTCACGGCAGCCGCCACGTCCTCCACACCGCCGCCGCGCAGCACCAGCGCTGTCATCCGGTCGTGTGCCGCCGCGGCCCGCTCCACCGAGCTGCTGTGCGCCCGGATGGTGGTGTTCGCCGCCGACAACTCGGCCAACGCCGAACGGGTCTCGGTCAGCAGCCGGGCGGTGTCGATCGCCACCGCGGCGTGCGCGGCCAGCGACACCAGCAGTGCCACCTCCTCCCGGACGAACGGCCGGGCCGAACGGTTGGCCGCGTAGAGCACCCCGATCGAGGTCGAACCGAGCCGCAGCGGCACCCCCAGGATCGCCACCAGACCCTCCTCGCCCACCCCGGCGTCGATCTCGCCGGTGTGGTGGAAGCGCGCGTCCTCGCCGTAGTTGGCGGTGACGTACGGGGCACCGGACTGGGCCACCAGGCCACCGAGACCGGCGCCCATCGGCAGGCGCAGCCGCTGGAAGCGGGCCGAGACCGACCCGTCGGTCACCCGCATGTAGGTGTCGCCACGTTCGTCGTCGTTGAGCGTCATGTACGCCACGTCCGCGCCCAGCAGGTGACGGGCCCGGTGCACGATCGCCCGCAACACGTCGTCCAGATCGCGCAGCCCAGCCAGGTCGCTGACCGTGTCGTACAGGCCGGACAGCTCGCTCTCCCGGCGGCGGCGACGCTCCAGCAGCGCGCGGACCCGCAACGCCACCGACTTGGCCTGTTCCAGCTCGGCCAGCCGGTCCGGCGGCAGCCCGGCGGCCCGCGCGGCCACCAACGGTCCCTCGAACTCGACCGCCGCGGCCTCTCGGGCGAGCAGCTCCAGGAAATCCACCGGCGACGACATGGTCGACATTGTGCTCAGCCCCACTAGTTGGCCGTCCAGCCCCCGTCGAGGGCGATCGACGCCCCGGTGATGAACGCCGCCGGCGGCGAGCAGAGGTACGCCAGCAGCTCGGCCACCTCCTCCGGCTCGATCAACCGTTTGATCGCGGCCCGGGCCAGCATGATCTTCTCGATCACCTCGGCCTCGTCGATGCCGTGACTGGCCGCCTGGTCGGCGATCTGGCTCTCCACCAGCGCGGTACGCACGTACGCCGGGTTGATGCAGTTGGCGGTGACCCCGTGCGCGGCGCCCTCCAACGCGACCACCTTCGACAGCCCCTCCAGGGCGTGCTTGGCCGAGACGTAGGCCGCCTTGTACGGCGAGGCGCGCAACCCGTGCACCGAGGAGATGTTGACGATCCGCCCCCAGCCCCGCGCGTACATGTGCGGCAGCGCCCGGCGGATCAGCAGGAACGGCGCCTCCACCATCACCCGCTGGATGTACTCGAACCGCTCGACGGGAAAGTCCTGCAACGGCGCGACGTGCTGGAGCCCGGCGTTGTTCACCACGATGTCCACGTCCACGTCGAGTGAATCCACCGCCGCGGCGTCGGACAGGTCCACGCCCTCGGCCCGGCCACCGGCCTCGGCGGCCACCGCCTTGGCCGCCTCCAGGTTGCGGTCCACCACGAGCACCTTGGCGCCGGCCGCGCCCAGCCGCAGGGCACACGCCCGCCCGATGCCGCCGCCGCCCCCGGTGACCAGGGCGGTCCGACCTGAGAGGTCGACCTGTACGACGTGGGGGACCACCACGGGTTCTGCCGTCATGGCGCAAGAAGTTACGAGCTGTGTGCTCCCCGGCACATGGGCCAGCGACACATACTCCGCACCAAAGCCTGTCTCTTATA
>NZ_QGSY01000243.1 GCF_003857035.1 Micromonospora arida
CTCTGCCGGGCTGTGCCGGGCTGTGCCGGGCTGTGCGGGCCGGGCTGGGCCGGGCTTGGCTGGGCCGTGACGGCGGTGCGGTGTGGTGTCGCGGGTTGGCGGCGTGCCGGTGCGCCGGCGTGAGCTGGTGGCGGGTGTGGTGAGCTGGCGGCCTGGTGTCGGGTCGGGGCGGTGGGCTGGGGCGGTGGGCCGGCCAGCGTAGGTGGGAGAGGTTGGGCGATGGTGCGGTTCAGCGGCCTGCGGACGGCCGGCGGGCGGTTGCGGCACGGCTGGCGGCCGGTGCTGGAGGCGACCGTCGCGGCGACCGTGGCCTGGCTGTTGGCCACCCGGTTGCTCGGGCACCCGCAGCCCTTCTTCGCGCCGGCTGCCGCGCTGATCGTCCTCGGTCAGGCCCGGGGGCAGCGCATCCGCCGGGCCGTCGAGGTCATCCTCGGGGTCGCCGCCGGCGTGCTCGTCGCGGACCTGGTGGTGCAGGCGCTCGGCCCGGGCAGCACCTGGACGGTGTTCACCGTCATCCTGCTCACCGTCCTCCTCGCGGTGGCCTTCGGCGCCACCGGCGTGACGCTGGTGCAGGCGGCGGTCTCCGCGCTCTACCTGGTGGTGGTCGCACCGCCGGACGGCTCGTTGGTGCCGTTCCGCTTTGTCGACGCGCTGGTCGGTGGCGCGGTCGCCCTCGCGGCCAGCCTGCTGGTCGACGCCCGGCATCCGCTGGCGCCGCTGGTCGCCGAGGTGCGGCGGACCTTCGACGAGTTGGCCGGGCTGCTCGGCGGGATCGCCGACGCGCTGGAGGACCGCGACGAGCCGGCGGCGGTCGCCGCGCTGGGGCAGGCGCGGGGGATGGACGCACGGGTGGACGGGCTGCGCGACGGTGTGCTGGCCGCCGGTGAGGCGCTGCGGCTCAACGTCCGTCGACGTCGGCACATGGGTCGGCTGCGCTCGGTGGACGAGTCGATCCGGCAGATCGACTACGCGGTCCGCAACGTCCGGGTGCTGGCCCGTGCGGGCGTGACACTCAGCCGGCTGCACACTCCGGCCCCGCCCGAGATGGGCGCCGCCCTGCGGTCACTGGCCGAGGCGGTCCGTCAGGCCGGCGCCGCCCTCGCCGCGGACCTGAACGGGCAGGAGGAGACCGCCGACCGGCACGCCACCCGGGCCGACGAGTCGGCGTTGGCCGCGGTGCGCGCCGCCGGGCAGCTCTTCGGTCCCACGCAGACCCTCCCCCTAGCGATGATCATCGGTCAGGTCCGGGCCACGGCCATCGACCTGCTGCGCGGCGTCAACCCGGAGGACGACGCCGCCGTCCTCGCCCGCGTCGACGACGCCCTCGGCCTCCCGCCGGTCTGACGCCCGCACCGTTCAACGGTGGTTCCCTGCCCGCGGAGGATGGGCGGTGAGCCAGGCGATGGCGGAATCGCGGATCGGGGCGGGGATGTCGTGGCCGCCGGGGAACTCCTGGTAGGTCACGTCGTAGCCGAGATCGTGCAGGCGGGGGACGAGGCGGCGGCTGCACACGTCGATCGGCAGCACCCGGTCGTCGACGCCGTGCGAGATGAAGATCCGTGGTCGGCCGTGGGTGACCGGTGGCGCGGCGAAACCGGGGGAGAAGGCCAGCACCGCATCGACCAGATCCCCGTTCGTAAGGCCCAGCGACAGCGCGTACGAGGCACCGTCGGAGAAGCCGCCGACCGTCACGTCGGCCACCGGGTAGGTGTCGAAGACGGTCGCCAACAGCCCGTCGATGCGCCCCACGTCCGCCCCGAAGCCGCCGGCGATCAGGTCCCAACTGGCCGCCGACGAGTCCGGGGCGACCAGCAGCAGGTGCTGCGCGTCCGCGACCGGCAACAGCAGGTCCAGCCCCTGTCGCGCCGAGCCGCCCGCCCCGTGCAGGAGCAGCACCAACCGGTACGCCGAACCGTCGGTCGCGGGCTCCGGGGCGTACCCCAGGGCCAGCCGGTCACCGTCGGGGCCGGTCATCGGCACCAGCCCGGTGCGGCCCGACGCCACCGGCGGGTGGCGGCGGGCGGTCAACCGGCCGTCCCGGGGGCTCGGCGCCGGGTCCCAGTGCGACGGCGCGGAGTCGGACACGGGTCGGCGCTCCTCACGGTGGACGAAAGGTCCGACGCGGTTACCCGGCCCGTACGGGGTTAACCGTCAGCGCGCTCGGCCGAGCGTCGATTCAGGCGCTGGCCCGCGCCACCAGGGCGGACGGGAAGAGGGTCACCGGGGCCGCCGGGCGCCCGTCCAGCAGGGCGGTGGCCGCGGCGGCGGCGATCCGCCCCACCGGATGACTCGCCGTGGTCAGCGCCGGGGCGGTCATCCCGGCCAACGGAATGTCGTCGAAGCCGGCCACCGCGACGTCCGCGGGCACCCGCGCACCGGCGTCCCGCAGGCCCGCGATCACCCCGAGCGCGGTGTCGTCGCTGATCGCGTAGATCGCGTCGATGTCCGGCCAGCGGTGCAGCGCCTCGCCGGCCGCCGCCCGGCCGCGCGCCGCCTTGAAGTCTCCGGGAAGTATCCGCTCCGGCAGGCCGGCCTCCGCCATGAGTCGGCGGTACGTCTGCACCGGGCGTTGCGCGCAGGGCAGCCACCGGGGGCCGGTCACCATGGCGATCCGGCGGCGACCCGAGGCGTACAGGTGGCGCAGCACCGCTTCGGAACCGGCGGCGTTGTCGACGTCGAACGACGGCACGGTCGCCGAGCCGACGCCGATCGAGACCACCCGACCGCGCAGCGACCGGGGCACCGCCTCCAGCAGCTCTTCGGTGGTGTTGACCAGGATCACCCCGCACACGCTGCGATCCCCGTCGAGTTGGTCGAGGCTGCGGGGGTCGCCGAACGGCAGCCAGTACAGCGCCACCCCGACACCGGCGGGCGTGCACACCCGGGCGGCCGCGCCGACCACATGGTGCACGTACGGGTCGTCCAGCACCGCGTCGCTGGCACCCAGAACGGCCACCACCAGGCGTACGCCGCCCCCGCCACTGACCAGCGCCCGGGCGACTGGGTTGGGCACGTAGCCGAGCTGGTCGACGGCTGCCGTGACCTGTTTCCGGGCGGCCGGCGAGGCGAACCCCGTGCCGGCGATCACCCGCGACGCGGTGGACCGGGACACCCCGGCGACCCGGGCCACGTCCTCGAGAGTGGCCGGCCGCTGTGCCGCTGTCGTCATCGTCGCCTCCTGCGGCCCGTCCGGTCGGACCAACGCCTGCTCACATCATGCCCCGGCCGGAGCAGCAGCGGTAAGGGGCGGTCCCCGGTTGTGGTGGTAGCGCTCTCAGGTGTGCGATCGTGCCAGGAGATCACCCCGAGAAAGAGGACCTGCCCTCGTGAGCGCCCCCACCAGTCGACCCGTAGCCCGGGACACCGCATCGCCGACACTGCGTACGGTGCGGCTCGCCCGCAACGGCGTCGCCGTCACCTTCACGCTCAACGGGCTCGCCGTCGGCAGTTGGTTCTCCCGCGTCCCGGCGGTCCGGGAGGCGCTGGACCTCTCCGCCGGCCGACTCGGGTTGCTGCTGCTGGCGATGAGCGTCGGCGCGCTGCTGGCCATGCCCACCTCCGGCCTGCTCGCCCAGCGATTCGGTGCGGCCCGCACCGTCACGATGGCCACCGTGCTGGTCGCGGTCGGCCTGACCGTGGCGGGGCTGGGCGCCACGATGACCGGGTCGTTCGCCATCGTCGCCCTGGGACTGGTCGCCCTCGGCTACGGCTCCGGCGCCTGCGACGTGGCGATGAACGTCGAGGGCGCGTCGGTGGAACGGCGGCTGGGCCGTACGATCATGCCCCGGTTCCACGCCGGGTGGAGCCTCGGTTCGGTGGCCGGAGCGGCGCTCGGGGCCGGGGCGGCCCGGTTCGACGTCTCGGTCGGCGCGCATCTCGTCGCGGTGGCGGTGGTCGTCGTGACCGGCACCGCGCTCGCCGCCCGGACGTTCCTACCCGTGGGCAGCGATCACACCGGCGACCCGGCGGACGCCACCCCGGCCGCCCGTCGCCGGGCGCAACTCGCCGCCTGGCGGGAGCCGCGCACCCTGCTGATCGGGCTGTTCGTGCTGGTCGCGGCGTTCACCGAGGGTGCCGCCAACGACTGGCTGGCCGTTGCGTTCATCGATGGACGGGACCTGAGCGAGGCCGCCGGCGCGGCGGTCTTCGCGGTCTTCGTGGTGGGCATGACCGTCGGACGCACCGTCGGCACCATCGCGCTGGACCGGTGGGGTCGGGTGCCGGTGCTCAGCGGCACCATCGGCCTCGCCGTGGTCGGCGCCGGTCTGGCCGTGCTGGCGGGCTCCGGGCCGGTGGCCGTCATCGGCGTCGCGCTGTGGGGCCTGGGTGCGTCGCTGGGCTTCCCGGTCGGGATGAGCGCGGCGGCCGACGACGAGGCGCACGCGGCGGTGCGGGTGAGCGTGGTCGCGGTGATCGGCTACACCGCGTTCCTCGGTGGCCCGCCGTTGCTGGGGCTGGTCGGCGACGAGGTGGGCACCCTACGCGCGCTGCTGGCGGTGCCGCTGCTGCTGCTGCCGACCCTGCTGCTGGTGCCGGTGCTGCGCCCGCCGCGCTCCGCTGAAACTGCTCCGTCGGTAGTTAAAAACTAACCCATTTCGCCGTCGGGCGGTATCGGGTGCGTGGCCGACTGCGCCGCGCACCCGCACTGGTTACGGTCGCCCGATGCCAACCGACGAGATCACCGCCGTTGCGGCGGGCACCTGGACCCTGGGCGACCGCGCCGTGCACCGGATGGGCTTCGGCTCCATGCGGATCACCGCGAACCCCGACCCTGACCGGGCCGTCGCCCTGCTGCGCCGCGCCGTGGAGCTGGGCGTCAACCACATCGACACTGCCGCGTTCTACGTCTCGCCCGGCGGCACGCTGCGCGTCGGCACCGGCCCGGCCCGCTACGCCACCGAGCTGATCCGCGCGGCGCTCGCCCCGTACCCGGAGGACCTGGTGATCGCCACCAAGGTCGGTTTCGGGTACGACCCGGAGGCGGGCTTCACCGAGGCGTTCACCCCGGCGCAGTTGCGGGCCCAGGTGGAGGAGAACCTTCGCCGGCTCGGCCGCGACCAGCTCGACGTGGTGAACCTGCGCCTCGGCCGAGGGCCGGGTGCGGTGCCGGTGGCCGACCGGTTCGGCGCGCTCGCCGAGTTGCGGACCGCCGGGCTGATCCGGCACCTCGGGCTCTCCAACGTCCGGCCGGAACAGCTGGACGAGGTGGCGGGCATCGCTCCGGTGGTCTGCGTACAGAACAACTACGGGGTGGACGCCTACCGGGAGCAGGACGCGTTCGTCCGGCTCTGCGGTGAGCGGGGCATCGCCTACGTGCCGTTCTTCGCGGTGGCCGGCACCGGGCGGGAGGCGGGCGCGGGCACCGCGCAGGGCGAGGCCGTGGAGGCGGTCGCCCGCGCCCACGGCGTCACCCCTCAGCAGGTACGCCTCGCCTGGACCCTGCACCAGGGCCCCCACGTGCTCGCCATCCCCGGCACTTCGGACCCGGAACACCTGGCGCAGAACATCGCCGCTGGAGCCCTACGCCTGACCCGGGAAGACCTGACCCGTCTCCACTGATCGTCCACCCCGTCACCGCTCAGGCCCGCACGACGTGCACCACAATCTCCTGACCGTCGCCCACCGTGCCGGAGAATCCCTCCGACAACGCGTCCGCAACCGTCAGCTGGAGCGCGAGGGTCTCGTGCGCGATGAGCTTCTGATGCGTGGAGATCGCCGCCGCGACGTCCGCGGGGGCGGCGATCGACACCGTGATCCGGTCGGAGACCTCGAAGTCGGCGTCGCGGCGGGCCTGCTGGATGATGCGGACGACGTCGCGTGCGACGCCCTCGGCTGCCAGTTCGGGGGTGATCTCGGTGTCCAACGCGATCGTCGCGCCACGCTGGGACTCCACGACCCAACCGGTGCGCGGCACCTCCGTGATCAGGATGTCGTCCAGGCCCACCTCGACCTGCGCACCGTCGACCGACAGGGGGTACGTCCCGTTCGCCCGGACGCCGTCGACCAGGTCCCGGGGGGCCACGGCGGCAATCGCCTTCGCGACGTGCTGGGTGCGGTTGCCGAACCGGCGGCCCAGGGTCCGGAAGTTCGCTTTGACCTGCACGTCGATGACCCCGCTCTGGGGATCGAGCGGCTGGAGGACCTTCACGTTCAACTCGTCGCCGATGTCGTCCAGCAACGCCTGCGGGAGAACGGTGCCGGCGGGCAGCCCCACGAGGGCCCGGCTCAACGGCTGACGGATCCGCAGACTGCTCGCCTTACGCGCGGACCGCCCCGCTTCAGCCAACGCCCGCGCCGTGGCCACCTGGGCCGACAACTCCGTGCTGATCAGTGTGGTGTCGGGTGTGGGCCAGGTCGCCAGGTGCACCGACTCCGGAGCCGACTCGGCACCGCGCCGGACGACCTGCTGCCACACCTCCTCCGTGACGAAGGGAATGAACGGCGCCAGTAGCCGCGTGAGGATGTCGAGGCACGAGTACAGGGTGGTGAGGGCGTCCGGGTCGCCCTCCCAGAAACGCTGCCGCGACCGCCGTACGTACCAGTTCGACAGGTCGTCGATGAAGTCGGCGAGCAGTCGGCCGGCGCGCGCCGTGTCGTAGTTCTGCAGCCGTTCGTCAACGGCGGCCGCGAGGGCGTGGACCTCGCCGACGATCCACCGGTCCAACACCGGTCGCTGGGCGACCGGCTGCGCCAGATGCGGCGCCCACGTCGAGTTCGCCGCGTAGAGGGAGAAGAACGCCGCGGTGTTCCAGTAGGTCATCAACACCTTGCGGACGATCTCGTCGAGCGGGCCGGGCCCGATCCGGCGCGGCGACCACGGTGAGCCGGAGCACGCCATGAACCAGCGCACCGCGTCGGCGCCGTGCGTGTCCATCAACGGGATCGGCAGCAGGATGTTGCCCAGGTGTTTGCTCATCTTGCGGCCGTCCTCGGCCAGGATGTGCCCGAGGCAGACGACGTTCTCGTACGGGGACCGGTCGAAGACCAGCGTGCCCACCGCCATCAGCGTGTAGAACCACCCCCGCGTCTGATCGATCGCCTCGCAGATGTACTGGGCCGGGTAGGTGCGCTCGAAGATCTCCTTGCTGCCCGGCACGTGGGGGTAGCCCAACGACGCGAACGGCATCGCCCCGGAGTCGTACCAGGCGTCGATCACCTCGGGGACGCGGGTGGCGATCTGGCCGCACTCCGGGCAGGCGAAGGTGATCTCGTCGACGTACGGGCGGTGCGGATCCAGCTCGGACAGGTCGGCGCCCGCCAGCTCCCCGAGCTCCCTACGGGAACCGACAGCTGTCACGTGGTTGTCGGGGCATCGCCACAGCGGCAGCGGGGTGCCCCAGTACCGGGCCCGGGACACCGCCCAGTCGATGTTGTTCTTCAGCCAGTCGCCGTAGCGGCCGTGTTTGATGTGCTCCGGGAACCAGTTGGTGTTCTCGTTCTCCCGCGTCAGCTCGTCGCGGACCTCGGTCGTCCGGATGTACCAGGATGGCTGCGCGTAGTACATCAGCGGCGTGTGGCACCGCCAGCAGTGCGGGTAGGGGTGCTCGAACGGCTCGTGCCGGAACAACCGACCAGACGTCTTCAGGCGGTCGATGAGCAACGCGTCGGCGTCCTTGAAGAACACCCCACCGACCAGGTCGATGCCGTCGTTGAACCGCCCGTTCGGAGCGACCGGGTTCACCAGCGGCAACCCGTACGCGCGGCAGACGGCGAGGTCGTCCGCGCCGAAGGCCGGCGCCTGGTGCACCAGGCCGGTGCCGTCCTCGGTCGTGACGTACTCCGCGAGGACCACCCGGTGCGCGTCCGGGATGTCCACCAGGTCGAACGGCCGCTCGTACCGCAAACCCTCCAGGGCCGACCCGGGTACGGTCGCCAGGATCTCCGCCTCGTCGCCGAGGACCCGCTGGGTCAGCGGTTCGGCGACGACGAACGTGCCCTGCCCGGTGCGGGCGAGGGCGTACGTCACCGCGGGATGTACGGCGACGGCGGTGTTGGACACCAGGGTCCACGGGGTGGTGGTCCAGACCAGCAGGTCGACGCCGCTGTGGCCGGCCACGTCCCCGCGCAACGGAAACCGCACGTACACGGAGGGGTCGGTGACGGTCTCGTACCCCTGCGCCACCTCGTGGTCGGACAGGGTCGTGCCGTCGCGGGTGCAGTACGGCGCGACCCGGAAGTCCTCCACCAGCCGCCCGCCGTCGTGGATCTTCTTCAGTGACCACCAGACGCTGTCCACGTACTCCGGGGACATGGTCTGGTACGGATGCTCCAGGTCGATCCAGTAACCCATACGCTGGCTGAGCTGGACGAACTCGTCCACGTGCCGCAGGACCGAGGTGCGGCACAGGGCGTTGAACTCCGCGACGCCCATCTTCTCGATGTCGGGCTTGCCGCCGAGCCCCAGTTCCTTTTCCACCGCGAGCTCGACGGGCAGGCCGTGGCAGTCCCACCCGGCACGGCGCGGCACCGAGAAGCCCCGCATCGTCCGGTACCGGGGAAAGAGGTCCTTGAAGACCCTCGCCTCGATGTGGTGGGTGCCCGGTGTGCCGTTGGCGGTCGGCGGCCCTTCGTAGAACACCCACGGCGGACCGTCGGCCGTCTGCTCCAGACTCCGGTTGAACACGTTGTTTGCCTGCCACCACTCGATGACCGCACGGTCCATCCCACCAAGGTCGACCTTGGTGGGCAGTGGCACGAATGGTGACTTCAACGGACCGTCCGGCACCGACGTTCTCCCTACACTCCACGTCCGCTCGCGCGGGCATCAGCTCACTGCCCACGCGGGGACGAAGCGCCGGGCGTATGGCCAGGACTCCGCGGTACCACCCCGCTTGCGCCTCGATGGTGCAGGCGCCGCTCAATTTCGCGACGTGACGTACCGCTACGTCCGGTTCTACTGGGGCGGTCGAACTGCCCGTTCTTCCGGAGGCTCCCCGGTGATGGCCGGATCGGTGCCGATGCCGCCCAGCATAGCTGTCCGTGCGCGCAGCCAGTGGCCGGAGCGCTAGGCGTGCAGCCAGACGCGGAGAGGGCCGGTGGTGGTGAAGCCGGCGGAGAGCGCCGGCGTCAGGTCCGCTGTGGTTTCGTAGCCGACCAGCGGCGCGTTGGGCACTGTGGCGCACACCGCGCGCCAGATGTCCCGCGAGTTGTCGGTGCGGGTGAACAGGTTGGAGACGCCGTACGGGCCGTCGCCGTTGAGCACCGCCCCACCGATGATCACACCCCGGTCGTCGTGGCGGGCGAGAACCCGTACCCGGGGGTCGGCCAGGAGCGCGGGGCGGAACAGCTCCCCACCGCCGTGCGCCGCCGCCCAGGCCGCCAGGCCGTCGGGTGTGGTGACCGGGGCCAGCGGTGTGTCGACAGGCGGTGCCGACGGTGGCCGGTGGATCCACTGGGCGTCGAAGAGCACCCGGAACCCGTACCCGGACAGGTCGAGGTCGGCGAAGCTGTCCTTCACCGACGCGCCGGGCCCCGCGTCGATCCGGGTCAGCAGGGCCTCGGCGTCGACGCCCGGCCGCAGGGTGACCGCGTCCGGGTACCACTGTGGCGAACGGTGGGGGACCGACCAGGCGTCGGCGTCGGTACGGCCGGCCAACCCGTGGCTGCCGCAGACGATGCCGCACCATTCGGCGTTGTTTCGGGCCGCCGTCACCCGCTCGTCCTCCAGCACGCCAGGCAGCCTAGCCAGGGTCAGCGGAGTCGAGTGAGCAGGATCCGGCCGCCCTCGTAGACGCCGCCGTCGATGGCGATGACTCTGTCGTCGGCGTACCGCAGCGCGACTGTGACATCCTGCGGTGCCACGCCGAAGTGCTTGGTGAGGGTGCTGTGGCCGTGGACGAGCACGCTGCCTCCGAGTGTGCGCAGCATCAGCGACACCGGATCGTCGGGGTTCGCCTGTTCGGCGTCACGAAAGGCACCGCGATCGCTCAGCCGGCCACAGAAGTCCAGCCACGCAGCGGGGTCGCTGGAGCCGAGAGCCGTGGTGACTGCCGCGTTCACGGTGGTCATGCTGGATCCCAGTTCCAGGTACCGGGCGGTGTCGGAGTGCACGAGCAGGAATCCGTCGACGACCGTGACCGCAGGCAGCTGCGTCATCCACTCGACATGCTGTGGCGTCAGTTGGTGCAGGTCCGTCTCACGTCCGCCGAACCGCGCCCAGCCACCGCGAAACCCGCCGGGCTCGTCCCAGCCGGCGACGGGCATGGTGCCGAACCGGTGCGCGGCGAGCAACTGCGCCTCGTGGTTACCCAACAACGTCCCGACGTGGCCGCCCGCCGCAGTTGCGGCGACGGCGAGCCGCTGGATGTCGTTGATGACGCCGATACCGTCCGGGCCCCGATCGACGTAGTCGCCGAGCAGCCACAACCGCGCGCCACCCCCGGACCAGTGCCCCGTGCGGTCGACGAGCCCGGCCTCGTGAAGTGACTCGCGGAGTTCGGACCGGTGACCGTGGATGTCCGCTGCCACGTACAGCGGCGTCATGCCGCCGCCAGCTCACCCAGGTGAATTGCCGCATGCGCGCCCCGGACCACCTGGAACCGGTCCCGGTCGGCGGCCAACCGCCGCATCGTTTCGTCGAGCGTCACCATGGCCGCCACGGTAGGGAGTGCCGCCGGCCGGTGGCCAAAGCCTGCAGGTCTTCGGCAGGGAATCAGCGACGGAGCACGTCGAGCAGGTCGGCGCCTATCGTCTGGATGGCGGACGCCTCCAGCGAGTAGCGGACAAAGTGCCCAGCCCGCTCCGCGCGAACCAGTCCAGCGAGGCGCAGGGCGGACAGGTGCTTGGTCACCGCGGTCTCATCGAGGTGCCAGAGCCGGGCGATCTCCCGCGCTGACCTGGGCTCGACCGCGATCGCGCGGCACACCTCCAGGCGCGCCGGATGAGCGAGCACGTCGAGCCGCCGCAGGGTCAGTCGCCGGTCGGCCGCACGCTCCGGCGGTGGAAACGGGTAATGCACCACCACCGGACGGCCCGCCTCATCGGCGACGTACACGTGTGGGGTGCCGAAGACGGTGGGGATCAGCACCAGCCCACGGTCGGACACCGCCAACGACTTGCTCTGCACCTTGTCGATGGTGACGCGGCCGTCTTCAGCGATGGCCACCGCAGGAGACAAGCCAGACAACGCGGCCCGGGGGCCGCCGCGCGCACCCATTCGCGATCGCGCCTGCACCTCACCAGTCAGCGCGGGCTCGATCCGGCGCCACTCGGCCGCGAAGAAGGCCGACCAGCAGCCCTCCAGAATGTCGACCACCGCGGCCTGCGCGGCGGCGGGCTTCTCCAGGAGCAGCCGCACCGCCCGCGTCGCCCCTGCTCCCCGCGCCCGCGACAACGCCATCAATTCGGCACCCACGCGGTGGTCGGCCACGTCGGCGGATCGCCCGCCCACCCGCAGCAGCGGCCGAAGCATCGCAGCGGCGAACTGCGCGGGAGGCATGCTCCGGAGCGCCGTCACCGCTTGGACCCAATCGAGAGCCGGCGGCAGCGTTGGATCCGCGAACACTGTCGCGCGGACCGCTCGAACCGCGAACGACCATGCGCTCAGCTCCGCGGCCAGGTCGTCTGGCAACTCACCGAGGACTCGCTCCGCCCACCCCGCGCGCTCCGGGTGGTGCTCGGTGCCGACCAGCACGTGCCATGCCCAGGCCAACTCCACCATCGGCGACACCGCGAACGTCAGCGCCGTGGCCCGACCCGCAGGAAGCTGAAAGGTGATCGGCACGACCACACCCTAAGCGGCGGTGGCGGCAAGGACGGGCCGGGACGTCGCCGGTTCCGCACGGCCCCAGGCACCGCGCCGACCGGGGTAGCTCAGGGGGCGTAGACCAGGTCCATCGTGTCGGTGTGCCCGGACCAGCGCAGGTCGAGGCGCCAGCAACCGGCCTGGGGCAGGTCGATGATCGACGGACCGGGGCCGCCGGGAACCTCCCGGATCACCCGGGTGTCGGTGCCGTCCAGCCTCGCGGTGATCACCAGGGTCGCCGGTGCGGACGGTTCGGGGGAGGTCGTGGCGGCGCGGGCCACCCACAGGATCTTGTTGTTCGACCCGTCTTCGCGGACCTGTCGCAGCGGGTGGGCGAACAGCACCGCCACGATGTCACCCTTCGCGCCGAAGACGTGCGGCACCCGCGCGTCCCCGCTGAAACCGGCGTCCGCCCAGTCGGGCAGGGAGCCCGTCTCCACCCGCGTCGCGCAGGCGGTCGCGGTGCTCGCCGAGGTGGCCGCACCCGCCGTCGGTGCCGCGCCGCTGGTCGTGGTGGTGCATCCCGCCAGCAGGACCACCGAGGATGCCAGCATCAACCTGCCCCAGGAAACCATCTCGCCCCTTCCGGTACGCGTTGGCGACTCGCCGCACCCTTCCGACACCGCCCGGGCCCGCCAGGTTCCTAGTGCCTCGTCTTGGAATGTCCGTTCGAGGCCGCATGACGAGGCACTAGTTACCGACGCCGAGGCTCGACATGAACGCCGCCGGGTAACGGTCACCGCGCGCGGCACCCTTCGGCACGGCCGCCTCGATCTCCTCGAGATCATCGGCCGACAGCTTCACGTCCAGCGCCGGCAACGCCTCGGCCAGCCGCTGCCGGGTGCGCGCACCGACCAGCGGAACGATGGACGGGTCCTGCGCCGCCACCCACGCGATCGCCAACTGCGCCACCGTGCACCCCTTCGCGTCGGCGGCCCGGCGCAACGCCTCCACCAGGGCGAGGTTGTGTGACGCGTTCTCGGCGGAGAAGCGGGGACTGTGGTTACGCGGATCGTCCGCCCGTCCCGGCACCCAGTTCCCCGAGAGCAGGCCACGGCTCAGCACCCCGTACGCGGTCAGCCCGATGCCCAGCTCCCGCAGCGTGGGCAGCACGTCGGCCTCGACCGCCCGCGACAGCAGCGAATACTCAATCTGAAGATCAGCAACCGGATGTACGGCGTGCGCCCGCCGGATGGTCTCCGCGTCAACCTCGGAGAGCCCCACATACCGCACATAGCCGGCGTCGATCATCTCCTTGATCGCGCCGATCGTGTCCTCGATCGGCACCGACCGGTCGAGCCGGGCCGGCCGGTAGATGTCCACGTAGTCGACGCCGAGCCGGGTCAGCGAGTAGCTCAGGAAGTTCCGCACCGAAGCCGGGCGGGAGTCCTGACCGGCGAACCGCATGCCCGGCCCCACCTGCTGCCCGAACTTCACACTCAGCAGATAGCTGTCCCGGTCGCGTCCCCGCAACGCCTCCGACAGCAGCAGCTCGTTGTGCCCCATGCCATAGAAGTCACCGGTGTCGACCAGCGTGACCCCCGCGTCCAGCGCGGTCCGTACGGTGGCGATGCTCTCCTCGCGATCGGCCGGGCCGTACGCGCCCGACATACTCATCGCCCCCAGCCCCACCGCGGAAACCTTGGGACCCGTGTTACCCAGAGTGCGTGTCTGCATCGAAACTCTCCCTCATCGGTCGATCTCGGCTCCACCCTGCGCCGCTTTCCCGCCTGCCGGCAGCGGAGCGCTTGTCGTGGGAGCGCTGCTCCCTGGCTCGGCGCCCGGTCCCTGGGGCAGCATGGAGGCATGCAGCGTGAGCAGCTCGCCGACTTCCTGCGGCGCCGGCGCGAGGCCATCCGCCCCGCCGAGGTCGGCATCGCCGACGGGCCCCGCCGCCGCACCGCCGGCCTGCGCCGCGAGGAGGTCGCCATGCTCGCCGGCATGTCCGTCGACTACGTCGTCCGCCTTGAGCAGGGCCGCAGCAGCCAGCCGTCGACCCAGCTGCTCGGTGCCCTGGCCCGGGCCCTGCGCCTGACCGACGACGAGCGAAGCCACCTGTTCCACCTGGCCGGCCACCAGCCGCCGCCCGCCGACGGCATCGCCCGCCTGGCCCGGGCCGGCCTGGTCCGCCTGCTCGACCTGGTGGGCGACACCCCCGCCATGGTCCTGTCCGACCTCGGCGAGGTCCTGGCGCAGAACCGCATGTCGATGCTGCTCACGGGCGACCACACCGGGCTGACCGGCGACCGCCGCTACGTCGCCTACCGCTACTTCACCGACCCGGTCATCCGCGACCTCCACGGCCCCGAGGAATGGCAACGGCACGCCCGCCAGCAGGTCGCCGACCTGCGCGCGGTGGCTGGCCGGCGGGCCGGCGACCCGGACGTGACCGGCCTGATCGAACGGTTGCGGGCTGCGAGCGACGACTTCCGGCGGCTGTGGGCCGAGCACGAGGTGGCGGTGCGCCGGGCCGACCGCAAGACGTTCATGCACCCGCGCGTGGGCCGCATCACGATGGACTGCGAAACCCTGGTCACCCCGGACCTCGGCCAGCAGTTGCTGGTGCTGACCCCGGCCGACGCCGAGGCCCGGGAGAAGCTTGAGCTGCTGCGCGTGCTGGGGGTCGAGGAGTTCCCGGCCGAGTTGCCTCACTGACTGTGCCGCGATCAACGTTCACAGACGCGGCACTAGTGCAGTGAACGCGCGATCTCGATCGCGTCGGCCTTGGTGAGGGCGCCCTCGAGCCGGTAACTCACGTCGTTGTCCTGCCAGATCAGGGTCGAGCCGGCCAGCCGGGCGGTCTCCCGGCGGATCCCGCCCGCCCGGTCCACGTAGGACAGGACGTGTGGACCGTCGACCCAGACGGCGAAGTCGCCGTTGACCTGGACCCAGTTCGCGCCCGGCGGGGTGACCTCCTTGTGGAAGGCCAGGTCGAGGTGACCGTCGAACGCGTCGACGCGCAGCGCGCCCCCGTCGTAGAGCAGCGTCGCCACCCGGAACCGGCCGGAGGCGTCCGGGTCGGCGACCAGCACCTGCTCGGGCGTGCCCAGCATCGCCGGCAGGCGGATCGGAAACCGCACCGACCGTTGGGCCTCGTCCAGGGCGACGGCCCGCTGGCCGGGCAACGGCGACGCGGTGCCGCCGGGCGGCGTCGGGGCGGGTGAGGTGGCGATGCTGACCCCGGCGAAGCGCAGCAGCCCCGTGACGACGTCGGCGATCGCGGCCCGCGTCGGCGGCAACAGCGCCACCAGCAGGGCGACGAGCGCCACCGCGGCGAGCGACCGCCACCGGCGTCGCCGGGGCGCGGGCGTGCCGAGTCGTACGCGGACGCGGGCGGTCACGTCGGGCGGATCGGGGGTGTCCAGCCAGGCGGACAGGTCGCGCAGTTCCCGTTCGAGGTCACCCATGCCGGACCTCCTCACGGTCGAGCAGCCCGCGAAGTTTCGCCAGCGCCCGGGACGTACGCGACTTCACAGTGCCCCGGGGCCAGCCCAGAGCCGCCACCGTCTCTTCCTCGCTGAGATCGAGGAAGAACCGGCAGACGATCACCTCGCGGTCCCGTACCGGCAGTTGTCGCAGGGCCTGCACCAACGACGCCCGGCGCTCCCCGGCGAGGACCGCGCCGACCGCGTCGTCCTCGGCGATCTCGGACGTCGGGTCCGCTGCCGCCGCCCGCAGGACGAGCCCGTCGCGCCGGCCACGGGAGCGGTGCAGGTTGCGGGTCTCGTTGGCGACGATCGCGAGCAGCCACGACCGGAAGGACGCGTCACCCCGGTAACGGGACAGCTTCCGGTACGCCTTCACAAACGCCTCCTGGATGACGTCCTCGGAGTCCGAGCCCGCGCCGAGCAGCACCGCGGTCCGGTACGCGGACGCGGTGTGCCGGGCCACCAGGAGGTTGTACGCCTCCAGGTCGCCTGCCCGAGCGCGGGTGACGAGCGCCTCGTCGTCCAGGGGAGCCTCCGTTCGGATCACACTCATGACACCGCCCACCCGCCGCGGGTTCCACCCGGATCTCCCGGCGTAGGTCAGCTCTCTCCCATCCGGCGTGCAGCGTATTGCCAGGAATCGGTGCTGCACTGGAGGGACGTCGAGGAGAGGGGCGGGCATGAGCTGGTTCAACCGCCGATCACGGGGTGCCGAGGCGACCCCGACGAAGCTGGACCGGGAAGCGACCCGCGACGACCTTGCGGCGCTGGAGGCGTTCGTGGCCACCCGGCGCGGGGTGGAGTTCTACCTGGAGCCGGAGACGACCGCGACGGACACCACGGTGGTGGCGATCGCCCACGACGGCGAGTGGATCCGCCGCCGCACCGGAACGCCCCGCGCGGCCGGGTCCATCGCCCGCAAGCACGCGGTGCCGCTGTACGAGGCCGCGCGCACCGGCTACCCGGAACGGATGCGGACCTGGAGCCGGGCCCATCCGGAACGCCACGCCCGCTGAGGCCAGGTCAGTGCGGCTGGGCCGGCGTGGGTTCGTGGAGGGCGGTAGCGCGGGCCTGCACCAGTCGGAATTCGGGCGAGGTGACAGTTCGTAACGTCACGGCGAGCACCAGGACGCAGAGAGCTGCTCCGCCCCAGAAGACCGCTCTGACGCTGACCAGTTCCGCGGTGAGGCCGGCGACCAGAGCCCCGAGTGGCATCGAACCCCAACTGGTCAGGCGGCTGACCCCGCTGTAGCGCCCCATCATCTCGTCGGGCACGACGAGTGCGCGCAGCGAGCTGTAGGTGACGTTCCACGCGCCGGAGCCGGCGCCGCCCAGGACGGTCGCTGCGGCGACCAGCCGGGGGGACGAGGTGATCGCTGGTGCTGCCAGCAGTACGGCGAAACTGGCCATGGACGCGGCGAGGACGACCCGCCGTCCCAGCCGGCGGGTGAGAGCGGGCGCGGCGGAGGCTCCCACCACGCCGCCCACTCCCAGGGCTCCGATCATCAGGCCGTATTCCGCGTGGCTCAGGTTCATCGGTCCGGGTGCGATCGCGTAGACGGCGATGACTGCCATCCAGGCCGCCCAGCATCCGCTCGCTGCGCCAGCCACCAGCAGCAGGGTCCGCAGAATTCTTGCCTGCCATACGTATCGGATGCCTTCCCGGATGTCGGCGCGCAGGCCTGGAGCGTTCGCTGCCGGTCCGGGGTGACAGTTGTTGCGGTAGTGACCGGTCATGACTGCCAGTGCGAGCAGGGCGCCTGCGTAGCCGATGCCGCCGGCCCCGAGCGCCACGGCCAGCCCGGCGGCGGCCAGCAGGCCACCCAGCGGGGGTCCGATGAATTCGTTGGCCGCCGTCTCGGTCGCTGTCAACGTCGCGAACGCGGATTCCATGCGATTGCGGGGTATGACCATCGGCACGACCGACATCCGGGTGGTGTCGGCGAACACCTCGGCGGTGCCGAGGAGCAGCGCCCCCGCGTACAGGCCGGCCAGCGGAAGGACGTCCAGGACGATGGCGCCCACGAGCCCGGCGAGGACCAGGGCGCGCACGGCGGCCATCGCCATGATCAGGCGCCGGCGGTCCACTCGGTCGGCGAGGGCGCCAGCGGGCAGTGCGAACAACAACCAGGGCAGGGTGTTGGCCAGGGTGGCGGCGGCAACCAGCGCAGGGGAGTCCGTCATCGAGACGGCCACCAGCGGCAGGGTCAGCTTGACGACGCCGTCAGCCAGGTTGGTGATGGCGGCACCGGCCCACAGAGCGTTGAAGTTCCGCGTGCTCACGGTCGTCAGGTCGTCTGGCCGGATGTCGCTGCGCATGTCCAGGAGCTTGCGACATCCCGCAGTGCCTCCCTAGAGTTTCGACTGGAGGCGAAACGTGGCGGTGTTTCTGGTCGACGCCGAAGTGATGGCGCAGGCGCGTTTCGGCACTTCGCAGCTCACCGAGACGTTGGGGGCGCTGAACATCCTGCGTCGGGCTCAGCCGCTTCCGTGGCATCGGGTCTGGCGGGACCAGCATGTCGATGCCTTCCGGGGCTATCTCGACGATGACCCGGTGACGCGGGCCATTCTGGCGCACGCCATGTCGTCCTCCTGGATGGCCGACTTCCTGACGGTGCCGCCCGCCCGTCCGGACATGACGCTGGACGACGAACTCGCGGAGCTCGAGTCGCTGCCGGATGACCGAATCCGTGCGGATCTGTCCCACGTACGTTCCCCGCTGGCCCCGGAACTGCGCGGTTCGGGGTTGGCGCGCCGGACGGCGGCTCTGGTGCGCTGGGTCTGGCACCACACGATCGAGGCGGACTGGCCGCGCCGGCAGTCGGTGCTGCGTGCCGATGTGGTGTCCCGGATCTCCCGCCTGGGCCGGGACGGATGGTCCGGGGTCATCAACGACATGCGGCCGGGCATGCGCTGGCTCGGCAACGGCCGGCTGCAGGTCGAGGAGCGGCCCTACCCGCCGTCCGACCTGCGGGGCGGGACGCTGAGATTTTTCGCGGCCCACTGCCGGGGAGGCTGGATCTCCTGGAGGTTGCCCGACCGCTTCGGCATCGTCTACCCGGTGACGGGGATCTTCACCCAGGCGACTCGCACCACCCCGGATCCCCTGCGCCGCCTGCTCGGGAACGCGCGGAGCATGATTCTGGTGCAGGCGGCTGAGCCGATCAGCACCACGGCCGTGGTCGCCGCTACCGGGCTGCCGCTCGGTACCGTCGGCGGTCACCTGCGCGTGCTGACGGATGCCGGTCTGCTCCAGAAGCGCCGGTCAGGCCGGGAGGTCCTCTACTGGTGGACGGATGCAGCCCAGGCGCTCGTGGCCGGGGCGGAAGACAGTTGTCCACCGATGAATCACCCACCGTGATCGATATCGGGGGTTGCGGTGAGCAGGGTCGTGGTGTGAGTCTCCGGTCCCGTCCGCACCTACCCGTGCGCCCCGCGTGGTTGTGTCGCAACTGCGCCGCCGCGTGGCCGTGCTCCCGCGCGCAGCTCGATCTCGTCGCCGGGTTCTACGGCCACTCGCTGGCGCTGGCCCTGTACTTGACGTCCTGCATGGACGAGGCCATTCACGACTTGTACAGTCTCGGCGGTCGTCCGGACCTTGCGATGATGCACAGCCGTTTCTCGGCTGGCTGTCGCTGACCCGCCGGCCGCGCCGATGTGAGCACGAGTAGCCCACTGCCAACCGGGGCGGGGTTGAATCGTCTACGACATCAGCTCCAGAGGGCGCCGCACACACGCTGCCCCCGCCAGGGCACCACTCCGCCACCGACCAACCAGCCCAACAACCCATCATTACGGCGAGAGACGACCCCCGTGCGCCGATATTTTCGCAGGTCAATGTGGTGGGCATGGTCGGGCGGTGGTGGGGTCCGCGTTGACCGGCGGCGCGGCGGTGTGGCAGCATTCGCGGCCTGACGGCAGTGAAGGAAGTCGGTGCGAATCCGACGCGGTCCCGCCACTGTCACCGGGGAGCGATCCCCCCTCGTGAGTCACGGCCGTGTGTCTGCGGTTGGAAGGCCGGGGGAGAGCGTCGATCCGGAAGCCAGGATACTTCGGCCGTCGGGACGTACCCCAGGGCGTGGACACCCGAGGAGGACCCGATGACGCACGGCGTCTCATTCATCGACGATTATCGTCGTATTGCGCTCCAGGCAGTGCATTCCAAGGACACCGGCCACCGGCACCGCTGAGCTGATCGCCCGGCGCTGACCGGCCCCGACCCATGAGTCGGTGCGCCGTTCGCTCGGGCCGTCGTACCGGCTGACGCCGTACCCACCCGCATCGCCCGGTCGCCCCGTGAGGGCCCAGGGCGTCACTCTCCGGAGCCTGCCGTGCGCATCCTGCTGCTCTCCACCGCCGACACCGATCTGCTGGCCGCCCGCGCCAGCGGTGCCGACTACCGGTTGGCCAACCCCGCCCGAGTCGCCGCCGACGAGGTGCCCGCCCTGCTCGACGGGGTCGCCCTCGTCGTCGTACGCCTGCTCGGCGGTCGGCAGGCGTGGCCGGACGGCCTCGCCGCCGTGCTCGCCACCGGCGTGCCGACGATCGTGCTCGGGGGTGAGGCGCTGCCCGACGCGGAACTGATGGCGATCTCCACAGTGCCGTCCGGGGTCGTCACTCAGGCGCTGGCGTACCTGGTCGAGGGCGGACCGGACAACCTGGCGCAGCTGGCCCGGTTCCTCTCCGACACGGTGCTGCTCACCGGCGAGGGGTTCGCCCCGCCCGCCCGCACCCCGGCGTACGGCGTGCACGGCGCGCACCTGGCCGACCCGTACCGGCCCACCGTGGGGATCGTCTTCTACCGGGCACACGCGCTGGCCGGCAACACCGGGTTCGTCGACGTGCTCGCGGACGCGGTCCACCAGGCCGGCGGCAACCCGTTGCCGATCTTCTGCGGCTCCCTGCGAGGGCTCACCGCCGACAGTGGGCCGCTCGGGCTCTTCGCCCGGTGCGACGCGCTGCTGGTCACCGTCCTCGCAGCTGGTGGCGCGGTCGCCGCGGACGCCTCCGGCGGAGGTGACGAGGACGCCTGGGACGTGGGCGTGCTGGCCGCCCTGGACGTGCCGATCGTCCAGGCCCTCTGCCTGACCAGCACTCGGGAGCAGTGGGCCGGCAGCGACGCCGGGCTGTCCCCACTGGACGCCGCCATGCAGGTGGCCATCCCCGAGTTCGACGGCCGGATCGTCACAGTGCCGTTCTCGTTCAAGCAGATCGACGCGGACGGGCTCTCGGTCTACGCCGCCGATCCCGAGCGGGCCGCCCGGGTCGCCGGGATCGCGGTGCGCCACGCCCGGCTGCGGTACGTGCCGCACGCCGACAAACGGGTCGCCGTGGTGCTCAGCTCGTACCCCACCAAGCACTCCCGGGTCGGCAACGCCGTCGGGTTGGACACCCCGGCCTCGGCGGTCCGGCTGTTCGCCGCGCTGGCCGAGGCCGGCTACTACCTGGGTGACGCGCCACCGCCCGACGACGGCGACGCGCTGATCCACGCGCTGATCGCCGCCGGTGGTCACGACGTGGAGTGGCTCACCCCGGAGCAGTTGGCCGCCGCCGAGGCCCGGATACCGGGGCCGACGTACCGGCGCTGGTTCGACCAGGTCCCGGCCGAGCTGCGCGAGCGGATGCGGGAGCACTGGGGTGAGCCGCCGGGCGAGCTGTACACCGACGGCGGCGACATCGTGCTCGCCGGGCTGCGCTTCGGCAACGTGGTGCTGCTGATCCAGCCCCCCCGCGGCTTCGGGGAGAACCCGATCGCCATCTACCACGACCCGGACCTGCCGCCCAGCCACCACTACCTGGCCGCGTACCGCTGGTTGACCGCGCCGGTCGCGGACGGCGGCTTCGGCGCGGACGCCGTGGTGCACCTGGGTAAGCACGGCACCCTGGAGTGGCTGCCCGGCAAGGGCCTCGGCCTGGCCGCCGACTGCGCGCCCGACGCGGTCCTCGGCGACCTGCCGTTGGTGTACCCGTTCATCGTCAACGACCCCGGAGAGGGCACCCAGGCCAAGCGGCGGGCGCACGCCGTGGTCGTCGACCACCTGGTCCCGCCGATGGCCCGCGCCGAGACCTACGGCGACCTGGCCAAACTGGAACAACTGCTCGACGAGTACGCGACAGTGCAGGCCCTCGACCCGGCCAAGGTGCCCACCGTACGGGCCCAGATCTGGGACCTGGTGCGCGCCGCCGAGCTGCACCACGACCTGCACGCCGAGGCGATGCCCGACGCGGACGACTTCGACGACTTCGTGCTGCACCTCGATGGGTACCTGTGCGAGGTCAAGGACGTGCAGATCCGCGACGGGCTGCACATCCTCGCCGACGCGCCCACCGGCGAGCCCCGGGTCAACCTGGTCCTCGCGGTGCTGCGCGCCCCGCAGATCTGGGGCGGCGCCCAGGCCCTGCCCGGCCTACGGCAGGCGCTCGCCGCCGCGTACTCCCTCGACGAGCAGGAGCTGCTCGCGTCGCCGGGACAGCGACTGGCACTGCCTGCGGCGCTGACCGACGTGGTGGACGGGCCGGCCGGCACCGCCGCCGACGCGATCGACCTCATCGAGGCCCTCGCGCGGCGGCTGGTCGTCGGCATGGAGACCCTGGACTGGGCCGTGGACACGGTCGACGCCGTGGTGACGGAGGTGACCGGTCGGTCGATCCCGGACGTCGTCGCGGTGCTGCACTTCGCCGCCACCGAGCTGGTGCCCCGACTGGACCGGACCACCGACGAACTGACCAACACCCTCGGGGCGCTGGACGGCAGGTTCGTGCCTCCCGGCCCGTCCGGCTCACCCACCCGCGGCCTGGTCAACGTGCTGCCCACCGGCCGCAACTTCTACTCCGTCGACCCGAAGGCCATCCCCAGCCGCAACGCCTGGGACGTCGGGGTGGCCCTCGCCGACTCGCTGCTGGCCCGGCATCTCGCCGACACCGGGGCGTACCCCCGCTCGGTGGGGTTGACCGTGTGGGGCACCAGCGCGATGCGGACCCAGGGCGACGACATCGCCGAGGTGCTCGCGCTGCTGGGCTGCCGCCCGGTCTGGGACGACAGGTCCCGACGGGTGACCGGCATCGAGGTGGTGCCGACCGCCGAGCTGGGCCGCCCGCGCGTCGACGTCACAGTGCGCATCTCCGGGTTCTTCCGCGACGCGTTTCCGCACGTGGTGGCGCTGCTCGACGACGCCGTCCGGCGGGTCGCCGCCCTGGACGAGCCGGACGAGGAGAACTACCTGCGGGCGCACGTCGCCGCCGACCTCGCCGAGCACGGCGACGAGCGGCGGGCCACCGCCCGGATCTTCGGTTCCAAGCCCGGCGCGTACGGCGCTGGGCTGCTGCCCCTGATCGACGCCCGGACCTGGCGCAGCGACGCCGACCTGGCCGAGGTGTACGCGGTGTGGGGCGGCTACGCGTACGGCCGGGGCCTGGACGGGCGGGAGGCGCGCGCCGACATGGAGCGCTCGTTCGCCCGGATCGCGGTGGCGGTGAAGAACCAGGACACCCGCGAGCACGACATCGTCGACTCCGACGACTACTTCCAGTACCACGGCGGGATGGTGGCGATGGTCCGCCACCTCACCGGCACGTCACCGCAGGCGTACGTGGGTGACTCGGCGATGCCGCACGACGTGCGTACCCGCACGCTGGGCGAGGAGACCCGGCGGGTGTTCCGGGCCCGGGTGGTCAACCCGAAGTGGATCGCCGCGATGCGCCGGCACGGCTACAAGGGCGCGTTCGAGCTGGCGGCCACAGTGGACTACCTGTTCGGCTACGACGCCACCGCCGGTGTGGTCGACGACTGGATGTACGAGCACCTGGCCGCCGCGTACCTCTTCGACGACACCACCCGGGAGTTCCTGGAGCAGTCCAACCCGTGGGCGTTGCGCGGCATCACCGAGCGGCTGTTGGAGGCCGCCGACCGAGGGCTGTGGGCCAAGCCGGAGCCGGCCACCCTCGACCGGCTGCGCGACACCTATCTGGCCAGCGAGGGCGACCTGGAGGACCGGGCATGACTTACCCGTTCAGTGCGGTGCTCGGCATGGCCGACATGCGGCTGGCGTTGCTGCTCAACGCGGTCTCCCCGGCGATCGGCGGGGTGCTGGTCCGGGGTGAGAAGGGGACCGCGAAGTCCACCGCCGTGCGGGCTCTCGCCGCGCTGCTGCCCCCGGTGCGGCGGGTGGCCGGCTGCCGGTTCGGCTGTAACCCGGTCGAGCCCGACCCGGCCTGCCCGGACGGCCCGCACCTGGCCGACGCCGCCGCCGAGACGCGTCCGGCCCGCCTCGTCGAGCTGCCGGTGGGTGCCGCCGAGGACCGGGTGGTCGGCGCGTTGGACCTGGAGAAGGCGATCGGCGAGGGGGTACGCGCCTTCGAGCCGGGCCTGCTCGCCGCCGCGCACCGGGGCGTGCTCTACGTCGACGAGGTCAACCTGCTGCACGACCACCTCGTCGACCTGCTGCTCGACGCGGCGGCGATGGGCCGCAGCCACGTCGAGCGGGAGGGCGTGTCGGTCAGCCACGCCGCCCGGTTCCTGCTGGTCGGCACGATGAACCCGGAGGAGGGGGAGCTGCGCCCGCAGTTGCTCGACCGGTTCGGGCTCACCGTGGAGGTGGGCGCCAGCCGGGACCCGGAGATCCGGGTCGAGGTGGTCCGCCGTCGGCTGGCCGCCGACGCGGACCCGGTCGGCTTCGCCGCCCGCTGGGCCGAGGCCGACGCGGAGATCGCCGGCCAGGTGGCCGCCGCCCGCCGCCGACTTCCCGGGGTACGACTGCCGGACGCCGCGTTGCGGCAGATCGCCGAGGTGTGTGCGGCGTTCGACGTGGACGGGATGCGGGCCGACATCGTCACCGCCCGTACCGCCCTCGCCCACGCCGCCTGGCACGGCCGGGACCGGGTCACCATCGACGACGTCCGGGTGGCCGCCCGGCTGGCCCTGCCGCACCGCCGCCGCCGCGACCCGTTCGATACCCCCGGGCTGGACGAGAAGCGCCTCGACGAGGCGTTGCAGCGCGCCCAGGACGCCCACCCCGACGACCCGGACGACGCCGGCCCCGACGACCGCGGCCCGGACGACGGTGACCCGGACGGCAGCCCGCAGGGCGGTGGTCCGGCCGGCGGCGGTGGCCCGAACGGGGGCGGACCAAGTGGCGGCGGACCAAGTGGCGGCGGCCCGCAGGGCGGCGACCGCAGCGGCGACGGCATCGACCAGGGTGAACCCGGGCCGCTGCGCTCGACGGCGCGTGACGGCGCTGGCCCCGACGGGCGCACCGACGGCCCGGACGGCACCGACGGCTGGCCGCAGCGCCAGCCGGGCGACCGGGGTGACGACGGCCAGAACTCGCGCCCGCGCGGTGGCCGGCAACCAGCGACCGGTGCCGACGACCCGACCGGCGGCGGGGAGTCCCAGCCGGTGGCCGTACCCCGGGGTGGGCTGAAGGCGCGGGTGCTCACCGCGCCCGGCCTGGGTGACGGGGTGCCGGGCCGGCGGTCGCGGGCCCGCACCGGGCGGGGCCGTACCACCGGCGCGCGGGTGCCGGCAGGTCGGGTGGGCGCGCTGCACCTGCCGGCCACGATCCGCGCCGCCGCGCCGCACCAGGCGGCCCGGGGCCGGGTCACCGGTCCACTGCGACTGCGCCGCGACGACCTGCGCGAGGCGGTTCGTGAGGGGCGCGAGGGCAACCTGGTGCTGTTCGTGGTGGACGCGAGCGGCTCGATGGGTGCCCGGCAGCGGATGACCACCGTGAAGGACGCGGTGCTCGCCCTGCTCACCGACGCGTACCAGCGGCGGGACAAGGTCGCGGTGATCGCGTTCCGGGGCGCCGGTGCCCGGATCCTGCTGCCGGCGACCTCGTCGGTGCTGGCCGCCTCGACCCGGCTGGCCGAACTGCCCACGGGCGGGCGTACGCCGCTGGCCGAGGGGCTGCTCGCCGCCGCGGACCTGTTACGGGTGGAGCGCCTGCGCGACCCGAAGCGCCGCCCGCTGGTCCTCATCGTCACCGACGGGAGGGCCACGGCGGGCACCCGCCCGCTGGACCGGGCGGCAGCGGCGGCAGCGGTCCTGGCCGCCACCGGCGCGCCGTGCGTGGTCGTCGACTGCGAGACGGGCCCGGTCCGCCTGCACCTGGCCGCCCGCCTGGCCACCCAGCTGAGT
>NZ_QGSY01000204.1 GCF_003857035.1 Micromonospora arida
GAGTTGGCTGGTGGGTGGGCGTGAAGTTGCTGACAATCGCGGGGTGAGGGTGGTCGGTTGGCGGCTTTCATGGCAATCCTGGGGAGCATGGCCGCCCCCCGCTCGCCGCTGTCGCGGCTGTTCACCGTGCTGCTCGCCGGCGTGTTGGCCGGGCTTGTCCTGGCAGTCGCCGCGCTGCCGGGCAACCTGCTGCTCGGGCTCACCGCCCGCTCCGCGCTCGGGTCGTACGCCGCGTTGCCGGCCTCGCTGAAGACCCCGGCCACGCCGCAGCGTTCGTACCTCTACGCCAACGACGGCAAGACTTTGATCACCACGTTCTACGACGTGAACCGCACCGACGTCCCCCTGTCGGAGATCGCCCCGGTCATGCGGCAGGCGATCGTGGCGGCCGAGGACCGGCGCTTCTACGACCACGGTGGCGCGGACCTGCGCGGCCTGGCCCGGGCGCTGGTGGCCAACGTCAAGGGTGGCGGCACCGAGCAGGGCGGCTCGACGCTGACCATGCAGTACGTCCGTAACGTGCTCAAGACCGACCCCACCCGCACCGCCGAGGAGCGCGCCGCCGCCACCGATCCCACCGTGGGCCGCAAGATCCAGGAGATCCGGTACGCGAGCGCGCTCGACAAGAGCCTCGGCAAGGACGAGATCCTCGACCGGTACCTGAACATCGCCTACTTCGGCTCCGGCGCGTACGGGATCGCGGCGGCCAGCCAGCGGTACTTCGGCAAGCCTCCGGCGCAGTTGACCCTCGCCGAGTCGGCCCTGCTGGCCGGTCTGGTGCAGTCCCCGGACGCGTACAGCCCGATCAGCGGCGACAAGGACGAGGCGCTGGCCCGCCGGTCGTACGTGCTGGACTCGATGGTCGCCACCAACGCCATCACCGCCGCGCAGGCCGCCCAGGCCAAGGCGGAGCCGCTGGCCCTGCGCCCCACCGCCCAGCCCAACGGCTGCACCGCCGTATCCCAGGGCCACGACGACTGGGGCTTCTTCTGCGACTACCTGCGCCAGTGGTGGCTGACCCAGCCGGCCTTCGGGGCGACCGTCGCGGAGCGCGAGCAGGCACTGCGCTCGGGCGGTTACACCGTCGTCACCTCGCTGGACCCGAAGATCCAGGCCACCGCGCAGCAGCAGGCCACCAAGGTCTACGGGTACGACAACAAGCGCGCCCTGCCGATCGCTGCGGTTCAGCCGGGCACCGGGCGGGTGTTGGCGATGGCGGTCAACCGGCACTACAGCCTCGCCGACAACCCGGGCGGGCAGGCGAACTACCCGAACACCGTCAACCCGCTGATCTCCGGCGGAGCCAGCGTCGACGGGTACCAGGCGGGTTCCACGTTCAAGCTGTTCACGATGCTCGCCGCGCTGGAGTCGGGCCGTACCCTCTCCACCGGGTTCGACGCGCCCGCCAAGCTTCCCACCCGGTACGCCGCCGAGGGGCCGGGCAGCTGCGACGGCCACTGGTGCCCGGCGAACGCCAACCCGGACTGGATGGACGGGTACCGGATGATGTGGGACGGCTTCGGCCGCTCGGTGAACACCTACTTCGTCTGGCTGGCCGAGCAGGTCGGCCAGGACAAGGTGGTCGAGATGGCGCAGCGGCTCGGCATCACGTTCCGCGCCGACTCGGACGCCAACTTCGCCAAGAACAACGCCGTGGACTGGGGTTCGTTCACCCTCGGCGTGGCGGCCACCACTCCGCTGGACCTGGCCAACGCGTACGCCACGGTGGCCGCCGAGGGCACCTACTGCACGCCGGTGCCGGTGGTCTCGGTGACCGGCGCGGACGGCACGAAGGTGCCGGTGGGGCAGCCCTCCTGCAAGCGGGTGCTCGACGCCGACGTCGCCCGTGCGGCGACCGACGCGGCCCGCTGCCCGGTGGGTCAGCAGTCGGCGTTCGGGCAGTGCAACGGTGGCACCGCCACCGGTGTGAACGACATCCTCGACGGCCGACCGGTGGCTGGTAAGACGGGTAGCTCGGAGGAGAACTCCACCGAGACGTTCGTCGGCTTCACCCCGCAGGTCGCGGTGGCCGGTATCGCCGCCAACCCGGACGACCCGGCCGACTCGGTGGGGTCTGCGGTGCAGAGCAAGGTGATCGACGCGGTGGCCCGGGTCATCGCCACCGCTGTGAAGGGCCAGCCGGAGAAGGCGTTCGTCGCACCGAGCCGTGAGCTGGCCGGCGACGCGCGCCGCCCGGTGGAGCGCCCCGCCGTTCCGGAGCGTCGGCAGGAGCCCACCCAGGACCCCCGCTCGGCCCTGCAACGCTGGCTCGACCGCCGCGGCTGATCCGGCAACGTGCCGGCGCCTCCGCACCGAGGTGCGGAGGCGCCGGTCGAGGAGTGCGGGTGTTCTACGTGCGCTTCAACTGGTCGAAGTCGACAACCTGGTTCGCCGGTGGCGCTTTCAGCTCGTCGAAGGTCGCGCCGAAATCGCTGAACGTGATCTGGCCGGCCGCGTCCTGGCCGCCTTCCATCCGGACTGGGTACGGCTCGCCGGTGGTGGCGATGTAGAGCGTGCCGTCCTTGTCGCCGTCGACGAGGCCGACAGTCTTCACGCCGTCGATCTCCTTGGCCTCACCCTTGGTCATGGTGCCTTCGGGCTTGAGCAGTTCGTCGACGTTGGCGACGTTGAAGAGCCGGGTGAACTCGTCCTTCTTGGAGACCTTGGCCCACTTGTCGCCCATCAGTTTCACCATCTCGCCCGATGCCTTGGCACCGACGTTCTTCACCCAGAACTTCTCGTCCGGCCGGATGTACTGCTGGCCGGCCACCGAGAGCAGTTCCACGGTGCCCTCGTCCGTGGACACCTGACCAGCCAGGTCACTGCCGGTCATCTTGAAGTCGAGGGTCATCTTCTGGCCGTCGGTGTCGATGTCACCTGCCAGGCGGTAGGACTTCGCGTTCTTCACCGCCGTGGTGGAGCGCTGAAGCGCCTCGTTCGGTGCGAGCGCAGCGACACCGTTGTCTGCGGGAGCAGCCGGCGCCGACTGCCCGCCGTCACCGTCGCCGCATCCGGCCAGCAACGCCATCGCCACCACGGCGACCATGCCTCGTCTGACTGTCGTAGTCGATCTCATCGTCGGCTCCCTTGTGCCACCCCCCCCGTGGGTGAGCGGAGAGCCAGGTACCCATGATTGATCTCGGGCAATCCCTCGATGTTTCGGAGGTCCCGGTCAGTCCTTGCGGCGGCGGGGGCGGTAGCTCGCGAGCGTCGACGGGAGGCCGCGGCGGATGATTCCGGCCCAGTCGGTGTCGCCGCGCAGTACCGCCGCGGCGGTCTTGCGGGCCTGCTCGACTGTGAAGTGCGGTGGCAGCATCAGCTCCGCCGGATCGACCAGGGCGTTGATCACCACCGGTCGGTCGGCGGTGAGGGCCCGGTCCCAGACGTCGCGCACCTGATCCGGTGAGTCGATCAACTCGCCGTGCAGCCCGAGCACCTCTGCCCACTGGTGGTAGGCGATGTCCGGCAACTGCTGGCTGTCCGGGAACATCGGCGTCCCCTCGGTGGAGCGCTGTTCCCAGCTGACGAACGCCAGATCCCGGTTGTTGAGCACCAGCACCACGAAGCGCGGGTCGGCCCAGCTGCGCCAGTACTTCGCCACGGTGATCAGCTCGTTGACGCCGTTCATCTGCATGGCGCCGTCGCCGATCAGTGCGACCAGCGGCCGGTCCGGGTGGGCGAACTTGGCGCTCAACGCGTACGGCATGGCGCCGCCCATGGACAGCAGCGTGCCGGAGAGGCTGGCCAGCATGCTGGGGCGCACCTGGATGTGTCTGGCGTACCAGGCGGTGGTGGTGCCGCAGTCGACCGCGAGCAGCACGTCGTCGGGCAGCCGCTCGTTCAGCGTGTGGAAGAGCAACTGCGGGTTGACCGGGTCAGCGGTCTGCTCGGCCAGGTCGTGTTGCACCCGGCGCCACGCCGAGGTGGCCTCGGCGACCTCCGCCCGCCAGGCGGTCGGCCCGGGGCCGGGGCCCAGTTCGTTCAGCAACGCCAGCAGCGTGGGGCGGGCGTCGCCGGTCAGGTTCACCTCGGTCGGGTACCGCAGCCCGAGCTGGGTGCCGTCCAGGTCGATCTGCACCGCGCGGGCCTGCCCGGGCTGCGGGTAGAACTCCGAGTACGGCATGTTGCTGCCCACGATCAGCAGCCGGTCGCAGCCGCTCATCAGCTGCCAGCTCGGTCGGGTGCCGAGCAGCCCGATCGCGCCGGTCACCCACGGTTCGCGGTGGTCGACGGCGGTGAAGCCGAGCAGCGCGGTGGCCACGCCGGCTCCGAGGCGATCAGCGATCTCGCGGACCTCGTCGCGCGCGCCGAGGGCCCCCTGGCCGACCAGCATGGCCACCCGTTGCCCGCCGCGCAGCACCTCGGCCGCCCGGCGCACGTCCGCCTCTGGCGGCACCGTCGGCGTGCTGCTCGGCGCGTTGCTGGTCTGGTAGTAGCCGTGCGCGTGCGGCGGGTTCGGTACGGCCGGCTCGTCCTGCAGGTCCAGCGGCAGGATCAGGGCGGTGACGGTACGCCGGGCCAGCGCCGTCCGGCACGCCCGGTCGACCAGGTGGCGTACCTGCGCCGGGTGGTCGAGCTGGGCCAGGAACGCCGCTGCCACGTCCTTGTAGAGGGCGAGCAGGTCGACCTCCTGGTAGTAGCCGCCGCCCTCGGCGGTGGTCGCGGTGTGACCGACCAGGGCGACCACCGGTTGGTGGTCGAGCTTCGCGTCGTACAGGCCGTTGAGCAGGTGGATGGCCCCCGGCCCGCTGGTGACCAGCGCGCAGCCCAGCGGCCCGCCGCCGTACTTGACGTGGGCGGAGGCGGCGAAGCCGGCGGTCTCCTCGTGGCGGACCTGGATGAACTGGGCGCGGCCGTTGGTGCGTTGCAGCGCGGAGGTGAGGCCGTTGATGCCGTCGCCGGGATAGCCGAAGTAGCGGTGTACGCCCCAGCTGAACAGTCGCGACACGATGTGGTCGGCGACGGTCGGACGCCGGGGCAGGGCGCCCGCTTCGCCCGCCGTGGTGTCGTCTGCGCTCACCTGGCTGGTCCTTCCCGTCGCGTCCCGATGCCCGCCGGTCATTCCCCTTCTTCTTCGGACAAAACACCCCGCCGGACGGGCGTCGAGGCGCCCTGCTCCGCGTCCGGCAGAATCGTCGGGTGCCCGTCCACGAGATCACCGACCCTGACGACGACCGGATCGCCGACTACCGGGCGCTCACCGACGTCGAGCTGCGCACCCGCTGGGAACCACCGCACGGCCTGTTCATCGCCGAGGGGGAGTTGGTGCTGCGCCGGGCGCTGCGCGCGGGCTACCCGGCCCGGTCGTACCTGGTCGACGCCAAGCGGGTCGACCAGCTCGCCGACCTGGACACCGGCGACGCGCCGGTCTACGCCGCGACCCAGGACGTGCTGCAGCGGGCCACCGGCTTCCACGTACACCGGGGGGTGCTGGCATCGTTCCACCGCCGGCCGCTGCCGACGGCGGCCGAGGTGCTCGCCACCGCGCGCCGGGTCGTCGTCCTGGAGGACGTGAACAACCACACCAACCTGGGCGCGATCTTCCGGGGCGCCGCCGCGCTCGGCATCGACGCGGTGCTGCTCTCGCCGACCTGCGCCGACCCGCTCTACCGGCGCAGCGTCCGGGTCAGCATGGGTGAGGTCTTCGCCATGCCGTACGCGAAGCTCGACCGCTGGCCCGAGGGGCTGGACCAGGTACGGGAGGCCGGCTTCACAGTGCTCGCCATGACGCCCGCGCCGGACGCCGTACCGATCCAGCGGTTGACCCCGGCGCAGCGCGAGCGGGCGGCGTTGCTGCTCGGCGCCGAGGGGCCCGGCCTCACCGCGGCGGCCCAGGCCGCCAGCGACGTGCGGGTGGTCCTACCGATGCGCCGCGGCGTGGATTCGTTGAACGTGGCCGCCGCGGCGGCGGTGGCGTTCTGGGAGCTGGGCCGCGACGATCCGCCGTTCGGTGTCGAGTAGACCGCGTCGGCTTGCATGGCCATGCGTTCTATTGCATAATTTTCCCCGTGTCCAAGGTTCTCACCTCCCTGCCCACCGGCGAACGTGTCGGCATCGCCTTCTCCGGCGGCCTCGACACCTCGGTCGCGGTCGCGTGGATGCGCGACAAGGGCGCCATTCCCTGCGCCTACACCGCCGACATCGGCCAGTACGACGAGCCCGACATCGCCTCGGTGCCCGGCCGCGCGCTCAGCTACGGCGCCGAGGTCGCCCGCCTGGTCGACTGCCGCGCCGCACTGGTCGAGGAGGGCCTGGCCGCGTTGACCTGCGGCGCCTTCCACATCCGCACCGGCGGGCGGGCGTACTTCAACACCACCCCGCTGGGCCGCGCCGTGACCGGCACCCTGCTGGTGCGGGCGATGGTCGCCGACGACGTCCAGATCTGGGGCGACGGCTCGACCTTCAAGGGCAACGACATCGAGCGGTTCTACCGGTACGGCCTGCTGGCCAACCCGATGCTGCGCATCTACAAGCCGTGGCTCGACACCGCCTTCGTCACCGAGCTGGGTGGGCGTAAGGAGATGTCCGAGTGGCTGCTCGAACGCGGCCTGCCCTACCGGGACAGCACCGAGAAGGCGTACTCGACGGACGCCAACATCTGGGGCGCCACGCACGAGGCGAAGACCCTGGAGCACCTGGACACCGGCATCGAGACGGTCAGCCCGATCATGGGTGTCCGCTTCTGGGACCCGTCGGTGGAGATCCCGACCGAGGACGTCACCGTCGGCTTCGACCAGGGCCGCCCGGTCACGATCAACGGCAAGGAGTTCGGCAGCGCCGTCGACCTGGTGCTGGAGGCCAACGCCATCGGCGGCCGGCACGGCCTGGGCATGTCGGACCAGATCGAGAACCGGATCATCGAGGCCAAGAGCCGGGGCATCTACGAGGCGCCCGGGATGGCGCTGCTGCACTACGCGTACGAGCGGCTGGTCAACGCCATCCACAACGAGGACACCCTGGCGAACTACCACAACGAGGGTCGCCGCCTCGGTCGGCTGATGTACGAGGGCCGCTGGCTGGACCCGCAGGCGCTGATGCTGCGCGAGTCGTTGCAGCGGTGGGTCGGCACGGCGGTCACCGGCGAGGTGACGTTGCGGCTGCGCCGGGGCGAGGACTACTCGATCCTGGACACCACCGGCCCGTCGTTCAGCTATCACCCGGACAAGCTGTCGATGGAGCGTACCGAGGACTCGGCGTTCGGCCCGTCGGACCGGATCGGCCAGCTCACCATGCGCAACCTGGACATCGCCGACTCGCGGTCGAAGCTGGAGCAGTACGCCTCCCTCGGCCTGGTCGGTGGCGGGAACCCGCAGCGGATGATCGGGGCCGCGCAGGCCGCCTCCACCGGGTTGATCGGCGCGATGCCCGAGGGCGGTGCGGAAGCCATCGCCTCCCGGGGCGTCGCCTCGGCGGAGGACGAGGCGCTCGACCGCGCCGCGATGGAGTTCGGCGTCGACTGACCCCTCGCGCCGGTGGCAAGTCGAGTTCCGGCGTCACGGACGGTAGCGTGGCGGCCGTGTTCCCTACCGTCCGTGAGGTCCTCGCCCTGGACCCGGTCCGCCACGGCGCGCCTCGCGTGGTCGCCGGCGACGAGGGGCTGGACCGACCTGTCCGCTGGGTGCACGTCGCCGAGGTGCCGGACATCGCCACCCTGCTCGGCGGTGGCGAACTGGTGCTCACCACCGGCATCGGTCTGCCCGGGGACGACGCCGGGTTGCGCGCGTTCATCGGTGACCTCGCCGACGTCGGAGTCTCCGGGCTCGTCGTCGAGCTGGGCCGCCGGTACGTCAGCGGTGTGCCTCGGGTCATGGCCGCCGCCGCCGAGCGGCGCGGGCTGCCCCTGGTGGAGCTGCGCCGGGCCACCCCGTTCGTCCGGATCACCGAGGCGGTGCACGCGCTGATCGTCGACGCGCAGCTCACCGAGCTGCGCGCCACCGAGGAGATCCACCAGCGGTTCAACGACCTGTCCGTCGAGGGCGCCGACGCCGCCGAGGTGATCCGACAGGCCGCCGAGCTGTCCGGTTGCCCCGTGGTGCTGGAGAACCTGTCCCGGCAGGTGCTCGGGTACGACCCGGCGGGCGAGAGCGCCGAGCTGCTGCTGGACGGCTGGGAGCAGCACTCCCGGCGGATCCGCCCGGCCGGGCGGACCGCGTACGACCCGGACAGCGGCTGGCTGGTGACCACCGTCGGTGCCCGGGGGCAGGACTGGGGCCGACTGCTGCTGCGCTGGCCGGCCAGCGGCGACGTGCCCAGCGCCCGGGCCGTCGAACCGAACGCGGGCTCGCCCACCCGGCTCACCATCCTGATCGAGCGGGCCGCGTCCACCCTCGCGCTGGGCCGGCTGATCCGCCGCGACGCCGAGGGCCTGGAGCGGCAGATCCATCGCACCCTGCTCACCGCGCTGCTCGACCACTCCCGACCGGTGGACGAGGTGGGGCTGCGGGCCAAGGCGCTCGGCGTGGTGCTCGACCGGCGGCACCTGGTCGGCGTGATGGTCCGGCACCGCGCCGACGACCCCGCCGGGGAGATCGGCCCCGAGGCCGGCCAGGCCCGGCTGCGCGATCTCTCCGAGGCGGTCGGCCAGGCCCTGCGGGAGGCGAAGCTGACCGCGCTGACCAGCGCCGTCGACGACAACTCGGTGGGCGCCCTGCTGGCCCTCCCGGACGCGGCCGCCGAGGACCGCGCGCTGTCCGCGTTCGCCAGCGCCCTTCGTCGGGTACGCCTCGACGCCGGCACCGGCCGCGCCACGTCCGGTGTCGATCCGTTCCGGGGTGGCGGTCCAGGTGCCGTGATCGTGGCCGCCGGATCGGGGGTGAGTAGTCCGCGGGAGGCCCGCCGGTCGCTGGTCGAGGCGCGGCAGATCGCCGAGGCCGCGCGCCGGGACCGGCGTGACCTGCCGATCTTCCGGCTGCCCCACGTCGGGCTGGCCGGGCTGCTGCACCTGCTGCGCGACGAGCCCCGGTTGCAGACCTTCGTCGAGCGCGAACTCGGGGCGCTGCTGGAGTACGACGCCCGGCACCCCCGGGAGCAGCTGCTCGACACCCTGCGGGCCTACCTGGAGCAGGGTCGCAACAAGTCTGCCGCGGCCGCCGCCGCCCACCTCTCCCGACCGGCCTTCTACGAACGCCTCGCCCGCATCGCCCGGATCCTCGACGTGGACCTCGACTCGGTAGAGGCCGCCCTGTCCCTACACGTAGCCCTACTGGCCCTGGAAGCGGTCCGAGCGCCCTGACACGGCTCCGTGTTGCGGATTGGACGGCGGACGGCTCGGCGTAGGGGTGGGCATCTGGGTCGGGCACGCTTTGGAGCTGATGTCGTAAACGAATCATCCCCCTGGCCTTACCCGGCCCGGTCATGGCCCGGCCCGGTCATGGCCCGGCCCGGTCATGGCCCGGCCCGGTCATGGCCCGGCCCCTGGGTCCGCTCGGCCATGGTCCGCCCCGACGTGTCCGGGCTCGACGTGTCCCGGCCGCGGCTCGGCCCGCCTCGCTCGATTCGTCTACGACATCAGCTCCAAAGGGGCAGCGCGACACACTCCACCGGCTAGCTGTCGCGATCATGGGACCCCCGGAGGGAGGGGTGCGCAACGCCGGCGCGGGGGGCCGGAGCGCGGGCCTGAACGTCTAGCGCGTCACATGAGGTGGTTCAGGGCTTTTGCGTAACTCGGGGGAATGTGGTTCGGGCCTCCGGGGGTGAAGACGTCCGAGGTGGCCACCGCGGACCAGGCCGTCTCCGGAACGGCGTCGACCAGGGCCTCGACCACCGGGGCGTCGCGCCACTGGTCCTGCTCGGCGAGCAGGCCGAGCGCCACCACCGACTCCTCGACCTCGCCCACGCACTCGAACGGCTTGTGCCCGTCCACGCCCAGCAACTCGCGGTAGCCGGGGATCTGTGACTCGTCGGCCAGCAGGTCGCCGCCGAAGATGTGGGTGACCCGCTCCCGCGGCATGAACGGCGCCATGGCCAGGAAGACGAAGCGGCACTTCGGGCAGTCACGGCACCAGCGTTCACTCGCGTCGCGCAGCTTGAACGCCTGGTTGCAGCTGGTCACCACGTCGTCGTACCGGGTGAACTCGGCGAACAGTCGGGCGATGTGCAGTTCGGACAGCGAACGCAGCAGGGAGAAGTACGGGTCGGTCAGGCCGGCGTGCTCGGCCAGCGACGCCCGCAGCAGCCCTTCCGCCTCGACGCCCTTGGACCACTGGTGGTTGATCTCGTGGCCGTTCCAGACCAGGTTCGGGTCGGACGCCGAACGCTCGTTGGACATCACCACCGGGCCCAGCCCGTGCAGGACGGCGGTGGCCACCGCGATCAGGGAGTTGATGGCGGTGACCGGGATGTGCCCGTTCAGCGCGCCGGCCGCGTTCAGGTCGAACAGGACCGCGTCGATGCGCCGCCGGGCGGCCAGCGGGACCAGCCCGGACGCCTCGTTGACGGCGACGATCACGTGGTTCGGGTTGACCGAGAACGGCACCGGGTCCAGCTCGGCGCGACGCAGCGCCTCCAGGCTGACGATCGAGTCCTTACCGCCGCCGACCGCCGAGAGCGGGCGACGGTCCGAGTCGTCGTACACCCTGGGTGACTCCGGCGTGCCGGCTGGCACCTCCGGGCGCAGCTCGAGCACGTGCGGCAGTTGGTTGCGGTACGCGTACTCCGCGAGGCCCCTGGTGTAGACGGCCGTGACGTAGTCGACGGTGGCCGCGCCCAGCGGCGCCGGCAGCACGAGCCGGGGCGGCGCGGCGGCCTTGTAGTAGCTGACCCCGGCGACGAGGTGCAGCACCTCCAGCACCCGGTTGAGGGTCGCCACCGTCTCGTCGGAGGGCGGCTCCGCCGGCAGCGGAAGTGTGATCACCTCGGTGAACCGCTGCTCACCGGCCGGGCCGGTCAGGGCGTAGTCGAACAACACCTCGCCGGTGGCGAAGTCGATCGAGTAGGACGGGAAGGTGAAGGCGTCCATCCGCCGGAGCTGCTCGTTGGGCACACGCCATACTAGGCCCTGGTTCGTCCGGCCGTGTCCGGACCGGGCCCGCCCTGCCGCCGCCGTGACCCACGAGGAGAGCCCCGTGCGCCTTTCTGACCTGCGCGGACGTACCGTCGCCGTCTGGGGCACCGGTCGGGAGGGCCGGGCCGCTGTGACCGCCATCGCCGCGCACGGCCCGGCCGAGCTGGTCGCCGTCGACGACAGCGCGAACTTCCTGTCGCTGCCCTGGGACGGCCCCCTGGCCGAGGCGGCGCCGCTGGTCACCGGCGAGGCGGGCTTCGAACGACTGGCCGCCGCGGACGTGGTCGTCCGCTCCCCGGGCGTGCCCCAGACCCACCCGTGGCTGATCGAGCTGCGCCGCCGCGGAATCCTGGTGACCCAGGGCACCGCGCTGTGGATGGCCGACCACGCCGCGCGCACCGTCGGGGTCACCGGCAGCAAGGGCAAGAGCACCACCTCCAGCCTGATCAGTCACCTGCTCACCGCGATGGGCCGGCCGAACGTCTTCGGCGGCAACATCGGGGTGCCGACTCTGGACCTGCCGGAAGCCGAGCTGTACGTGTTGGAGCTGTCCAGCTACCAGTGCAGCGACCTCACCGACTCGCCGCGGGTGGCGGTGGTCACCGCGCTCTTCCCCGAGCACCTGGACGCGCACGGTGGGGAACGGGAGTACTACCGGGACAAGCTCAACCTGCTCGCCCACGACCCGCAGACGATAGTGGTCAACGGGGGCGACCCCCGCCTCGCCGCGGAGCTGGGTGAGCTGCCGGCGGTCCGCGCCGGTCGCCCCGACACCACCCACGTCGCCACCGGCGTCGACGGCACGCAGTGGTTCCACTTCGGTGATCAGCCGCTCTTCCCGCGTGCGGTGCTGCCGCTGGTCGGCCGGCACAACGAGGGCAACCTCTGTGTCGCGCTCGCCGTGCTCGACGCTCTTGGCGTCGACGTGGTGGCCGGTAAGGACCACCTCGCCGTCGCGGTCGCCGAGTTCCAGGGGCTGGCCCACCGGCTCACCGAGATCACCGACCCGTCCGGGCTGACGTTCGTCGACGACACGCTGGCCACCAGCCCGTACGCGGCCATGCACGCCATCGACGCGTACGACGGGCGGCCGTTGACGGTGATCGTCGGGGGCAACGACCGGGGTCTGGACTACACGCCGTTGGCCGAGCACCTGGCGGAGCGGGAGATCACGGTCATCGGCATCCCGGACAGCGGCCCCCGGATCATCGAGGTGCTGGCCGGGCTCCCGGCGGTTCGTACCGAGCTCGCCGAGGATCTGGTGGCCGCGGTCGGGCTGGCGCGCAAGCTGACTCCGGCGGGCGGCGTCGTGCTGCTCTCCCCGGCGGCTCCGAGCTACGGGCGGTTCCGTAACTTCGAGCACCGCTCCGAAGTGTTCGCGCAGGCAGTCGCCGACACCGCCCGCTGACTCACCCCCGGTCGGCCGGGCTGGGGTCCGGTGACTGCATCCCGGGTAGCAGCATGGTGTCGGCGGCGTCCTCGTCCTCAGGCGACGCGGGTTTCGCGGGTTCCGTCGGGGCCCCGGTGGCAGGGTGGTCCTTGTCCGGAGTCCAGGCGAAAGCGAGTGCTCCGCCGAGGAGGGCCAGCAGCATTCCGACCACGAAGCCGCCCAGGTTCGAGGTCAACCAGGAGACCAGCCCGAGCACCAGCGAGACCACGGCGTAGAAGACCCGCTGCTGCGGGGCGGTGATCAGCAGTACGCCGCAGATCACGAGGATGGTGGGTACCAGGTATGCGGCGAGCCCCTGCGGTCCGATGTGCAGCAGCACCCCGAGCGGCGCGCGCAGGGTCACCAGCATCTCGGCGCCTCCGAGGGTGATCAGTACGGCGGCGCCGAATGGGCGGGCCCGCCGCCAGCGGCGCCACCGCCCGCGGGATCCGCGGACGGCCGGCGCCGTTTGGTGTTGTTCGCTGCTCATGTCAGCACCCGTCGGGGGTGAACGCCATGCGCAGGTTGGGCAGGTTGAAGACGGCCGCGGTGGTGGCGTAGTTGTTCTGCCGCAGGTTCTCGATGACGATCGAGTCTGCCTGCTGGGAGAAGACGCCGGGGTTGCCCTTCACACCGGGCACCTTGTCCAGGGTGCTGGCGTCCTGCCCGATGTCGATGTTCCTGAAGGCGGCGTTGCCGGCGATCTCGTCGCCGTCGACCACCAGGGTCCGGGCGGTGACAGGTGTGTCGCCGCCGCCGGCGGTGATCTTCAGGAAGACGCCGCCGAGGTTGATGCTCTGGCAGAGGTTGGTCAGCTCCGCCCTGTCGATCGCCGAGACCATCACCAGGACCTGCCCGCCGGTGTCGCCCTGGTTGGGGCTGTCCGGGATCATCTGGTCGAGGGTGGCGAACTGCTCGAACCCGGTGCCGCTGAGCCTGTCGGCGGTGACGGTGAACGGCATGCCCGAGATGGCGAACTGCGCGCCCAGCACGCCCTGGGCGGTGAGCATGATCATGCCAGCGGCACCCGCCACGACGATGCCGAACGTGGCGGCGAACCGGCGCCAGCGCACGCCACTGCGCGGCGGTCCGGGTGCGATTGTGGTTTCCTTCGACATGGCGGCTCCCCTTAAGATCAATCCATCGGCGACAATGGGAATTGCATCTCCGGCCTGCCCTCTTAGGGCGCAGAGCCGAAGTTACCGCCGAGTAAAGGGGAGGTCAACGGCACGTGGCGGCCATTTGGGCGGTATTTGTTAAATGCGGCCAAAGTGAAAAACCGCTGCGGTTTCCGACCGTGTGATCAGGAGTGGTTGGTCGGTGCGCAGGGCGCGGTCGTACTCGGGCCGTCGTCCGGCCTGATCGGCCGGGTCGCCTGAATCGCACCCTCGGTGCCCAGGAACGGCGCCGTGGCCGCGTAGGTGAGCACCGACAGCAGTTGCGGCAACTCCGCCGCCCGGCCCCGCGCCACACGGCCGCGGACGGTGGCGTAGATGCCGCCGACCACCGTGGACACCAGTTCGTCGCGGTCCACGTCGGCGAGCGCCGGCCCTGGGCCGGCGTCGGCGAAGAACCGGCGGAAGCTGTTGAGCAGCGCGTCGCGCTCGCGGCGGGCATCGGGGCCGGCGGCGTCGACCTCGACGAGCGCCATCCGGGCGAACGCCGGCACGCTCGCCAGCACCTCCAGCAGGGTGCGCAGCGCGGCGCGTGCCGCGTCCGGCCAGGTCGGGCCGGCCTCGCGGTAGGCGCTCTCCATCAGCTGTGACACCACGGCGATCCCGTGCCGGTACGCGGCGAGAAAGGCATCTTCCTTGCCGGTGAACAGGGCGTAGAAGGCTGGCCGGGTCACGCCGGCGGCGTGGCAGATGTCGCTGACCCGGGCGTTGTCGTAGCCCTTCGTCGCCACCTCGTGCACGAGCCCGTCGAAGAGGCGGTCGCGCTGGGTGGCGGCCACGACCTCTGCGGAGACCCGTCGCGGGCCGCGCTTGATCGCGCGGTCCGGGTCGCGGCCCGGGCGTGCGCCCGGCAAGGGCGCCGGCACCGGCTGAGGGTGGCTCTGCGTGGTCAACTCATTGGCCTCTTTCGATTCGTTGACTTTGCGACCCTCCGGGGTTTATAACTTTCCTCACGCTCAGTTCGCTCCCCGTCACCATTGGTGATCACCGCGGGTGGTCACCCCGACTCGTCGAAGGAGGGCCCGATGGTTGTCATTATCGCCGAACACGAACGCTCTCCCAATGCCGGAAAGGCGCAGGTGACGCGGCTACGCCGCAGTGCACCACGCCGACCCGCCCGCTGATCCGCGGCACCTCCCTCACCCGCGCCCTCGCCCGGCGCCTCCACCACCACCGCCACCGTCCTTATCGGACGGCCACAATCGCCGCCCGGCTTACCCGCCCGGCGGTGACCGCCTGCGCGGTCCGCCCGTTCCCGTCCCACCACCGGAAGGAAGCACCATGCTCAGGTACGGAAAAATCGGCGGGGGCCTCGTCGCCCTCGCGCTGCTGACCGGTCTCGTAGCCGCCCCGCCAGCCTCCGCAGACCCGTCTGCCGCGCTCGCCGGCAACGTCCTGACCTACCCCACGGCCGGCGGCACCGCCGTCGCCGTCAACGACGTCATCCAGGCCAGCCTCAAGACCGGCACCAACGCCACCTTCTACAACTCCACCTCGGGCACCACCGGCATCAAGTGCGCCGCGTCCAGCTTCAGCGCCAAGGTGCTCACCAACCCGACCGCCCCGGGCACCGCCACCGAGAGCCTCACCGCCCAGAGCTTCGGCACCTGCACCACCAACGTGTTCGGCACCACCGGGGTGCAGAGCATCGCCCTCAACAACCTGCCGTACGCCACCTCCGTCACCAGCGCCGGCGTGGTCAAGATCTCCGGCACCACGGCGGCGCCGGTCCAGAGCACAGTCGTGCTGAACTCGCTGCTCGGCACGATCACCTGTGTCTACCGGACCAGCACCAACAGCCTCACCGGCACGGCGGCCAACGCCACCAACTCGATCACCTTCACCAATCAGCCGTTCACCAAGTTCTCCGGCCCGTCCCTCTGCTTCGGCACCGCGTACTTCTCGGCGACGTACTCGCCGGTGCGCGACAGCACCAAGGGCAACGCCGCCGTCTACGTGAACTGACCATGCTCCACCGGGCCGGTGCGCGGCGATTCGCCGTGCGCCGGCCCTCGACCGTGCGCGGGTCAGCCGGCGACCAGCGCCGTGTGCAGGGCGCGCATCGACCGGATCGCCGACCGGATCTCCTGGAGGTACCGCCCCGGGGTGAGCGTCTGCTCGGGCAGCACCGCCAGGTCGGCCAGGGTCGGGTCCACCCCGACCGTGTCGATGGCGCAGCCGTACGGCACGGCGAGGGTGCGCAGCGCGTCGCAGTGCTGGAACGGCACGTAGATCGGCGCGGTGACCATCAGCACCTCGTCGCCCGGGGCGAGCCGGACGTGGCCGGCCCAGAACCGTTGGGTGTCGGCCGTGTGCGCACGCCGCTGGTCCGGTTCGCTGGACGGCGCGGCCAGCACCCGGACCGGGGGCAGCCCGTCCGGCCGGTAGGTCCGCGACGACCAGGAGTGGTGCGGGTGGCCGGCGTCGACGCCGTCCTGCTCCGCCGGGGCGGCCACCCCGAACACCCGCCGGACCGCCGAGTCCAGCACGTCCACCTCGGTGTCCTCGGCCGGCAGGCCCGCGTTGGCGAGCGTGCGGCGTTCCCAGTCCGACAGCGGCCGGAAGCTGCCGAGGACGGCGACCTCGCCGGACACCCGCAGGCCGGTGCGCAGCAGGTGCGCGGCGTGGGCGACGCGGCGCACGCAGGCATGCGCCAGGCCGCCGAGCACCACCAGGTGGGCGTACGCCGGCCGGGACGGCGGCACCGGGTGGATCAGCCCGAGCGCCGCAGCCGCGTCGAGCACCAGTGTCGCGGTGGTCGGGTCGAGGTCGGGTTCCTGGGCGTCGGGCCGCTCCCGGCCGCCCCGGAAGTCCCAGTGCCGGGCGGAGAAGTCGTCCAGGAAGCGGAGCACCTCGATCAGACCGCCGTCGGGCCAGGTGCCGCCGAAGTGGGCGACCAGGCCGCGGAGCGGGGGTGAGCAGACCCAGTTCCGGATCTCCGCCGTGATCCGCTCGTCGTCCGTTCCGGTCGACGACGCCGCGTCCGCGCTGTGCACCTGCCGGATGCTACCGGCCCGCCGCGGTGGGACCGGCGGTTGTGGCAGCTGTCTACGCCGGCGGAAGCGCTGATCGGACGGTCGGCTGCGGATCGAGTGGCAGAAGTTCGCTAGCGCTGCTGGAATTCGTGGCAGGAATCGATCGTGGCCTTGGAAACCGTTGACGCGCTGTCAGGTCGGGGCAGCTATGGGCTACACGCTGCCAGTTGTTCACACCGGCCGGCGGTGGGAGCGTGCGGTATCCACGAACGCCGCTGAAGGGTTGCCACGATGACCGACGACCTGCTGGCCCGGCACCGGGCCGTGCTCCCGTCCTGGATGCCGTTGTACTACGCCGAGCCGATCGAGCTGGTCTCCGGCTCGGGCCGCCGGGTCACCGACGCGCAGGGGCGCAGCTACCTGGACTTCTTCGGCGGCGTGCTGACCAACATGATCGGGTACGACATCCCGGAGATCCGGGAGGCCGTCGAGCGGCAGCTCGCCACCGGCATCGTGCACACCTCGACGCTCTACCTGATCCGTCAACAGGTGGAGCTGGCCGAGAAGATCGCCCAGCGCTCCGGCATCCCGGACGCCCGGGTGTTCTTCACCAACTCCGGCACCGAGGCGAACGAGGCCGCGCTGCTTGTCGCCACCAACCATCGCCGCTCGCACCAGGTCCTGGCCGTGCGTAACAGCTACCACGGCCGGTCGTACGCGGCGATGGGCGTCACCGGCAACCGCAACTGGTCGGCGAGTGCCCTCAACCCGCTCCAGGTGGCCTGGCTGCACTCCGGTGACCGGGTGCGCGGTCTGCTGGCCCGACTCAGCGCCGAGGAGCAGGTCGACGCGGCGGTGGAGGACCTGCGCGAGGTGTTGGCCACCCAGACCGCCGGTGACGTGGCCGCGCTCATCGCCGAACCGATCCAGGGTGTGGGCGGTTTCGTGCACCCGCCGGACGGGCTCTTCGCCGGCTGGAAGAAGGTCCTCGACGAGCACGGCATCCTGTTCATCGCCGACGAGGTGCAGACCGGATGGGGGCGTACCGGGGAGCACTTCTGGGGTTACCAGGCGCACGGCGTCACCCCCGACCTGCTCACCTTCGCCAAGGGCATCGGCAACGGGTTCGCCCTGGCCGGGGTGGTCGGCCGGGCCGAGGTGCTGGAGTCGGTGCCGGCCATCAGTTTCTCCACCTTCGGCGGCAACCCGATCTCCACGGCGGCCGGCAACGCGGTGCTCGACTACCTGATCGCGCACGACCTCCAGGCGAACGCGGCCCGCGTCGGCGCGATCCTCGCCGACGGCCTGCGGTCCGCCGTGGGCGGGCTCGACTGCGTCGCCGAGGTACGCGGAAAGGGGCTGATGCTCGGCGTCGAGTTCGTCCGACCGGGGGGCAGTGAGCCGGATCCGGCGCTGACCAACCGGGTCTTCGAAGCCGCCCGCGACGGTGGCCTGCTCACCGGCAAGGGCGGGCTCCACGGCAACGTGCTGCGGATGGGTCCACCGTTGACGCTGACCGAGGAGGAGGCCCGTGAGGGCCTGGGGATCCTCGTCGACGCGATCCGTTCGGCGGCGGGGGTGGCGGCATGAGCATCGGTCACTTCATCGACGGCAAGCGGGTCGGCGGCACGTCCGAGCGGCGCGGCGACGTGTTCGACCCGGCGACCGGTCGGCGTACCGCCGAGGTCGAGCTGGCCTCGACCGCGGACGTCGACGTGGCGGTGCAGGCCGCCGCCCGCGCGGCGCGGGCCTGGCGGGATGCGTCGCTGGCCCGGCGGTCCGCGGTGCTGTTCGCCTTCCGGGAGTTGGTGCACGCCCGGCGGGACCGGCTCGCCGAGGTGATCACCGCCGAGCACGGCAAGGTGCTCGCCGACGCCGCCGGCGAGGTGCAGCGCGGCCTGGAGGTCATCGAGTACGCGTGTGGCCTGCCGTCGGCGCTGCGCGGCGCGTTCAGCGAGAACGTGTCCACCGAGGTCGACTCGTACACCATCCGCCAGCCGCTCGGAGTGGTCGCGGTGATCTCCCCGTTCAACTTTCCGGTGATGGTGCCGCTGTGGTTCGTGCCGGTGGCGGTGGCCTGCGGCAACGCGGTGGTGCTCAAGCCGAGCGAGAAGGACCCGAGTGCGGCGCTGCTGCTGGCCGAGTGGTTCGCCGAGGCGGGTCTGCCCGACGGGGTGCTCAACGTGGTCAACGGCGACAAGGAGGCGGTCGACGCGTTGTTGGAGCACCCGGAGGTGCGGGCGGTGTCGTTCGTCGGCTCCACCCCGATCGCCCGGTACGTCTACCGACGCGCAACGGCCGCCGGTAAGCGGGTGCAGGCGCTCGGTGGGGCGAAGAACCACATGGTGGTGCTCCCGGACGCCGATCTGGATCTGGCCGCCGACGCGGCGGTCAACGCGGGGTTCGGCTCGGCGGGGGAGCGGTGCATGGCCATCTCGGTGCTGGTGGCGGTGGAGCCGGTGGCGGACGCGCTGGTCGAGCGGATCGCCGCGCGGGTGACCGGTCTGCGTACCGGCGACGGCCGGCGGGGCTGCGACATGGGCCCGTTGGTCACCGCCGCCCACGAGGCGAAGGTGCGCTCCTACGTGGACGCCGGTGTCGCCGCCGGCGCGGTGGCGGTCGTCGACGGGCGGGACGTGACGCCGGACGGCGACCCGGACGGTTTCTGGCTCGGTCCGACGCTGTTCGACCGGGTGACCCCGGACATGTCGATCTACACCGACGAGATCTTCGGGCCGGTGCTGAGCGTGGTCCGGGTCGGCTCGTACGACGAGGCGGTGGAGCTGGTCAACGCCAGCCCGTACGGCAACGGAACGGCGATCTTCACCAACGACGGCGGGGCTGCCCGGCGCTACCAGCACGAGGTGGAGGTGGGCATGGTCGGGATCAACGTGCCGATCCCGGTGCCGATGGCGTACCACTCGTTCGGTGGCTGGAAGTCGTCCCTCTTCGGCGACCTGCACGCCCACGGTGAGGACGGGGTGCGCTTCTTCACCCGGGGCAAGGTCGTCACCAGCCGCTGGTTGGATCCGCGCCACGGCGGGGTCAACCTCGGGTTCCCCACCCAGACCTGAGCAGTCGCAGCACGCCCGCCCCGGCCAGGTACGCCGCCAGCGCCGGGACGGGCGTGCCGAGCGGCTCCGGGGCCTGCTGCGGTGCGGTGCTGTTGACCAGCAGCGCGGCCACCACGGCGGCGTAGCCGGCCACCGCCAACGCCGACCGGGCCGGGGTCCCCCGGAGGGTCGGCCGCCGGGTGCGGTGCCGGCCGCTGCGCGCCTCCACCGGCCCGAAGATGGCGACCAGCACCGCTAGTACGGCGCCGAGCAGCAGCAACCAGGGCACCCGCCAGGCCCACCAGGTGGCCGTGTCGACCGCCGGGGTGGGCAGCGTCCCGACCGCGTCGAGCAACCCGATCAGCAGGATCGCGGCGGTCAGGTGCCAGAGGAAGACGGTCAGCACCACCAGGTTGACCCCGATCACCAGCTGCCACGGCCCGGTGCGGCGCAGCAGTCGCTCCGCCGGGCCGCGCAGCAGCAGGATCAGACCGAGCTGACCGGCGGCGACGGCCAGCAACGCGAGGCTGGGCGGCGCGGCGTTGTCGAGCCGCTCGTCGGGCACCTTGAGCATGGCCACCGGCCAGGGGCCGAGCACTGTGAGCAGCAGCGCCGCGCCCAGCCCGCCCGCCAGGAAGACCAGACCGGCCCGACGGGAGGTGGGCAGCCGCCGTCGGCGTACCCCCGGGCGGTCGGGGGTCGACGGCCCGGCAGCGTCGGTCTCGGCACCTGGCGGCGCGGCGCGGGCGTCGTGCCAGGCGAAGCCGAGCTGGTGGACGGCGAGCCAACCGAACAGGTAGTTGCCGTAGCTCAGCTCCTCCGGCCCGCTCAGCCGGCCGAGGTCGCCGAGGCCGACCAGGGCGACGAGCGCCAGCGGTACGGCCAGGCCGAGGCGGCGGTGCAGCGCGTACATCGGTGGGGTGAGCGCGACCGCCGCCAGATAGGCGACCAGGAACCAGAGCGGAATGGTGGCGAACCAGAACACCTGGCGGATCTGGGTCGGGTCGATGTCGCGCAGCCAGGCGACCGCCGCGGCTGCGGTGAGCACCAGCAGCAGCGTGCTGGTGGGGCGGAGCAGGCGCGAACTGCGGTCGGTCAGCCAGCCGGCGGCATCGCCGCCGCGGGCCCGCAGCCGGGTCAGCGAGGCCGCGTTGGCGTACCCCCCGACCAGGAAGAAGACCGGCATCACCTGGGCCAGCCAGGTCAGCGGGTACGCCCAGCGCAGGTCGCCGAGCGCGGAGTGCCCGGTGGCCTGCCCGGCGACGTCGCGCCCGATCACCGTGACGCTCCAGTGTCCGAGAACGACCATGGTGATGGCGAGCGCGCGGAGCAGGTCGACGTACCGCTCCCGCCCAGCGGGGGTGCGCTCGGCCAGCTGGCGCAGACGGCGCATTGCCCAAGGCTAGGCGACCTGGCGGCGGCTGGTGGTGATAACGGTTCGACCCTCAGGACTTGAAGTCCGAGCCCGGCTGTCGTAGAAATTCTTCAGCAATAGAGCATGAACTGAAGAGAACTACCGCCCCTCGCGCGGCGGACGCCTCCCCCCACAGACCGGCGATCCGCCCGACCCGACCCGAGGAGAACCCATGAACAGGCGTGACATCCTGCGGCGCAGCGCCGCCGCCGGCCTCCTGGCCACCCCCGCCGCCGGCCTGCTGTCCGGCTGCGCCACCAGCGGTGGCGGCGACAAGAACGATGCCGAGACCTACCAGGGCACCAAGAGCGCACAGAACCCGCTCGGCGTGAAGGAGGACGCCCCACTCGAGGTGGTGATCTTCGGCGGCGGGTTCGGTGAGGAGTACGCCAAGGCCCACGAGGCCATGTACACCGAGAAGTACCCGAAGGCGAAGATCAAGCACTCCTCCACCCAGGAGATCAGCAAGACGCTCCAGCCGCGCTTCGTCGACGGCACCCCGCCGGACGTGGTCAACAACTCCGGCACCGGCCAGATCGACTTCAACGGCCTGGTCAGCCAGAACGCCCTCGCCGGCCTCGACGACCTGCTGGCCGCCCCGAGCCTCGACATCCCCGGCAAGACGGTCAAGGACACCCTGCTGCCCGGCGCGGTCGAGGTCGGCTCCTACGACGGCACGTTCCTGGTGCTCAACTACACCTACACCGCCTACGGCATCTGGCACTCCGCCAAGCTCTTCGCCGACCGCGGCTGGTCGTACGCGAAGACCTGGGACGAGCACATCGCGCTCTGCAAGCAGATCAAGGCCGCCGGCATCGCCCCCTGGACGTACGCCGGCCTGCACCCCCGCTACATGAGCTGGCCGCTGATCTCCACGGCCATCAAGTTCGGCGGCCCGTCCGTGGCCCTCGCGCTCGACAACCTGGAGCCGAACGCCTGGAAGTCCGACTCGATGCGCGCCGCCGCCGACGCCTGGCACCAGATCGTCAAGGACAAGTACATCCTGGAGGGCTCGCCCGGCCTGGACCACAAGCAGTCGCAGACCGCCTGGTGTCAGGGCAAGGCCGCCTTCATCTCCTGCGGCTCCTGGCTGGAGAGCGAGCAGAAGGACGTCACCCCGGCCGGGTTCAACATGGCCATCGCACCGACGCCGAGTCTGGGCAGCGGCGACAAACTGCCGTTCGAGGCGATCCGGGGCACCGCCGGTGAACCGTTCATGGTGCCCGCCAAGGCCCGCAACGTCGCCGGTGGCCTGGAGTACTTCCGGACCATGCTCTCCAAGAAGGGCGCCCAGGACTTCACGAAGAAGGTCGCCAGCCTCACCGTGGTCGCCGGTGCCACCGAGGGCGTCGAGCTGCCGTACGGGCTGAGCACCGTGGTCAAGGCCCTCGACGCGTCCGGTGCCAACGGCTTCAACTGGGTCTACAACAACTTCTACCGCAAGTTGGAGCGCAACCTCGTCGACGCCGCGTGCGGCGAGTTCTTCAGCGGCCGGATCGGCCCCGCCGAGTTCCTCGAACAGTGCCAGAAGGGCGCCGACTCGATCGCCCAGGACAGCTCGATCAAGAAGTACAAGCGAGCGGCCTGAACCGCCCGGCCGGTGGGGGAGAGGTCCGCCCCCACCGGCCGTACCCCAACGGAGAGGTCCCTCTCGTGAAACATGGCAAGTGGCCGTTGATCGTCACGTTCCTGGTGCCACCGGTGCTGCTGTACGTGTTCTTCGTCGTCTCGCCGTACCTCCAGGCGTTCCAGATCTCCACCACCGACTGGCTCGGCTACTCGGCCGACGCCAACTCGGTCGGCCTGGCCAACTTCAAGACCCTCTGGCACGACGACTACGTGTGGAACGCGCTGAAGAACAACGCCATCCTGCTGGGTCTGGTGCCGGTGCTCACCATCGTGCTCGGGCTCTTCTTCGCCACCATGCTCGCGATGGGCGGGCGCAAGGGCAGTGCCGGCGTCACCGGCGTACGCGGTGGCGCGCTCTACCGCACCGTCTACTTCTTCCCCCAGGTGCTCTCCGTGGTGATCATCGCGTTGCTGTGGAAGGAGGTGTACCACCCCAACAAGGGGCTGCTCACCACAGCGCTGCACGGCCTCGGCCTGCCCGCGCCGACCTGGCTCGGCGACCCGGCGACCGCCTTCTGGTGCGTGCTCGCCGTGATGGTGTGGAGCAACGTCGGCTTCTACGTGGTGCTGTTCGGCGCGGCGATGTCGGCCGTACCGAAGGAGATCTACGAGGCCGTCCTGCTCGACGGCGCGTCCCGGTTCACCACCCTGCGCCGGGTCACCCTGCCGCTGCTCTGGGACACCGTCCAGGTCGCCTGGGTCTATCTGGCCATCTTCGCCCTGGACGGGTTCATCCTCGTGCAGCTGATGACCAACGGCGGGCCGAACTTCTCCACCGATGTGATCGGCGTACGCATGTACGACACCGCCTTCGGCAGCGAGACCAAGTTCGGCTACGCCTCGGCGATCGGCGTGGTGATGTTCTTCCTGACCCTCTCGGTGGCGGTGCTGTCGCTGCGGGTCGGCCGGCGCGAACGGATCGAGTACTCGTGACCACTCTGGATCAGCCCACCGCGACCGCCCCGACCCCGGTCGTCAGCGGGGACCGCCCGATACGCCGGGAACTCGGCGTGGCCAACGCCCTCTCGCACGGCTTCCTGCTGCTCTGGGGCCTGCTCACCGTACTGCCACTGCTGTGGATGTTCATCAGCTCGTTCAAGACCAACGGTGAGATCCTCGCCGACCCGTGGGGGCTCCCCGGCGCGCTGCACCTGGACAACTGGGCGCGGGCCTGGACCGGCGCGCACATCGGCCGGTACTTCCTCAACAGCCTGGTGGTGGTGACCGGCTCGGTCAGCCTCACCATGCTGATGGGCGCCACCGCCGCGTACGTCTTCGCCCGCTACGAGTTCCGCGGCCGCCAGGTCGTCTACTACCTGTTCGTCGGTGGCCTGATGTTCCCGGTGTTCCTCGCCCTGGTGCCACTCTTCTTCGTGGTCCGCAACGCCGGCCTCTTCAACACCTGGCTCGGGCTGATCCTCGTGTACGCGGCCTACTCACTGCCGTTCACGGTGTTCTTCCTGACCGCGTTCTTCCGGACCCTGCCGACCTCGGTGGCGGAGGCCGCACTGGTCGACGGCTGCGGTCACTTCCGGCTCTTCTTCAGGGTGATGCTGCCCATGGCCCGTCCGGGACTGATCAGCGTGGCGATCTTCAACTTCCTCAGCCACTGGAACCAGTTCCTGTTGCCGCAGGTGCTGTTGCAGGGCGACGAGTCCAAGTGGATGCTGGCGCAGGGACTGTTCGCGCTCTCGGTCAGCCAGGGTTATGCCGGCGACTATGCCCGGCTGTTCGCTGGGCTGAGCATCGCGGTGCTCCCGGTGCTCGCCATCTACGTGGCCTTCCAGCGCCAGGTGCAGTCGGGCCTCACCGCGGGGCAGCTCAAGTAGGCTCCGTTCCCGCCTCCCCGCGATAGTCCTCCAGGCAGCCCAGGTCTGACCGATCCTGATCAGTCGCGGGTGAGGCCGGCTCGGCGCCGACGCGCCGAGCCGGCCTGTTCGTCAGATCGCGAGGGCCCCGCCGTCCACGGGGAGCAGGACACCGTGGATGTGTGACGCTTCCTCGCTGGCGAGGAAGCGTCACCGCCGCGGCGGTGTCCTGCACAGTGCCCGTACGCCTGTCCGGGTTGCTCTCGGCGAGCTGATCGAGGAGCGGGCGGAGGTCTTCGTTCCCGCCGACCACCGTGATCGTGCTGGTCTCGGGCGCCCGCGCACCGGTGATCGCGCTAAATCCTGGAAAGAGTCCCCTCGTCGCGGCCGGAGGGCACTACATCCTGGATCGAGTGCGATCATGCGCGCGCTACGGCGCGGCGCGGTGCACGGCGCGGTGCGGGGCGCGGTGCACGGCGCGGTGCGGGGCGCGGTGCACGGCGCGGTGCGGGGCGCGGTGCGCGGCACGGCGCGGGGCGCGGTGCCGCGC
>NZ_QGSY01000181.1 GCF_003857035.1 Micromonospora arida
AGCGCGTCCAGGGGTAGGGGAGGGGTGGCATCTTCCGCCACCAGGGAGGCCACCGTGTGCAGATCCCTGCGGTACGCGGCCAGGGTGTGCGGGGAGGGCTTACGGGTGGCGCGCGCGGTCAGGAACTCCTCGATCAGTACCGCGAGCGATTCGTCCTGTTTGTCATGCATAAGGGATATTATGCAGCATTTTCGCGTATTCGGGAAGCGGGTGCACGAGGGGGAGAGCAGCCTCATCCCGGACCGTCGCGAGCACGGCCGGAGCCGATGAAGAAGCACGTATCGTGCGCGACATGACGCCGCTCGCCGCCATCTGTCCCACCTGTGGTCGGCCCGGCACGCCCATCGTGTACCGGGACCTCGACGGTCCGACAGATCTGGCCTGCTCCGAGGGGCACCAGTGGCGGGCCCCTGGCCGAGCCGGGTGGGCTCCACATGCGTCGCCCGCCGCCGTCGACCACGACCCGCAGGACGCAACGACACCGATGGAGCCCATGGACGTCAGCAAGGACGGGCGCACCTGGCGGATCGGCACGGCCGGCGACGTCGCCTGGCTCGCCGGGCGGACCACGCAGGGCCTGTCGGTCACCACGGCGATCCCGCCGGTGTTCGAGGCGTACGGCACCTTTCACCCGCCCGCCGGGGCCGGTTTCGACGCCCACGAACGCGCCGTGATCGACGAGCTGGTGGCGTGCACGCCGGATCAGCCCTGGTGGCTGGGCTTTCTCGACACCGGCGCCCACGACGTCGTCTTCCCTCATGCCCCGAGGGTGTCCCTCTACTGGGACTGGCCCTACGTGCTGGTCCAGGCCGGGCCGGAACAGGCTCTCACCTGGCGGGCCGGTCACATGCGCGGCGACGGGGCGTTGCCCGACCTGTTCTTTCCGGCGGATCGCTCCTGGCTCGTCTCCGCCCTGTGGGACGACACCTGGACCGACATTGGCGCCAGCGGTGCGGTGCTCGCGGCCCTGCGGCGCAACCCGCTGGTCAACGTACGGCTCGTCGGGCCGGACGAGGACGCGTGTCCGCCGGGCCTGACGCGCGACTGACCCCGTGGGATGGACGGCGAGGGGACCCCCGGAACGCGCCACTTTACATAATGTGCATTATCGAATCGCCGCAGGAACGGCTGGATGGTGGACAGCCACGAATCTCTGCACGACGTAGCTTCGTCAGTGGTCGCTGTCTTGACACCTGGAGCCGGCGTTCCGTGAGCTGTTGGCACGCGCACCAGTCAGACCTCACAGCAGACCAGGAGGAGACGCGGCGTGGGGATGGTCGAGACGGCGTTGCTGCGCCTGGCCGGCTCGGTGGTGACACCGGCGGTGAAACGATGGCTGGGACGCCGCCGGGAACAACGGGAACGTGAGACGCCGCTCATCGACCTGATCCGCTCTGGGATCACCGATGACCTCGGCCTGCGCCGGGCGGGCCGGCGATTGGACGACATCGTCGACACCGTCTACGAACGCCTGCAGCCGCTGGTTCGCCGCCGGGAGCCGGCGCTGCCCGACAATGAGATCGCCGCCGCTCTGAACGCGGTGGCCGATACGCTACGCGACGCGGACCTGTCCGACGCCGCAGTGTTCGCCGACGATGTAGACCCCGCGTTGATGGCCACCCGACTGCGCCGACAACTGCCCGACATTCCCGCGAGGGCGGCCCTGAGCGAGGCGGCAGGTCACCTGTACGGCAGGGTCCTCGACGAGTGCTGCACCTGTCTGACCCAGTTGGTCGTGCAACTCCCCCCGTTCCAAGGTCGCGCCACCGTACAGACATTGGAACGGCTGTCCACGGTGGCCGAGGGCCTCACCCAGGTTCTGGCGCGCCTACCGGTGACCAGCTTGGACGCCCCTACCGGGACCAGTCATGACGCCCAGTTCCGAGGCCGGTACCTGTCCCATCTGCTCACCGTGCTGGACCACCTGGAACTGTTCGGCGTCGACGTGCACCGCTACCGGTTGCGTACCCCGCTGAGCATCGCGTACATCAGCCTGGCCGTCACCGGCGGCACCACCCGTAGCCTGCGCCGCGGTGGGTTCCGCTGGGGTCCCGGCCTGTTGCGCTCCGACGGTGGTGGTGACAGCGCTTCGGTACGGGCCGAGCAGGCCCTTGGCGACGCGGCGCGGGTCCTGCTGCGTGGTGACGCCGGCTCCGGCAAGACCACTCTGATGCAGTGGATCGCGGTCACCGCGGCGCGGCATGGGTTCACCGGAGAACTCGACAGCTGGAACGGCCGTACTCCGTTCCTGATCCGGCTGCGTGACCACGTCGCCCAGCCGTTGCCTCCCCCGGAACGGTTCCTCGACCTGATCGCCGCCACGATCGCCGGGCTGATGCCTCCCGGCTGGGTGCACCGCCAACTCGGCACCGGGGCGATCCTGTTGGTCGACGGCGTCGACGAGGTGCCCGAAGGTCAACGGCGGACGGTCCGTGACTGGCTGCACGGCCTGCTATCCGCCTATCCGGACCTGCGGGTCGTGGTCACCTCCCGGCCGGCTGCGGCGTCGGCCCGCTGGCTGGACACCGAAGGGTTCGCCTCGGTGTTTCTGGAGCGAATGGGACCGGCCGACGTCAAGGCGCTGATCCGGCACTGGCACGAAGCGGTCCGTCGCGCCGCCGACCTGCCCTGCGAACCCCACCTGTTACCCGGTTACGAACAACGGCTACTAGCCCAACTCGACGGCAGCGCCCACCTGCAGAACCTCGCGGGCAGCCCGCTGCTGTGCGCGATGCTGTGCGCGCTGAACCTGGACCGTGACAGCAACCTGCCCCGCAATCGGATGGACATCTACCAGGCCGCCATCGACATGCTGCTGCACCGCCGCGACTACCAACGTGGCGTGCCCACCGCGCTACCGGAACTGACCAGCCGCGACCAGGCGCAACTGTTGCAGGAGGTCGCTTGGTGGATGACCCAGAACAGCCGCACCGAACTCACCCGCGCCGAAGCCACACAGCGCTTCGAGCATCGACTGGCCGGGATCCGTCACATCACCGCCTCTGTTGTCGCCGTGCTTGAGCACATGATCCAACGCAGCGGCGTCCTTCGTGAACCGGTGCCCGACCGCATCGACTTCGTCCATCGCACCTTTCAGGAATACCTGGCTGCCCGTGAAGCCGCTGACCAAGGGCACACCGGTGCCCTCCTCGAGCACGCCCATCTCGACACCTGGCGCGAAACCATCATTCTGGCCGCCGGCCACGCCAATGCGCCTGTCCGCATGCAACTCCTCACCGGCCTGCTCACGCTCGCCGGCGAGCGACCGAAGCAGGCCCGGAGGTTGCGGCTGCTCGCTGCGGCATGCCTGGAAACTGCGCCCGCGGTCGAGCCGGAAGTACTTACCCGGATCCGTTCCCACCTGCGCGAGCTGCTGCCCCGGTCCGTTGCCGAAGCCCGTTCCCTTGCGGCCGTTGGGGAACCGCTGCTCGCCGAACTGCCGGCCGATCTCAGCACGTTGAGCGAGGCCCAGGCCGCCGCCACGGTCAGGGCCGTGGCTCTGGTCAACGGTCCCGATGCGCTCGCTACCCTCGCCCGCTACGGCACCGACCCCCGACCTCGCGTCCAGCAGCAGCTCATCACGGCGTGGGAGTACTTCGACCCCACCGATTATGCCGACCGGGTCCTCGCTGACGCCCCTCTTGACGGTGGCGAGGCGACGATCCGCAATGCCACCCTGCTCCCCGCGCTGCCCCGGCTGCGTCACCTCGCCAAGACGGTCATCCGCAGCGACCAAAAGTTGGACCTGGCCCAACTGTCGGACGTGCCGCATCTGACCGAAGTTCAGCTGACCGCGAATGGGGTCGTTGGCGACCTTGATCATCTGGCCAAGAGTTCCGACCTGTCCAGCATTTGGTTGGAAGCCGATCAGCAACTGTTGGATCTCTCCTCGCTGCCAAAGTTGCAAAGACTTACCGACCTGTCCCTGTGGGGCCTTGCACCCGACCAGGACCTCACCGCCCTCACCCAGATGACGCAGCTGAGATGGCTCGCGTTGGGCGGAGTGGAGGTTAGCGGACGCCTCCTCGCTGAGCTCATCGCGCTGCGATACCTGAATTTCAGTCCACCCCCGCTGTGGCATCCGGCGATGCTCGATCCTCTGCGAAACCTGACGCAGCTGGCGCTCTATGACAGCGAGGAGCCTGCCGGCGGGGTCCATGAGCTGGCGGTGAAACTCCGTCAACTGAAAGTCACGTACCTGTGGTTAGCCGCCTGCACATGGTTGACGGACCTGGCCGCGCTGGCCTTGATCGACACTCTGACCGAGCTGGTGATTGACCGGACACCCGTCACCGACCTGAGTCCCTTGGCCGGGTTGTCTCAGCTTCGCTGGCTGAGCATTGGCAACAGCGAACACGTGTTCGACCTCACTCCGCTCGTCGGACTGGCGGAGCTCAAGAACCTCTCGATCGTGAGCTCAGCGCCGGGACTCGACCTGACACCGCTACACGGAAAACACATGACCGTCTATTTGCCGCGAAGCATTGAGATCGCCGATGCCGCGCGCCCGGACGGGGTACGCATCAAACGCCGCTGAACCACACCGCGCTCCGGCCGACCCGCCGGTGTCTGGAGCGTGGCGTCGCTCGCTGCGTGGCCCTGGTCCTGGCCGGACTGACGGATAGGCCAGTGGCGATGCACTCCCCTGCCGGCGCTGCGTCAGGCCGCTGGGATGCCCGGTGTGCGGCGCAGCCAGTCCTGGGTGAGTGACCGCAGTAACGCGGGCTGTTCGTACGGCAGGTAGTGCCCCGCCGCGTCGATCACCGTGAAGGTGCCGCGCGGATAGCGGCGCATGGCGCGGAACTGGTCGGCGTACCCGACGATCCTGTCCTGTCGGCCGGTGATCACCGTGACCGGGCCGTCGAAGACGACGTCGGCGTTTTCGTCGGGCAACGCGTAGTCGGGCCCGGTTTGCAGCCTCTCCTGGAACGTCGTGTCACCGGGACCGCCGGAGTTCAGTGCCGCGAGCACCGTCGCGACGACCGTTGACGTGCGATGGCCCAGGGCGGCGTCGAGGTGGGCGTGCAGGGCGGCGGGAGCGGCGTCGAGCCAGCCCGTGGGCGCTTCGAGCGGTGGTTCGTCGGGCAGGTCCCGGCTGTCGCGGGCGATGGTGACGCCCGGGCAGACGAGGAGCAGACCGCGGACGAGTTCGGGTCGTCGGCGGGCGATGCCGGTGGCCAGGTACGCGCCGTAGGAGCCGCCGGCGAGCAGGACCGGCGCGTCGATGTGGTGGTCGAGCCACTCGCACACGGTGTCCAGCACCGCCAGGGACGTCGGTGGGCAGTCCGCGGGGCTGTCGCCGTGGCCGGGTAGGTCCAGGTATGTCTCTCGTAGGCCCGCGCCTGCGAGGGCTGGGCTGAACGCGGCAGCCGTGGCGGTGCGGGTCATGGTGAACATGGGCAGGCACACCACCTCTGGTGCTGTGCCCGGTGACTGATCGACTGCCAGCTTCATTGTCGGGCTCTCCTCTGTTGGGCGGTGCGGTCCATTCTGTACTCCTCGTCAGGGGTTCAGTTGCCCGCCGCGGATGTGGGTGAGGGTGGTCTCGGCGCTGGCGTACCTGCCTCCCTGGGGTGCGCGGGAGTCGATGGGGTCGTCGGCGCCGACGACGTGGGCGGCGTGGTCTTCGGCGTTGTCGACCGGCGTGTAGCCGAGCTGGATGCCAGCGTCGAGGTCCCAGAACCGGCGGGTGTTGGCCGACACGGCGTAGGCGGTGGCGAAGGAGACGTCGGGTGCGGTGATGGCCGCTCGGATGAACCCGAGGCAGTCGCGCGGGCTGAGCCAGGTGGCGAGATATCGGGCGTCGTCTGGTCTGTCCTCGAAGCTGCCGATGCGCAGGCAGACCACGGACAGGGCGAACTTGTCCGCGTACAGGCGGGCGAGAGCCTCGATTGCCACCTTGCTCACTCCGTAGAACCCGTCCGGTCGGACCGGATCTTCGGGGTTGACGATCTTTCCGACGGGGTGGAAGCCGGTGACCCGGTTGCTGCTGGCAAGGACGACCCTGTCGACCTGTTGCCGGCGGGCGGCCTCGAGGACGTGGAACGTGCCGAGCACGTTGGCGTCCAGCAGGTCGGCAAGTGGGGCCTCGTCCGGCAGCCCGGCGAGGTGGATCACCACGTCGGCGCCCTCGAACGCGGAGGTCAGGGCGTCGAGGTCGGTGAGGTCAAGGCGGATGACCCGCTCCACCGGCGACTGCGCGGTCAGTGGGTCGCGATCGATGAGGACGAGGTGGCGGGTCTCGTCGCGGAGGGCGTGGCGGAGTGCGCTGCCGATGCGGCCGGCGGCGCCCGTGATGACCACGGTCCCGAAGGGTGGACTCATGTCGGCAGTCTCTCCTCCCCTACCGACAGGTCTTCGCAGGCATTATCGTGATCGAACTTCGTAGATCACGGTGGGACGTTGCCCGCATCACACCTGAGCTGCGAACCTTCTCAGGGTAAGCGCCGTCGCTGTCGCCGACCTCACGTGCGCCCCTCGCAGGGAATTCTCGCGCTGGGCCGCGCGGTTGTCCGTTCGTAAGATCAGAATTTCATGATCGAATGGAAGTGCCATGCGCATGCGCTCAGACGCGGTCGTGCTGTTCGGCGTCACGGGAGACCTTGTTTCGAAGAAGCTGTTCCCGGCGCTGTACGAGTTGACCCGGCGCGATCGCCTGGACGTCCCGGTGATCGGGGTGGCCCGCTCCCCCTGGGATGATCAACAGCTCGTCACGATGGCCCGCAAGTCGGTCGCTGAGGCCAATGACGAGGTCGACGACGAGACTTTCGACCGGCTGGCGGACAACCTTTCGATGATCTCCGGCAACTACGCGGACCCGACGACGTACCAGCGGCTGGCGCAGCGGCTGCGCGACGCCGAGCGGCCGGTCTTCTACCTGGCGATCCCTCCGGCGGTGTTCGGCTCCGTCGTCGAGGGCCTGGCGGCCGTGGGTCTGGCCGACCGGGGTCGGGTGATCGTGGAGAAGCCGTTCGGGCGTGACCTGGAGTCCTCCCGCGAGTTGGATCGCACGCTGGGCGCGGCCTTCGCGCCGGAGCGGGTGTTCCGCATCGACCACTACCTCGGCAAGGAAGCCGTCGAGGGTCTCTATGCCTTCCGGTTCGCCAACCGGCTGTTCGAGCCGCTGTGGAACAACGAGCACATCGACAACATTCAGGTGACCCTCGCCGAGGGTTTCGGCACGCAGGGTCGGGCCGGCTTCTACGACACGGTGGGCGCGACCCGGGACGTGCTGCAGAACCACATCCTTCAGGTCGTGGCGCTCATCGCGATGGAGGCGCCGGCCAGCGAGGACACCGCGGCGTTCCGGGAGGCGGAGGCCGCGGTGCTGCGGCAGGTCGCGCCGCTGTCGCCGGAGTCCACCGTCCGGGGGCAGTACGCCGGCTACCGCGACGAGCCCGGCGTGGCTGCGGGCTCGAACACGGAGACGTTCGTGGCGGCCCGGTTGACTGTCGACTCCCCCCGCTGGGCGGGTGTGCCGTTCTACCTGCGTACCGGTAAGTCCCTGCCGGGGACGGCGACGGAGGTCGTGGTCGAGTTCAAGCAGCCGCAGCGCTCGCTGATCCCCGCCGAGCGGGGCACGGCGAGGGCCGCGAACCTGCTGCGTTTCCGCCTCGGGCGCGGTGACGGCATCACGATGTCGATCCAGGCGAAGAGCCCGGGTGCTGAGGTGGCGAGCCGTCCGGTGGATCTGTCCGTCGACTTCGGCGCGGCTCTCGGTCGTCGGCAGGAGGCGTACGAGCGGCTGCTCGACGACGCGATGGACGGGCAGCACCTGCGCTTCGCGCGTGCCGAGACGATTGAACAGGAGTGGCGCATCGTCGAGCCGATCCTCGATCTGCCGACGGCGGTGCAGTCGTACGAGAAGGGCAGTTGGGGTCCGGCGGACGCCGACGCGTTGGCTGGCGGCTGGCACCTGCCGGATCTGCGTTAGTCATCAACTTCGTGCGGTCGCTGACTGACCGCTCAGCTCACCGGGATGACCGTCCGGCGACGGTGAGGTTTGCGGTGTGCGTGTGGTGTGGGCACGTTGGGTGCGACGTTTCTCGTCCTCGTCGGAGAGGAAGCAGCGCATGCTTTCCGCACTCGATCGTCGGCACACCGTCGCGCCGCCCGGTTACAGCAGGTGGCTCATTCCCCCGGCGGCGTTGGCCATCCACCTCTGCATCGGTCAGGTCTACGCGACCAGCGTCTACAAGAACTCGCTGATCGCCCACTTCGACACCAGCCAGACGGCGATCGGGGTGATCTTCAGCATCGCGATCGTGATGCTCGGGTTGTCCGCCGCGGTCGCCGGGACCTGGGTGGAGGCGAACGGGCCGCGTAAGGCCATGTTCGTCTCGGCCTGTTTCTGGGCGGCGGGCTTCCTGGTGGGTTCGCTGGGCATCGCCACGAAGCAGTTGTGGTTGCTGTATCTGGGCTACGGGTTGCTCGGCGGCATTGGTCTGGGCATCGGGTACATCTCCCCCGTCTCCACGTTGATCAAGTGGTTTCCGGACCGGCCGGGTCTGGCCACCGGGTTGGCGATCATGGGGTTCGGTGGTGGGGCGATGGTGGCCTCTCCCCTGTCCCGGCAGTTGCTGTCGTTCTTCGACGCCGGTTACGACCCGTCCAACGCGGGGTCGACGGCGTCGGGCAGCGCCCTGGTGTGGCTGTTCGTGACGCTCGGCCTGGGCTACTTCGTGATCATGATGTTCGGTGTGGCGAACGTGCGGGTGCCGGCGCAGGGCTGGCGGCCGGCCGGCTTCGACCCGGCCAGCGTGGCGGCGAAGCCGCTGGTCACCACGGCGAACGTGTCGGCGGCGAACGCGGTGAAGACCCGCTCGTTCTGGCTGCTGTGGGTGGTGCTGTTCTGCAACGTGACCGCCGGCATCGGCATCCTGGAGCAGGCCAGCCCGATGATCCAGGACTTCTTCCGGGACAACGGCACCTCGGCGGTGACCGTCGCTGCGGCCGGCGGGTTCGTGGGTCTGCTGTCGCTGTTCAACATGGCCGGGCGGTTCGTGTGGTCGTCCACCTCGGACGTCATCGGCCGCAAACCGATCTACCTGGTGTACCTGGGTGTCGGCATGGTGCTCTACGCGCTGCTGGCGCTCGTCGGGCAGACCTCGACGGCATTGTTCGTGCTGTTGGCCTGCGTGATCCTGTCGTTCTACGGCGGTGGCTTCGCGACCGTGCCGGCGTACCTGCGGGACCTGTTCGGCACCTTCCAGGTCGGCGCGATCCACGGTCGGCTGCTGACCGCCTGGTCGGCGGCGGGGATCGCCGGTCCGCTGATCGTCAACGGGTTCCTCGACGCGCAGGGCGAGCCGGGCTCACTGACGGCCGCTGCGTACCGGCCGGCGCTGTTCACAATGGTGGCTGTGCTGGCCGTGGGCTTCGTGGCGAACCTGCTGGTGCGGCCGGTGCCGCAGCGCTACCACGAACCGGCGACGGAGCAGAACCGGGAACAGGGCGCGGATGAGAACACGGATCGGGACGAGGACACGACGGCGCAGAGGAGTGGTACGCGATGAGTGAGGACAGCCGACCCGGGCAGCAGGCCCGGTTGTGGATCTCCTGGTTGGTGGTGGCGGCGCTGCTCGGCTACGGAATCGCGCAGACCGTCGTCACCGCGGCGAAGCTGTTCACCCACTGAGGTGCGTGCGGGGTGCCGTGCGACGGCACCCCGCAGCACGGTCAGAGACCGCCGGAGACGCGCAGCACGGTCCCGGTGGCGTACGAGGCGTCCGGGCCGAGCAGCCAGGCGATGGCGGCGGCGATCTCGTCGGGTTCGCCGGCGCGGCCCAGCGGAATGCGACCGACGGCGGAGTCGGCGCGGTCGGGCACCCCGGAGTCGGCGTGGATGTCGGTGCGCACGATGCCGGGGGCCACGGCGTTGACCCGGATGCCCTTCGGGGCGAGTTCCTTGGCCAGGCCGACGGTGAGGGTGTCGGTGGCCGCCTTCACAGCGGCGTAGTGCACGTACTCCCCTGGGCTGCCGAGGGTCGCCGCCGCCGACGAGACGTTGACGATCGCCCCGCCGCCGGTGAGCCGGCGGGCGGCCTGCTGGGCGCAGAGGACGTAGCCGACGAGGTTGACGTCGACGACCCGGCGCAGGTCCTCGACGCGCAGCTCGGTGAACGGCCCGATCAGGCTGGTGACGCCGGCGTTGTTGACCAGGCCGGTGAGCGGGCCGAGCTGAGCGGCCGCGTCGAACAGGGCGCGTACCTGCTCGGGGTCGGTGGTGTCGGCGCGTACCGCGATGGCCTGTGCGCCGACGGCCCGCAGGTCGGCCAGGACGGCGGTGGCGGCGGCCTCGTCGCGGCGGTAGCACAGGGCGACGTGGTGACCGGCGGCGGCGAGCCGACGGGCGGTGGCCGCGCCGATGCCCCGGCCGCCGCCGGTGATGACGGTGACGGGTGCCACGGTGCCTCCCAGGGTCTGCGCAAGGGCTACGCCGACGCTACCGTGACCGGCGCGGGTCGGTCGTCGAGAGGAGAGTCACATGCAGCGGGCGTTGGTGCTCGGCGGTGGCGGGGTGACCGGGGTGGCCTGGGAGTTGGGGCTGCTGGCCGGGTTGGTCGAGCGGGGCGTGCCGGTCACCGAGGCGGATCTGGTGGTGGGCACGTCGGCGGGTTCGGTGGTCGGCGCCCAGGTGTGCTCCGGGTTGCCCGTCGAGCGTTTCTACAGCGAGCAGTTGGCGCCGCCCTCGAGTGAGCTGGCGGCGCGGTTGGGCTTCGCGACGCTGGCGCGGCTGATCTGGGCCGGTGGCAGGACCCGCGACGCGGTGCGCTCGCGGGTACGGATCGGGGCGATGGCGGTGGCGGCGCGTACCCCGTCGGAGGCGTCGCGGCGGGCGGTGATCGAGGCCCGTCTGCCGGACCGGGAGTGGCCGCTGCGACGGCTGCTGATCACGGCGGTGGACGCGTCGTCCGGTGAGTTCGTGGTGTTCGACCGCGACAGCGGGGTGTCCCTGGTGGACGCGGTGGGCGCGAGTTGCGCGGTGCCCGGGGTGTGGCCGCCGGTGACGATCGGCGCGCGCCGTTTCGTCGACGGTGGGATGCGCTCGTCGGTGAACGCGGACCTGGCGGCGGACGCGCGCAGGGTGTTGGTGCTCGCGCCGACGTCGGCGGCGTTCGGGCCGATGCCACGGCTGTCGGCGCAGGTGGACGCGTTGCGGGCGGCCGGTTCGCGGGTGGTGGTGCTGACCCCGGACGCGGCGGCGCGCACCGCGATCGGCCGCAACGTGCTGGACCCGGCCCGGCGCGCGGGCGCGGCGCGCGCCGGGCGGGCCCAGGCCGACGTGGTGGCCGACGAGGTGGCGGCGCTCTGGGCGTGATCGCTTACGCTCACCGCGCGATCGATCAGACGATGGAGGTGCGCGGTGGCGGGTGTGGGTGTCGGCGACGTGGTGCAGGATTTCGAGCTGCCGGATGAGATGGGCACGCCGCGGCGGCTGTCGGAGTTCCTGACGGCCGGGCCGGTGGTGCTGTTCTTCTACCCGGCGGCGATGACCCGGGGGTGCACGGCGGAGAGCTGCCACTTCCGCGACCTCGCGGCGGAGTTCACCGCGCTGGGCGCGACGCGGGTAGGCATCAGCCGCGACCCGGTGGCGAAGCAGGCCGAGTTCTCGAAGCTGCACGGCTTCGACTACCCGCTGCTGTCGGACGCCGACGGCTTGGTGGCGCAGCAGTTCGGGGTCAAGCGGCGGGTGCCGTTGGGGCCGTTGAGCATGAAGCGCATGACGTTCGTCATCGGCACCGACCAGCGGGTCATCGAGGTGATCCACAGCGAGGTCAGCATGAACGAGCACGCGGACCGGGCGCTGCGGGCGCTGGGCGGCTGAGCGGGCGTGAGCCCCGTGCGTCGGGTGTCGCAGTCGGCTGGTATCAAGACAGCAATCAAACAGGTGTACGGAAGAGGGTTGTGATGGATGCCGGCCAGGGTTTGTCCACTAGCGAGGTGCAGAGCATCCGGGAGTCGTTGGCGGCCGGGCGTAAACCGCGGGTGGTGTTCACCGCGTCGGCGGGGCAGATCGCCGGTCAGGTCGGTCAGGTGATCGAGCTGACCGACCCGGAGGTGTCCGACGAGTTCGTGGTGGTGCGCTTCGGTCGCGACGAGTTGCCGTTCTCCCCCGCAGACCTCGCCGTGGCGCCCAAGGGCGTCACTCGTCGGGTGGTGGAGCCGAAGCCCGAGCCCGAGCCGCCAGCGGTGGCCGCGCCGGAGTTCGTGTTGGACACGCCGCGGGTGCCCGCGCAGCGACAGGAGGAGCCGAAGGTGGAGCAGACGGAGAAGCCGCCGGCGCGGCGGGCGGTCAAGGCCGTCAAGCCGAAGGGCCCCGCGGGCCTCACCGTGACTCTGGCGTACGCCGACGGTGAGTGGACCGTCGCCGCGCAGCAGGGCAGCAAGGCCCTGGCGAAGCCGTACGTGGTGAAGCCGGCGGAGGCGTTGAAGATGGTGGCCCTGGTCGACGTGCCGGGGGTGCAGGAGGCGGTGGAGCAGATCCTCGGCACTGAGCGGGCCGAGGCGGAGCAGCAGGCCGAGAAGCTGCGCGCCGAGCTGGCCGAGATCGAGGCCCGGCTGGCGGAGCTGCGCGAGGCCCGCTGAGGCGGGTCAGTGCCGGCTGTGGTGGCGCAGCAGTCGGGTGAGCAGTCGCGTCAGCTGCTCGCGCTCGGTGGCGGACAGCGGGGCGAGCAGGTCGGCTTGGACGCGCTCGAGCGTCGCGCCCATCCGGCGGGCCTCGTCGGCGCCGGCGTCGGTGGCGCTGATGACGTTGCGGCGGCGATCGGCCGGGTCGGGGGCGCGCACCACGAGCCCTCGGCCGGCCAGGTCGTTGATGGCGGCCACCACGTCGCTGCGGTCGATGGCGCAGCGCCGGCCGAGGTCGGCCTGGCTCGCGGGCCCGTCCTCGGCAAGGGTGGCGAGAAGTCGGTAGTGGTAGCCGCGCAGGTCGTGCGCGGCGAAGCCCTCGCTGAGCAGGCGGGCGGCGTGACTGGCGCTCTGGTTGAGCAGCCAGCTCGGGGTGGTGCTGAGCCCGGCGGGTGACTGCGGGGCCGCGTTGTCCATGCGGCCCAGCCTACCAGTAATCGTTGGCGCGACCCACGATTAGGTGTTACGTTGGCACGACCAACGTTGGTTCCACCAACGTACTGAAGGAGGCGTCATGTCCACCGTCCCCACCCTCAACGGCCAGGTCATCGGCCAGGCCCACTACGCCACCCGCGCCCTGCTCGAACGGGCCATCGGTCCCCTCGGCGTCACGTTCAACCAGGTGGTCGCGCTGCACGTCCTCGCCCAGGGCCCGGTCGAACGCGCACACCTCACGCACCGGGTCACCAGCACGCTCAAGATCGACGAGTCGGCCGTGCATCAGGTGATCGCCCAACTCGTCGACGCCGGGCTCGCACAGGTCGATGGCCCGTCCCCCGCCACCGGAGGCGACGAGCCGCTGGTGGCGCTCACCGACACCGGTCGCGCCACCCAGCGCGGCGTCGTCGCCGCCGTCGCCGACCTGAGCGCCTGGCTGTACGGGGACATCCCCGCCGACGAGGCCAGCACGGCAGCTCGGGTGCTCACCCTCGTCACCGAACGCGCGAACGAACTGACGGCGATCCCCGCCTGACCGAGCGAACGCCGAACTGGCGGCGACCCGGCCTGACCGGCCGCCGCCACCAGGCGTGGTCACCCGGGCTGATCGATACCTCGTACCACCCGACAATTGGTAAAGCTGGCTGTAGTGCCGTCGGCGTCACTCGCGAACGCCAATCGCGTTGACCGGCTGCGACCGCATGGCGATTCGAGTGGAGGTCATGATGGCGGCCGAGCCGAGCAGCGCGGTGACCGCGACGATTCCCAGGTAGACGAGCGGTGGGATAGACGGAATCAGCGTCCTGGTCAGTCCGATGCTGGTGCCGATCAATGACGGGATCGCGCCCAGGGTACCGATGAGCACGGCTGCGACGACGACGATCCGCGTCTCGCTGCGCATCATCGCGAACACCTGGCGGCGGGTGGCGCCGACCAGTTGGAGTAGGGCGAATTCGCGGAAGCGCGAGGCGGTAGCCATCACCAGGGTGTTCACCACGGCGATCGCGAGGTAGCCGAGTAGGACCGCGTTGAGGATGAGGCCGACCGCCGACTCGCCGGCGACCGCGGCGCTCTGCGCGGCGATGAACGGCTCGCGGTTGTTGACCCGGACGGTTGGGAGGTGGTGGACGGCGGAGCGCAATGCGTCGCCGAGTGCCGCAGCGTCGGTTCCCGTGGCCGCCGTGACCAGCACCGCGAGGTCCAGGCGGTCGGTGGTGTGCTCTAGGACGAGGTCGTGCGGCAGCGTGACGTCACCGAGGCCGAGTCCTCTCTCGTAGAGCGCCACCACCGTGGGTTTGATCGGTGTGCCGTCACCGAGGCGAAGGTCGATGCTGTCGCCGAGAGCGACGCCGAGGGTGCCCGCCGCGATCCGGCTCAACGCCACCGTGTCGCCCCGCACATCCGCGACATCGCCCTCGAGAACGGCGAGATCCATGGTCTCGGCGAGCGGGTCACCGGTGACCCCCTGCGACGAGTAGGTCCTGAATTGGGGGCTGTGGCTCGAGCCGAAGGTTGCCAGCGTACGTGTACGCACGACCGGGGTCACCGCCGAGACGCCAGGCACGTCCCGGAGCATGTCCGCGACCTCGGGCGACACGCCGGCGGACGTGGATGTGACGACGTAGTCCGCGCGCAGTCCGTCTGCGGCCTGATCCTGCGCGGCCGAGCTCGCGGTCGTCCCGCTGAAAAGCTGCCCGGCGGCCAGGATTATGCCCATGATCAAAGGGGTGGTCGCCGCGGCAAGCCGCCGCGAGTTGGCGTGCGCGTTCGCTGTCGCAAGGAACCCGCTGACGCCCGACCCGCGGCTTAACCAGGGGCCCAGCACGGTGACGGCACCGCCGAGCAACCGCGGCCCCAGCAGCGCGACGGCGAAGAGGAGCAGGAACGCAGAGAAGGCCGCACTTTCAGCGGCCCCTTCACCGGGTAGCACCCATGGCAGCACGACCGCCATGGCGAGACCGGTGGGGACCAGCAGCAAGCCGACGGTCAACCGGAGCCACCCGAGTTTGCGCGGCTCCACCGCGGCCTCGCCGAGCGCGTCCACCGGCCTGAGCCTGGCCGCGCGCCGTGCGGCTATCCAGCCGCCCAAACGGGCGCCGACCAGGCACAGCACCATCGCCGGGAGTACCGGCAGCGGGCTGATCGACAGTACAAAGTCGTCTGGTACCGCGCCGACCATGATGAAGGTTTCGCGGAGGAGGAAGCTGAGGCCGATGCCGGGAATCACGCCCAGCACTGCTCCGAGCGTGGCCACCACCATCGTCTCTGCGGCGATCATGCCGAGCACCTGCTTCGGGGTCGCGCCGATCGCCCTCAGCAGGGCCAGTTCCCGCAGCCGTTGCCGAACGGACAGGGCGAGTGTGCTCGCCACAACGATCATGATCACCAAAATCATGCTGCCGCCGAACGCCAGGGACAGCTCGCTGATGAACGAACGCGTGGTGCCGATGTCGAGGAACTCGGCCTCGCTTCGGTCGCTGCCGGTGTAGACGACCGCATCGGGGACTGCCGACTTGATGGCGCTTGCCAACTCGTCGGCACTGACTCCGGGTGCGGCCAGCACGCCAATCGCGTCCACCCGGTCCGGTTGGCCGGTCAGCTTTCGGGCCTGATCATCGGTGAAGAACAGTGCGGACTGCCGGGCGAGTCGGCCTCCAGGCAGACCCGCGATGCCTGTCACCCGGTACATCGACGTGTTCGAGCCGACCGCGAGTCGCACCCACGCGCCGACGGTAATGTCGGCCCGCTCGGCCAGCGCGGAGTCCAGCACCACATCGTCCGGCCCGGCCGGGGCCCGGCCGGTGCTCGTGGTGAACGGGCCGAGCGCGGCCGACTGCCAACCATGCCCGAGCGCGGGGGTGCCGTCCGGCCCGGCGAGCACCTCGGCGTCCGCCGTCACGAGGCTGACCGGGACGTTGACGTCGGGGATCGCCGATCGGACGCCAGGCACTCGCGCGATGTCGCCAACCCGGGCGGCCGGCAGGGTGGCCCGCTCGCCGAACCTGGGATCTACGTCGTCGGCCACCGGCAGTGCCTGCGAGGCGCCCACCACCAGGTCGGCGGCCTGGTAGCGCTCGGTCGGCACGCCCGAGCGCTCGCTGCTCTCCAGCAGGATCCCGCAGGCCGTGATCAACGCCGAGCCGAACAGCACCGCGACGAATGCCGCGGCGAACCCGCCCTTCCGCCCCTTGACCGTCTTCCAGGCCAGCGCCAGCAGGCGCTTCGACAGCACGCGGCGGCTCACTGCTCCCCCAGGTGAGTCATCCGCTCGGCGATCTGCTCGACGGACGGTCGGGTCATCTCGCCGGCCAACCGGCCGTCGGCGAGAAACACCACGGTGTCGGCCTGCGCGGCCGCGACCGGATCGTGCGTCACCATCAGCACGGTCTGCCCCAGGTCGTCGACGATCTTCCTGAGCAGTGCCAGGACTTGGCGGCCGTTACGGCTGTCCAGCGCGCCCGTCGGTTCGTCGGCGCACACCAGATCGGGCCGGTTGATGAGAGCTCTCGCGATCGCCACCCGCTGTTGCTGGCCACCGGAGAGCTGACTCGGGCGCCGGTCGTGATGCTCAGCGAGCCCGACTGCAGCGAGGACGCTCGCCAGTTGCTCGGCATCGACCGGTTTCTCAGCCAACCGGAGGGGCAACGTGACATTGTCCGCCACGGTCAGCGCACCGAGCAGGTTGTACGCCTGAAAGACGAACCCGATCCGGTCGCGGCGCAGCTCGGTCAACTCGGTCTCCGACCGGCCGGACAAATCCGTGTCACCCAGCACGACCCGGCCCGATGTCGGGCGGTCCAGACCGGCCGCGCAGTTCAGAAACGTGCTCTTGCCGGACCCGGACGGACCCATTACGGCGGTGAACGTACCGCGCGGGAATCCGGCCGTCACCCCGTCGAGAGCGCGTACCTCGCTCCTGTCCGACCCGTATACTTTCGACACCGAATCCAATTGCACCGCGCACGGTGGTGTCGTGAATGTCGGCAGTGCACCCGGCCGCAGCGACTGGGGCGCGGTGGCCACCAGCGTCCCGCGTCGTCTCGATGGGTTTCTGCTGTTGAACTTCATGCGTCCGACGCTAAATTCCGCGACCGTCGGATGCCGATACCCCGTACCACCGGATGTGAGGTACAGGTGGCTGTAGTGCCACGGGCAGCGGCCACCGGGCAGACTTGACGCCGTGTCGGGAACGCGCAGGGAGGCTTCCCCAAAGGAGGGTACGCAGAAAGGGCATCCTGTGACGTCGGGTCGGCCGTGGGTGCAGGCGTGGCGTGGCGGGACCTACCTCCTCGGATCACTGGTCACCGGGATCGCCACGCTGCTCGCACTGCCGCTGCTGTGCCATCCGAGGCTCGCCCGGCGATGGGCGAATTGGCACCGTGACCGCGCCGGCCGACTGCTCGAGACGCCGTTGGCACCGCGCCCTGTTCTGCACGTGATGGGGCGCCGAGCATGGGCCGATCCGGCAACGCCCCGCGACCTGCTCTGGCTGCCGGTGAACGCCATCACCGGAGTGGCGCTCGGCCTGCTCGCACTGCTGTGCGTGGGTAACCTCCTGACCGCCGCAGTCGCCACACCACTGTGGTGGGCGTTCGCACCGGAGAATCGGCCACGGTTGTTCATCGATGTCCCGGTCACCAATTGGGCGACAGCCTTCACCCTCGGTGCACTGCAGATCCTCCTGCTCACCGCGCTGGCGTACCTGGCCTTCGCGCCGATCGCTCGCGCACATGCCCGGATCTGCCTCGTAGTGCTGTCGCACTCGGCGGCCGAACAGCTCGCCGACCGGGTCGCCGTGTTGACCCGCACCCGGGCAGACGTGCTCGACGCACACGGCGCAGAGCTGCGCCGGATCGAGCGCGACCTGCACGACGGCACCCAGGCGCGGCTGGTGGCCATCGCGATGCGGCTGGCCGTGGCCCGGCGAGCACTGTCCGACAACCCACGAAACGAGCAGTTCCTGGAAGAACTTCTGCGGGACGCACACGAAGGCACCGAGGAAGCGATGACCGAACTCCGCGACGTGATCCGAAGCGTCTATCCGCCGATCCTCGCCGACCGCGGCCTCACCGGTGCACTGACCGCAGTGACGGCTCGCTGTGGCGTGCCAACCCGGCTGGACATCGACAACCTCGACACAGTACCGGCGGCCGTGGAGGCCGCCGTCTACTTCGCCGTCGCCGAGGCACTCACCAACGTCGCCAAGCACAGCCAAGCGACTACGGCCGGCGTACGGGTAAGCCGGAAGGCAGACCGGCTGTCGGTGGTGATCACCGACAACGGCGCTGGCGGCGCCGACGATCGGCTGGGCACCGGCCTGGCCGGGATCCGTCGCCGTGTGCTCGCGTTCGACGGCACCGTCGACGTCGATAGCCCGGCCGGCGGGCCTACGACAATCATCATGGAGCTGCCATGCGGGTCGTGATCGCCGAAGACAATGTGCTGCTGGCCACCGGACTGGAACTGCTGCTCAACAGCGTGGGGTTCCACATCGCCGCCATCGCGGGCGACGCGGCGGGCTTCCTCACCGCCGTGCGGGACCACCGGCCCGACGTCACCATCGTCGACGTCCGGCTACCGCCGTCATTTCGCGACGAGGGCATCCGAGCCGCTCTTCAGGCCCGTCGAGAGCACCCTGGCCTACCGGTCCTGGTGTTGTCGCAGTACGTCGAGCAGCAGTACGCCGCCGAACTACTCGCCACCACCGGCGGCGGCGTCGGCTACCTCCTCAAAGATCGCGTCAGCCGGGTGGACGAGTTCGTCGACGCGCTGCGCCGAGTGGCCGCCGGGGGCACCGCCATGGACACTGAAGTCATCGCCCAACTCCTCGCCAACCGCAGCGACCCAATCGCCGTCCTCACTCCCCGTGAACGCGAGGTACTCGCACTGATGGCCCAGGGACACGACAACAACACCATCGCTGACCGGCTTGTCATCACCGACAACGCCGTGCACAAGCACATCGGCAACATCTTCAACAAGCTCGGGCTCGCCGTCACCGACAGCGGCCACCGCCGTGTCCTCGCCGTGCTTACCTACCTCAACGGCGCGGGCCAGATCGACGGCGACTGAGCACGCCGGTGGCACGCCGCCCGCCAGTGTCACACCTGTATCTGTCCGCTGCCGCCGCTGAGTTCCCACTTCGGAGGCGGAAACCGTCGGCCGCCGGTCAGAAGTAGTCGAGCAACTGCGCCGGGCCACCGGCGCCCAGGAGGTCGAGTGCGGCCGGGTCGACACCAGGGCTGTGGTGCAGCAGCCCGGCTTGCGCGACCGACCGGGCCGGCGCCGCCCCGGCGTAGAGCAGGGCGAAACCGCGGACGTCCAGCCGCAGGTCGGCCTCGCCGCCGACCCGGGCCAGCTCGGCGGCGCCGTCGGCGACGGTCAACCGCCAGGTGCCGGTGTTCCAGTCGGCGAGCGGGTCGGTGAGGCCGAAGTCGACAACACCCCGGGCGTGGGCGGGCCACCCCCGCGCGCTCACCGCGCGGGCGACGTCGACCGGTCGGTGCATCCACAGGTCCCGCTCGTGGTCGCGGGCCGACTCCAGCGGCAGGACGGTGCTGACGGCGTCGCCGTCGAGCGGGCACAGCCGCAGCGTCGGCGCGACGCTGGCCCAACTGCCGAGCACCCCGACGAGTTCCCGGGCGGCCTCGGCGGTGACGGCCAGCGCCTCGTCGACGGTGAGCACGGAATCTGCCCCGTAGCCCCGGCCCCGCTGCCAGGTGGCGTAACCGACCAGCTCGCCGTCGGCCTCGACGAGGGTGACCCCGTCGCCGGGCAGGCCACGGTCGGCGGCGTCGAACAGCTCACCCCGGCGGGTCAGCATGCCGTTGCGGTGCCGGGTGACCAGCTCGTACAGGGCGTCGACCGCCGGCAGATCGGCGGGCGTACCGGCCCGGACGGTGAGGTGCGACGCGGGCCGGTGCCGGGGCAACGCTGCGGTGGCCAGGTCGACGGTGCGCAGCACCCCGGCGGCCTCCCACCCGCAGGCCCGGTACGGGGCGGCGACGGTCGGATAGAGCGCGCTGATCGCCGCCTGACGGTCGCGGGCGCCGCGCAGCAGCGCGGTGAGCAGGGCCCGAGCCACGCCACGACCACGGGCTTCGGGGGCGACCGCCACCCCGGCCACGTCGGCGGCCGCCACCGCCCGCCCGGACCACCACTGGTCGTGGTGCAGGTCGACGGCCTTGCCGACGAGCCGACCGGCGTCGTCGAACGCGCCGTAACGGGTCAGGCCGGGCACCGGCGTGGACGGGGGCGCGGGGCGCTGCGGGTCGGAGCCGAACGCGAACCGGCCCAGCTCCCAGGCGGCGTCGAGGTCGTCGGCGGTGAGTTCGCGTACGTGCACAGTGGCGGGCATCGGCACACCGTAGCGAGGCGGGTCCGCAGCGACAGCCGATTTACCGCCGGCGTACCGGCCGTCGCGCTCCGCCTGGACGGGGCACCGGGTTCGGTTGTCCAGGGTGCGGCCCAATTCCTGCCTCAGGTGGGCGGAGCAGTGGTCAGCCCGAGCGCGCCGAGCACCTCATTGAGCACCTGCTGGTCGTGCGCGAGCTGCGGAACGTACTCGGTGATCCCGACTCCGACCACCTGGTGGTCGGCGCGCAGGGCGGTCAGCGACCGTGCCAGCGCGGCGGAGGTCAGGCCGCCCGGGGTGGGCACCGCCACGGCAGGCAACGCGGACGGGTCCAGCACGTCAAGGTCGAGGTGCACGTACACCGCAGCGCCGGGTGGGGGCAGCTCGGCCAGCCGGGTCGGCTGCGCGCCCAGCGTTGCGCAGTCCAGCACCGGCAGGTCATGCCGGCGCACGTACTCGACCTCGGCGGGGTCGAGATCTCGGACCCCGACCAGCGCGACCTGGCCGCGCATGAGGCAACGAGGCGCCGGCAGCGCACCGTCCGCGTCCGCGTCGAGCAGCAGGCGCAGGGGCATGCCGTGCGCCGTCCCGCTCGGCGAACTCGCGGGTGTGTTGAGGTCGCCGTGCGCGTCGATCCAGAGCACGAACAGCCGTTGCGCGTACCGGCCCGCGAGGTGGGCCACCGACGCGACCTCGACAGCGCAGTCCCCGCCCAACGTCAGCAGCCGCCGCGGGCGGTGCCGCGCGAGCACGTCCCGGTGGGCGCGGTAGCCGTCGACGACCGCGGCCCGGTGGCGGACACCCTTCTCCCGCTCCGAACCGCCGGCCGGGACCGGCACGGTGACCCGCTGCGTCCCCGGCGCGGCCAGGGCGCCCAGCGCGGCCGCCCCGTCGCGCACCCGGATGTCGTCCGCGCCCTGCCACATCGGTACCAGTACGTCGAGATCCCGGTTCCACATGGCGACGATCCTCCCAGCCGGCCGCCCGCGCACCCTGTCGGTCAGTGCTGCGGGATGTTGGCCACGCCGATGCGCTTGCGGAACACCCAGTACGTCCAGCCCTGGTAGGCCAGCACGATCGGAGTGAAGATCACCGCCACCCAGGTCATGATCTTCAGGGTGTACGGGGTGGAGGCGGCGTTGGTGGTGGTCAGCGTGCCAGCCGCGTCCAGGGTGGAGGGCAGCACGTTCGGGAACAGCGCCGCGAACAGGGTCGCCACGGCCAGGCCGATCGCCACGGCGGTGCCGGTGAACGCCCAGCCCTCCCGGCGTACCTTGGCGGCGGCGACGCCACCGAGCAGGGCCAGGGCGGCGCCGACGGCGAGCACGACGGCGGCCGCGCTGGAGCGGATGCTCAACGTCCAGGTCAGGAACCCGACCGCGAGCACGGCGGCGCCCACACCCAGGCGCACGGCGAGCGCGCCCGCCCGCTCGCGGATGTCGCCGGTGGTCTTCAGGGCGAGGAACACCGCGCCGTGGGTGAGGAACAGCGCGAGGGTGGTCGCGCCGCCCAGCAGGGCGTACGGGTTGAGCAGGTTGAGCAGGCCGCCGACGTACTCGTGGTCGGCGTCCAGTGGCACGCCGCGCAGGATGTTGGCGAAGGCGACGCCCCACAGGATCGCCGGCAACAGCGAACCGACCACGATCGCCGCGTCCCAGCGGCGCTTCCAGGACGCCTCGGGGCGCTTGTGCCGGTACTCGAAGGCGACCCCCCGGGCGATCAGGGCCAGCAGGATCAGCAGCAGCGGCAGGTAGAAGCCGGAGAAGAGGGTGGCGTACCACTCGGGGAACGCGGCGAACATGGCGCCACCGGCGGTGATCAACCAGACCTCGTTGCCGTCCCACACCGGGCCGATGGTGTTGATCAGGACGCGGCGTTCGCGGTCGTCGCGGCCGAGCACGGGCAGCAGCATGCCGACGCCGAAGTCGAAGCCCTCCAGGATGAAGTAGCCGGTGAACAGCACGGCGACGAGGAGAAACCAGATGGTGGTCAGGTCCACGATGGGCTCCGGGATCAGTAGGCGAAGGCGAGCGGGCGCTCGGCGTCGTCATGGGTGTCGTCGATGGGGTGCTCTTCGCTGACGTCGGGCACACCGGCCTTCGCGTAGCGCAGCAGCAACTTGACCTCGATCACCGCGAGGGTGGCGTAGATCAGCGTGAAGGCGGTGAACGAGGTGAGCACCTCAGCCAGGGAGACACTGCGGGACACGCCGTTGCGGGTGAGCATCTCGCCGAAGACGATCCACGGCTGGCGGCCCATCTCGGTGAAGATCCAACCGAAGGAGTTGGCCAGCAGCGGCAGCACCGGCATGGCCAGCCCGGCGCGCAGCAGCCACTTGCTGGTCGGGGTGCGGCCCTTGCGCTGGCTCCACAGCACCAGCAGGGCGATCGCGGCGGCGGCCATCCCGAAGGCGATCATAAAGCGGAAGCTCCAGTAGGTGACCGGAATGATCGGCGTGTAGCTGCCCGCGCCGTACTGGCTGGCGTACTGGGCCTGTAGGTCGTTGATGCCGTGCACAGTGCCGTTCGGGTCGCCGGTGCCCAGGTACGACAGCAGGTACGGGATCTTGATGGCGAAGACCTCACGGCTGCCGTCGAGGCTGCCGATGGTGAGCACGGAGAACGAGGCGGGGCTCTCGGTGGTGTAGAGGCCCTCGGCGGCGGCCATCTTCATCGGCTGCACCTCGGTCATGATCTTGCCTTGGATGTCGCCGGTGAACACGACCGCGGCGGTGGAGACCAGGACCACCCAGGAGCCGAACTTCGTGGCGAAACGGTAGGCGCCGGTGTCGGCGGAGTCACGGTTGCGGATCACGTGGTACAGGCCGACCGCCACGACCAGCGAGCCGGCGACCAGGAAGGAGCCGGCCAGCGTGTGCGGGAAGGTGATCAGGGCGACCTTGTTGGTCATCACGGCCAGGAAGTCGGTCAGTTCCGCGCGGCCGGTGTCGGGGTTGAGCCGGTAGCCGACCGGGTTCTGCATGAACGAGTTCGCCGCGAGAATGAAGTACGCGCTGAGGTTGGTGCCGATCGCGGCGGCCCAGATGCTGGCCAGGTGTGCCCGCTTGGGCAGCCGGTCCCAGCCGAAGATCCACAGGCCGATGAAGGTGGATTCGAGGAAGAACGCGACGAGCGCCTCGATGGCCAGGGGTGCGCCGAAGACGTCGCCGACGAAGCGGGAGTAGTCGCTCCAGTTCATGCCGAACTGGAACTCCTGCACGATCCCGGTGACCACGCCCATGGCAAAGTTGATCAGGAACAGCTTGCCGTAGAACTTGGTGAGCTTGAGGTAGCGCTCGTTGCCGGTGCGGTGCCACATCGTCTGCAGGATGGCCACCAGCACGGAGAGGCCGATGGTCAGCGGCACAAAAAGGAAGTGGTAGACGGTGGTGACACCGAACTGCCAGCGGGCAACGTCCAACGCGTCCACCTGAAAACCCCCAACGATCCGTACTACGAGACGTAGTAAATACTACTGCTCGTCGTAGACGATTGGGCAGGGCCGTGCGGCCCGAACACACCCGGGACCAATGACCCTGATCACCCGACCCGCCCTCGCGGCCCCGCCGCCGCGTGCGACGATGGCGCGCTGATGAACACCTCCACCTGGCAGCCGCCGCTGATCTGGCGCGCAGCCCTTCTGTTCGCCCGGGGCCTGGTCGGCCTGCTCGCCCGCCTTCAGGTCACCGGCGACGTCCCGGCGCACCTGCGTCGCGGCCCACTGGTGCTGGCCGCCAACCACATCAGCCCGTTCGACCCGGTGGTCATGGCCGCCGCCTGCCAGACCCGTGGCATCGCCCCCCGGATCATGGCGACCGCCGGCCTGTTCCGCGTCCCGATGTTCGGCGCCGCCATGCGCCACGCAGGACACATCCGGGTCGACCGGGGCACCAGCGCCGTGCACCGGGCCCTCGACGACGCCGCCACGGCCGTCGCCCGCGGCTCGGTGATCCTCATCTACCCCGAGGGTCGCATCGGCCTGGACCCCGGCCTGTGGCCCGAACGCGGCAAGACCGGCGCCGCCCGCCTCGCCCTGGCCTGCGGCGCCCCGGTCGTCCCGGTCGCCCAGTGGGGCGCGCACGAGGTGCTGCCCTACCAGGCGCCCCGCGGAATGCTGCGCGGAATCGCCCGCTCGCTGTGGCGTCGACCGGTGATCCGGGTGCACTTCGGCACCCCCGTCGACCTGGGCGAGACGGGGGCGGCCCACCCCGGCGCGGCCCGCCGCGCGACCGACCGGATCATGGACGCGCTCACCGACACCCTCGCCCCGCTGCGCCCCGACGAGCCGGACCTGCCTCGTCACATCGACCCCGGTCGCCCAAGCGACACCAGCCGCGCCCACCGCCGCCGCTCAGACTGAGGCCACCGCCGCGACCGCCGAGGTTGCCGCGACGTCGGGGTGCGCCGGTGCGCGGAGACCCGCACGGGTGCCGGAAAGCCGAGTCGAGCACCGGGTGTCGCGGTCTGCGGCGGGGCCTGCGCCGCCGACTTCAGCCGGGTGCCGCACCCCACCCTCCCC
>NZ_QGSY01000203.1 GCF_003857035.1 Micromonospora arida
CCGACAAGCAGCAGTGATCGCCCGAGTGCGTCGTCGCTCAGGTGGTGTAGTCAGCGTTGATCCGGATGTATCCGTCAGTGAGGTCGCACCCGTACACGGTGAAAGCGCCGGCGTCGATCCCCAGGTCGACCTCGATCACAACGTCATCGCCTTCGAGGTGACGCCGCAACCGAACCAGGGTCTCCTCAGTGGCCTGCGTCGGATAGACCTCGATACCGCCGAAGCCGATCCGTACCCGTTGCTGGTCGATGTCTTCGTCGTCCTCGCACTTGCCGATCGCCATGGCTACCCGGCCCCAGTTCGGGTCGGCGCCGTGCACGGCTGTCTTGACCAGCGGCGAGTTGACGATGGCCTTGCCCACCCGCTTGGCCTGCTCGCCGTCGCGGGCACCGCTGACCCGGACCTCGATGAGCTTGCTGGCGCCCTCACCGTCGCGGGCGACCATCCGCACCAGATCCAGTGCGACGGTGTACAACGCCTGCTCGAACTCGTCCAGAGCGACCGGCCCGGCCAGGCCGTTGGCGAAGACGGCTGCGGTGTCGCTGGTGGAGGTGTCGGTGTCGATGCTGACCGCGTTGAACGTGCGAGCGATGACCGACCGGAACACCCGGTCCAGGTCGACCGGCTCGATGCGGGCGTCTGTACAGAAGAACGTCAACAGGGTCGCCATGTTCGGTTCGATCATGCCGACGCCCTTCGCGACGCCGACGATGCTCGCCTCGCCGCAGTTGACCCGCACCACCTTGGGCGTGGTGTCGGTGGTCATGATCGCCCGTGCGACCCGGTCGAAATCGGCAGGCGGAAAGGGCCACCGAAGCTCGGCCAGGCGCTGTCGGACCCTCGCCATCGGATACTGCTTCCCGATCACCCCGGTCGACGCGATGAGCAGATCGTCGTCGTCCAGCCCGACGGCGCGAGCAACCGTGGACCGCACCTCGCGGGCGTTCTCCAGCCCTTCCTTACCGGTGGCCACGTTGGCGTTGCGGGAGAGCACCACGACGCCGCGGGCAGACGACGTCGACGCCGCCGAACGGCTGAGCACGACGCTGGGACCGGCGAACCGGGAGCGGGTGAACACCGCGGCGCTGACCGCAGGCACCTCGGAGATCAGGGCGGTGAAGTCGTCCTCGTCGTCCTTGAGCCCGGCGTTCGCGACCACCGCGCGGAACCCCTGCGGAACGATCATGTGCTGCTCCATCCTTCCCCCTCGTGACTTACGGTATCAATGGGCCATCTATCCGCCGGGGTTGCCGTGAACTCGGCGGAGGCCGGCGCGGAGCGTACCGGCGCTGGTGGTTTCTGTCCGGTGATGGTTGGCGGGTCGGCGGGTCGGCACCCCCCGGACCGTCGGTGCGATCATGACGTGATGACCGATTCGGAACCCCCGCGCTGGAACGACCGGATTGAGCACCGTGACATCGTCGTCAACGAGGTCCCGGGCTTCCGCCCGCTGACGTTGGACCTTGCCGTGCCGACCGGGGCCGGCACACCAGCACCGGTCCTGGTGTGGATCCACGGTGGCGCGTGGCTTTTCGGCTCGCCCAAGCAGCCGGCGGACTGGCTCATGGAAGCGGACCCGTTCACCGCCGCCATCCGCGCCGGATTCGCTGTCGCCTCCGCGCAGTACCGGCTCAGCGGGGAGGCGCACTTCCCCGCTCAACTCGACGACGTCAAGGCCGCGGTGCGTTGGCTGCGGCTACACGGCGACACGGTGGGCGTGGACCGCGAGCGGATCGGGGTGTGGGGCGAGTCGGCCGGTGGACACCTGGCCGCGATGCTCGCGCTGACCGGGGACGACCAGGACGACAGCGGCGTCCGGGCGGCGGTCTGCTGGTACGCGCCCTCGAACCTGTTGACCATGCAGTCGCAGGCACACCCGTCCGGGACGATCGACCACGACGCGGCGGACTCGCCCGAGTCACTGCTGATCGGCGCCCCGTTGACCGAGAACCCGGAGCTGGGCCGGGCGGCCAGTCCGATCACCTACGTCACCGACCAGGCCCCACCCATGCTGCTGATCCACGGCGACCAGGACCTGGTCGTACCGGTGGGGCAGAGCGAAGAACTTGCCGCAGCGTTGACCACGGCGGGTGCCGAGGTCGAGTTGTCGGTGGTGCAGGGGGCCGACCACTGTTTCGCCGGAGTGCCGCTGGAGCCGCTGATCCGCGACAGCCTGGCGTTCTTCACCCGGGTCCTCGCGCCCGAGGCCGGGGTGCTGTCGCCTCACTAGGGTGACCCGGTGACCGCCTACGACGTCGCCGCCAAACTTCCCGACATCGACCTGCTGCGCCAGCGCTGCAAGGCGCTGGCCGTGCTCGAGCGCATCATCGATGGCGGAGACCCCTACTACGCCTACACCTCGAACTGGGGCCCGGACGAGGCGGCGTCGATGAGCAACGGCAGCGGCGACGAGTGGACCGTCGTGTTCACCGCCGACGGCGCCTTCATCCGACTCTTCGACCATGAGTCGGCGATGTCGCCGTACCGTCATCCGGACCACGAGCTGTGGCCGGGCCTGGTCGACGGTGTACCGGAGGTGCTACGCCCACAGCTGACGGAACCCGCCTTCTGCGACGAGGACGGGCAACTCGTCGCGACGACCGTGCTGTGGCGGCTGGCGGGGGACGATCGCTGGCACGCCGGCGACGGCATCGCCTTCCCACCACCGAGCGGGCCGTACGACGACAGCGGCCCGGACGGGTCCGGCATGCTCGACATCCTGTTCGACGACATCGTCGACCGCTTCGTCGAGTTCGCCGTCGACTACTACGAGATGACGGTGGACCGGGCGGCAGTCGAGCACGTCGTCGCCCATCGACCGCTCACCGACACCGTGACAAGGGCCCTGAACCCGCAGCTGACCGTCGCCGACCTGCGGGTGGACCTCACCGAGATCGGCTACCCGATCGCCGGGGACGGCGCCGCGACGGTAGAGGTCGGACCTCATGGCGCGTTCTCCGCGAACAGCGTGGGACTGGACCGCGCGCCCTTCCCGTTGAGCTTCAGCGTTCGCGAGACAGGCGGCTCCTGGATGGTGACCGCGACCGCGGCGCAGGCCGCCGAGCTGGCCGACGTGCTCATGCTCGCCGGGAACGACACCATCATGGTTGTCGGCCTGGAGACCAACAGCTTTCTGGACGAGGAGTATCAGCAGTGGCGGCCGTCGCGGATCGCGGCGGAGCAGGGCGTCAGCTTCGAGGTGCACCAGGTCGCCGCGCTGGCGGCCGGGGTCGTCGGCCTCAGCGAAGAGGCTCTGCTGATCCGCCGGGAGCAGCTGCCCCGGTTCCTGGCCGGCTGGTACCCCTACGAGCTGACATTTGTCGACGTGCCGGGTACGCCTTCCGCCGCGCGGGTCGACGAGATGATCGTCGTCATCGGAACGGCCACGTACGACGAGCCGGTCCTCCCCGAGCTGGCAGGCTCACGCCTGCTGTTCTCCGGGCACGACGACTGCTACGTGCTCGTCGAAACGACGGACCGCGCGGTGCCTGCGGCGATCCTCGGCCGGCTCCTGGCCTTGCTGGTCGGTTCGGCGCTTGTCGACAGCACGGTGGTGGAGGTGACGGCGCCCGACGTCGAGACCGTGCAGAGGCTGATCGAGGAGAGCCGGCATTGGATCGGCGAGTTGGGCGCCGCTACGCCGGGCTCGGTGACTGTCGATCTGCACGCCACGTCCGGGTCGTGGCGACTCGGCCAGTCGGTCCCGAAGCAGGTCGACCGCACGATGGTCTACGACATCGCGGACAGGGTCTGGCGGTGACCGAGGCGGTTGCGCCACCCCCGAGGTGGTGAGCCCAACCATGGGTACGCCAAGGAGCCTCCGGCGCGATGCCGGAGGCTCCCTGATGTGCCGGTCAGTTGAGGGCGTAGATCTCCGCGGCGGTGGTCCACGGGTTGCCGTTGACCTCGCTCAGGGCGCGCAGTCGCAGATACTGGCCCGTTTTCGCGGTGAACCGGACCTCCTTCTGGCTGGCGTTGTTGGCGAAGGTGCCGGTGGCCACGGCGGTTCCCCAGTTGACGCCGTCAGTGCTGACGTAGGCCTCGTACTGGCCGATGCGTCCGTTGGCAGCGCCGGAGCCTCCGTCCTGCCGGGGCAGGTAGCGGATACCGGAGACGGAGTAGCTCGCCCCGAGGTTGATTTGGATCTCGTGGGGCATCGGGGCGTTACCGCTGGTGTACTTCGTGTGCCAGATGGTGCTGAGGTTGCCGTCGAAGGCGTTGGTCGCGGCCCCGTTCTCGGCGGCCGTCTCCTGGCTGTCCACGTACTTCAGCGACCAGCCGGTGCGGGGAATGACGCCGGCGCTGGGCACGCAGACGGTGCTCAGCTGGTGTGCGCCCCGGTCCGGACGGCAACCCGGGGTGACGGTGCTGCCGAAGTAGTCGCGGCTGCCCGGGCTGGTCATGACCTGGCCACTGGCCAGCGCCGGCGAGCCGGCGCGGAGCCGGTAGCCGCCGGCGTCACCGATCGAGGTGGCGGTGCCCGGCGCGACGAACAGCGGGTCGGCCGTGATCTTGTTCGGGTCGGCGGGCTCGCCGGCCGGGTGCTGGCCGTAGAACACGTTGGAGTCGAACAGCAGCGCCCCGACGTTGTAGCTGGCCTGGGTCGTGGTCACGTAGAAGATGTTGTTGTAGAACTCGGCGCTGGCGCCCGTCGAGCCGTTGCTGTTGTTGATGATCTGGGCCGCCTGGCCCACGTAGAAGACGTTGTTGTAGATCTTCGTGTTGGTGAGCTTGCCGCAGACCAGGTCAAAGATCTGGCCACGGTCGTTCTGGCTGATGTTGTAGCGCACGATGTTGTCTTTGGTGGTCGAACCCCCACCGTTGCAGAGCAGGATGAAGCCGCCCTCGTTGTCGTGGCTGTAGTTGTACTGGTAGATGGTGCGGATGTTGGCCTCGTCCAGGTCGAAACCCTGCCCGTCGCAGGTGCTCCGGCCGCCGCTGACCTCGTTGAACTGGAACAGGGCGTCGTTGATGTTCCAGCCCCAGATGCCGGCGGCGCACTGCGCGGGCTCGCGGACCCGGAAGCCGTCGACCCGGTTGTTCTCGACCAGGGCGCTCTGGGTGTGGTGCACGTCGATGGCGTCGCCGCCGATGTCGGTGACCGTGTTGCCGCGGACGACGACCCGGGTCTGCGGAAGCCAGTTGCCGCAGGTGGAACCGCAGTTGGGGTTGGCCAGCTCCGGCCGGACCATCCAACGGGTCCAGAAGTGGATGCCGTAGCGGTCGACGGTGGCGATCGTGTTGTTGTTGATCAGTACGTCGTCGAACTTCGTCTGCACCGTGTGTCCGAGGACCTCGAAGAAGATGCCGGCGCTGGCGTCGTCGTCCTTCTTGGTCTGGTTACCGTTGACGTCGTGGACGCTGAGCCCGGTCACCCGGTAGTAGGTGCCGGTGCCGGAGTTCTCACGGATGATGTGCACGCCGCGGCGGGTGGCGATCGCCGACCCCTTGTTGGAGATATCCAGGTTACGGATCTCCCAGTACTGCTGGTTGTAGAGCTTCACGACGTCGACGACAGCACCGTTGCCGGCCAGTACCGGCTTGGCGCCACTGCCGTACGCGTCGATGATGATCGGTGCGCCGGCCGCGCCGGAACCCTTGGGAAAGAGTTGCTGGTTGGCGCAGGTCGTGCCCCGCCGGATCAGGATCTGATCTCCGGCGGCGAACGTCTTGGCGTTCACCGGTGTGAAGCTGTTCCAGGGGCTGGCCTGGGTGCCGCTGCCCGACGTGCTCGCGGAGCAGTCGACGTAGTAGTTCGTGGCGGCTGCCGCGGCGGGGGGCGCGGCGACCAGTACTGCGGTGGCTAGCGTGGTCAAAGCCACCAACGAGGACCTGAACAGGCGCATCGAGAGTCCTAACCGTGGGCGTGGTCGGGGGTGGGGGAGTCTTTCAATTCCTTGCGCTGTCTCGTTCGTACGCCGGGAGGGAACGCCCCCGGCGGAGCTCGGGCCCGCCGCACGCCGCGGCTCACCGGAACTTTTTGTTGTAGTCCGCGAGAAGACCGATCAGGACGGCGAGCGCCACGAGCATGATCGCGAGGTTGCCCCACCCGACCGTGGGTCGGACGACCACCACGGTGACGACACAGGCGAGCGCGATCAGCAGCCGGGCGACGACAAGCAGAGCGGCACGTGTCGGTTCCTTCATGACATCCCTTTCTCGGGCCTCAGCCCTTGACGCCACCGGCGGCCATGCCCTGGATCAGGCGGCGCTGGATCAGCGCGTACAGGAGGAGCACCGGCACGATGACGATGACCATGCCGGCGTAGAGCCGCCCAGGGTCCGCAGCCGCCTTCTGGGCGGCCATCAGGTTGAGCAGGCCGACCTGCAACGTCTTGCCCTCGCCGGGCAGCAGCGTCAGCGCGATGATGAAGTCGTTCCAGTAGGCCAGGAAGTTGAACAGGATCACCGTGGTGACCGCCGGTCGGGCCATCGGCAGCATCACCCGCGTCATGATCCGGAACCGGGATGCCCCGTCCAGCAGTGCGGCCTCCTCGAAGTCCTCTGGAATCGACCGGAAGTACGCACTCAACAGGTAGATCGTGAACGGGATCGAGGTCGCCGCGTAGACCAGCGAGAGCACCGCCGGGTTGTCGAGGAAGAACCCGTCCGGGAACACGTCGACCAACGCACGGTCCCAGTCGACAAGCATCAGGAAGATCGGCACCACGATGTAGTTGACGTTGACGAAGAGCCCGGCGAGCAACGCCACCTCGACGATGCTCTTGCCGCGGAACTCGTACCGGGCGACGACGTACGCCGCCGGCACCGAGACCGCCAGCACGAAGACCAGGCCGAGGAGGGTGACCAGGACCGACGTGGCGAAGTAGCGGCCCATCTGGGCGCCGCCGAACGCGTCGACGTAGTTCTGCAGGTGCAGGCCTGCGGGCAGGGTCCAGGGGCTGCCGAAGAACTCGCTCTTGCGCTTCAGCGAGGCCACCAGCACCCAGCCGACCGGGATCATGATGAGCAGGGTGATCCCACCGACGAGCAGGTGGGTGAGGCCACGGCCGGGCCGCGGACCGGATTTGTTGATCGTGGTCATGGGAGTGTCCTCTAGAACTGGAGGGGCTCACGCCGGGTCGCGCGGCTCACCAGGAGCGACACGAGGAACGAGAAAGCGAAGATCACCACGCCGATGGCCATGCCGTAGCCGTAGGCCGAGTTCGTGTACGCCTGCTTGTACATGTAGCTGAGCAGCACCTCGGAGGCGCCGTCCGGGCCGCCGCCGGTCATCGCCCGAACCAGTACGAAGCTGAGGTTGACCGCGCTGAGGATGAAGAAGGTCAGCGTCGTGCGCAGGTTCTGCCAGATCAGCGGCAGCGTGACGGCGAAGAACTGCCGGGTGGCCGCCGCCCCGTCGAGCGCCGAGGCCTCGTACAACTCCTCCGGGATGCTCGCCATGCTGGACATGTAGATGACCATGTAGTAGCCCAGTGACTGCCACAGCATCGCGATCGCGACCGAGTAGAGCACCAGCTTCTGGTCACCCAGCCACACCTGCTGCAGGCCGTCCAGCGAGAGCGCCCGGAGTGTGCCGTTGAGCAGGCCGTTCTCCTGGTCGTAGACGGCCGAGAAGATGGCCGCGATGACGACGACCGAGAGCACGTTCGGGATGTAGAGCACGAACCGGTAGAAGGTGTGGCCGCGCAGCTTCTGGCGGGTCATGACGGCCGCGAGGAACAGGCCCATCCCCATCGTCACCACGGTCACGACCACGAGTAGCGCGACTGTGTTCTGGAATGCGCGCAGGAACTGCTCGTCGTCGATCAGCTTGCTGAAGTTGTCCAGGCCGACGAACCGCATCTGTGCCGAGAAGCCGCTCCAGGTGTAGAGCGACATCCGGAACACGCTCACCGTCGGCCAGATCATGAACAGCGCGAACAGTGCCAACGCCGGTAGCAGGCAGATGGCGACGAACCGGCCGTCGCCGCGCCGACCGCGGGCGGCGGTACCGCGCCTCGACGTCGGGGATCGACCGGGCGCTGGCTTGCTGGCGCCCGGGGTTGGGGGAGTGAGGGTCGTCGTCACCGTTGACCAGTCCTTGGCTCTCGCGGGGAAGGGAGCGGCGGCAGCCCGTCCCCGGGCTGCCGCCAGGGCGTCACTTGCCCGCTTGCCGCAACTTCTCGCTGGCGTCGTTCAGCGCGGTCTGCCACTGGTCGACGGTCTTGTCGCCGCTGATGATGCTGTTCGCGGTGTCGAAGAGCGTGCCCTTGATGTTCACGCCCTCGACCGGCGCGGTGCTGGCGAAGCCCCCGACCAGGGCGGTGATGGTCGGGTCCTCGTAGAGCTGGTAGAACGGGGCGATCTCGGCGGCCAGCGTCGCGGCCTTGCCCTTGATCGGCTGGATCGCGTTGGCCTTGGCGAAGATGCCGGCGGCCTCGTCGGAGTAGAGGTAGGCGACGAAGTCCTTCGCGGCGTCCTTGTTCTGGGCGCCACTCGGGACCCAGACCGACTCGACGATGGTGGTCAGGTAGCGCTTGCCACCGGCGCTGACCGCCGGCAGCGGGGCCATCGCCCACTCGAAGCCGGTGGCGCGCGGCGCGTCCTTCATCTCGCCGACGACCCACGTGCCGTTCGGCATGAACAGGGTCTTGTTGTCGAGCAGAGACTGCTGGTTCTTGGTGAAGTCCTGCTCGTTCGCGTACCCGACGGTGGTCTTCGACGCGTAGGTCAGCAGCTTGGCGGTGATGTCCAGGACCTGACGCGCCTGGGGGGTCTTCCAGACACCTTCGGAGTACGTCATGGCGTCCTTGTAGAACTGCTCACCGCCGACGTCAGCGAGCAGCGCGAAGAAGAACGAGTCCAGGTAGCCGGCGGTCGGGTACGTGAACAGCGCAATGCCCTCGGCCTTGGCGGCGTCGCCGAGCTTGAACATGTCGTCCCAGGTGGTCGGGACCTGCCAACCCTTCTGCGCGAAGAGGGCCTTGTTGTAGACCAGGCCGGTCGGCGCGTAGTACATCGGCATCAGGTAGGTCTTGTCGTCGTTGTACGGGTTGGTGTTGAGGTTGCCGACGATCCCGTCGGCGAGCTTGGACCGCACGGTGGACTGTTCGCCCGGCACTGTCATGTCCAGGACTCCGGTGAGGTCCTCCAGCGCCTTGTCCTTGACCAGCGTCTCGGCGAGCGCGGCCTTGCGGCCCTGAGGCAGCACCACGACGTCGGGGAACTTGCCAGCCTTCATGTTGGGGCTGATCTCGTCCTCAAGGGTCTTCGAGAGCTGTAGCTGAACGTCCACGTCGGGGTGCTTCGCCCGGTAGGCCTCGACGACCTGGAGGTACATGTCCCGGCCGTAGCCGCCCTCGAAGGCCGCGACCTTCAGGGTCTTCTTACCGTCGGCGCTGTCGTCGCCTCCGGAACAGCCCGCGAGCAAACTGATCGCTGTCGCTGCGGCGACAGCCAGGACGATGGGTTTTCTCAACATGGGGGTGGTCCTCCGTGGGCGGGTGCGCACAACGGTGCGGGAGTTGGCGGCGTGCACGAGGCGCGGTCCGCTAGATCACTGAGGTGGGCCGCGCGTTGTTACTGTGGCACCCGTAACATGACCCGTCAAGAACGATCTACCGACGGCACGACGGTTAGTGGGTCCGCGCCGCCGCGGTGGATTCCCGGACGATCAGGGTCGCCGGCGTCAGCGATTCGCCCTCTGCGTGGGTGTCGAGCAGGAGTGCGACCGCGGCCGCCCCGGAGCGGTAGAAGTCCTGGCGAACGGTGGTGAGCGGTGGGTGGCAGTAGGAGGCCAACTCGATGTCGTCCACGCTCACGATCGACACGTCCTGCGGCACCGACCGCCCGCGCTCCCGCAGCGCCTTGATCACACCGAAGGCCATCTCGTCACTGGCAACGAACACGGCGGTGACCTCGGGAATCATCGCGAGAACCTGCCCCAGGCGGTAGCCCGACTCGGGCGACCAGTCGCCCTCCAGGGCTGGCGGCGCGTCGATCCCGGCGGTGGCCAGGCACTCCTGCCAGCCCTGCCGACGCTGCCGTGCCTCGATCCACTCATCCGGCCCGGCCACGTGCCACACCTGGCGGTGCCCCAGGTCCAGCAGGTGTTGGGTCGCCGCGCGCCCCGCCTCGTGCTGGTCGATGCCCAGCACCCGCGCGCCGGTGGTGCGCGAGCCGTCCACCGTGACGGTCGGGATGTCCCGGGTGATGTCCTCCATCCGTTGGGTCACGGAGATCAGCGGGACCGCGATGATGATGCCGTCGACGCCCTGATCAGACAGCTTGAGCAGGGATTTCTCCATCAACGCGGTGTCCAGCTCGGCGATGGTCGCGATGCTCACCGAGTAGCCCGCCTGACCGGCCGCGGCCTCCACCCCGGCGGTGACCCCCGAGCGGGAGTAGTACCCGCCGGCCTGGAGCAGGACCAGGCCGAGGGTGAAGCTCCGCCCCGAGGAGAGCAGCCGCGGGGCGCCGTTGTACCGGTATTTGAGCTGCTCGACCGCGGTGAGCACACGACGTCGGGTCTCCGCGTTGACGTTCGGCGAGTCGCGCAGCGTACGCGAGACCGTCTGCGCGGACACACCGGCGGCACGTGCCACGTCGGTCATGCTCGGCTGCTTGCCACGCATCGTCGCCTCGGTCATCCGCCCCGCCCTCCTGAGAACCCGGTACGGCGGCATCCTAGCGCCATTGTTACAGATGGCACGGGTAACATAGGGTTCCGCCATGATCGAGACGAACCGGCCGGGCAACACAGTGACACCGTCGACCACGCCCTCGCCCGCGCTCGGCTGGAGCGACAGTCAGCTCCACCGGCACGGCGTCCCGCACCGCGTCCTCTCCGGCGCCCTGCACTACTTCCGGGTCCACCCGCAGCTGTGGCGCGACCGGATCCGGCGGCTGGCCGACCTCGGTCTCAACACCCTCGACACGTACGTGCCCTGGAACTTCCACCAGCCGCACGCGGGCCGCGCACCGCGCTTCGACGGCTGGCGCGACCTTGAGGCGTTCATCGCACTCGCCGGTGAAGAGGGCCTCGACGTCGTCCTGCGTCCCGGCCCGTTCATCTGCGCGGAGTGGTCGAATGGCGGCCTGCCAGCCTGGCTCACCGCCCGAGACGTTGTCCTGCGCAGCTCCGATCCCGCGTACACCGGGCCGGTCGAACGTTGGTTCGACGAGCTGATCCCCCGCATCGCGCGGCAACAGACGCATGCCGGCGGGGCGGTCGTGGCGGTGCAGGTCGAGAACGAGTACGGCAGCTACGGCGACGACGGGGCGTACCTGCCCTGGATTCGCTCCGCCCTGCTCGAACGCGGCATCACCGAACTGCTGTTCACCGCCGACGGCCCGACCGAGCTGATGCACGACGCGGGCACGGTGCCGGGGACGCTCGCCGCGGCCACCCTCGGCTCGAAGCCCGAGGCCGCCCGTGCCCTGTTCGCCAAGCGCCGGCCCGACGAACCGTTCGTGGTCGCCGAGTACTGGAACGGCTGGTTCGACCACTGGGGCGAGCGGCACCACGTCCGCTCGGTGGACAGCGCCGTCCGCACCCTCGACGCCATCATCGGCGAGGGCGGAAGCGTCAGCCTCTACATGGCACACGGCGGCACCAACTTCGGCCTGTGGGCCGGTGCCAACGCGGACCGAGGCCGGCTTCAGCCCACCATCACCAGCTACGACTCCGATGCGCCGATCGCCGAGGACGGAACACTGACCGCCAAGTTCCACGCCATGCGCGCGGCCCTCGGCGCGACCGGGCAGCTGCGAGTGCCCGAGCGGATGCCGGTGCTCCCGCCGACGCAGGTGCCGCTGACCCACCGCGCCGACCTGATCAGCGGCCTGCGCGCCGTGCGCACACCGGAGTCGACCGGCCCACGGCCGGCCACCTTCGAGCAGCTCGGCCTGGACGCCGGCATGGTGCTGCTCACCGCTCACCCGAAAATCCCCACGGGCGCGCACACCATCGTCCTCACCGACGTACGTGACCGGGCGATCGTCCTCGCCGACGGCGTACCGATCGGTGTCGCCGACGCCGAGCATCCGGAGATACCGATCAACGGCACCGGCGCGGCCGTGCGCCTGGAGATCCTGGTGGAGAATCTCGGCCGGATCAACTACGGCCCACTGATCGGTCAGCACAAGGGTCTGCTCGGACCGGTGCTCGTCGACCGCCGGATCGTGCACGGCTGGACCAGCTCGCCGATCGCCCTGGCCGAGTGGACACCGGACGACCTGCGCCTCGCCACCGCTGCCGGACCGGCCAGCACCGGTGCCGGCTTCGCGGTGGCGACGATGCACATCGAGGAGCCGGCCGACACCTTCCTCGCACTGCCCGGCTCGGTGCACGGCCTGGTCTGGGTCAACGGATTCCTGCTCGGCCGCTACTGGGACATCGGCCCGCAGGTGACGCTCTACTGCCCCGCGCCACTGCTGCGGACCGGCGAGAACACGATCGTCGTACTGGAGACCGACCGGCTCGGCCCGGTCCTTGAGCTGCGCGACCAGCCCGAGCTGGGCCCCACCGAGGAGTACGTGGAGGAGTTCGACTGACCGTCTGACCGGGCCCCGGTCGCCCGCCGTGCGAGCGGTCGTCCGGGGCGCGACAGGTCGGTCAGGCGCGCTTGCGGCGACGCTTCAGCAGGAGGACTCCCGTGGCGGTGCTCGCGCTCGCCAGCGCCGTCACCGCACCGCCTCGGCGCAGCGCAGGCAGCCTCGACCGCAGTCGATCGGTGAGACGCAACAGTGCGGGCCCGCCCCGTGGAGGGCGAGCCCGCACTGTTCTGTTTATTGGTACGCGCGGTAAGAGGTCAGCTGAGCCAGAGGCCGCAGTTGTGCTCCGCCGCGAAGGTGTTGATCACTCGGCTCGCTCCGCCGGTGCGCAACTGCATCACGTTCTCGTCGCCGCCGTAGGTCGGCCACGACGGTGCGCCCCGATAGTTCGGGTTGCCGTCGTGGGCGAAGGCGCCCCAGTACCGCATCATCTGGTCCGACAGCTTCTCCTGTTGCGCCGTCAGGGGCCGCTCGCCGAGGGTGAAGTCGAACAGGTAGGCGAGCTCGCCGCTGTGGCCGTTGGAGACGTCCTCACCCGGGACGCGGAACCCGTAGAGGGTCGGCGAGGTCGGGTCGTTGAACTCGTAACGGTAGAGCGGCGTCTTGGTGGAGATCACCCGAGCGGCCTGCTCGGTCTGGCACGCGCGACCGGCGTCGGTGTGCACCTGCGTGATGGCGTCCCACGGGCTCTTGAACTTGCTCAGCGGGTACGCCTCAAGGACGCGGTCGGCCTTTTCGCCGTACTCACGCTTGATCGTGTCGACATAGCCCTGCGCGGTGATCCCGGCGAGGGCGGTCTCGGTGAGACGGCTCTCGGAGCGCGTGGTGCCGCTCATCACCGGCACCTTGTTCCAGGTGCCGTCGGCGAACGCGTCGGCGAACGACTTGGGCAGCAGCGAGCCGCCCACCTTCGAGTTGCCAAGGTAGTTCGCCTGGTTGGCGACGAGCTTCCCGGGCCACGCCGCACGCAGGCAGTTCACGACGGTGGCGGCATCGGTGCAACCCACCGACTCGGCGAACCCGACACCCCGCTGCTCGCCGACCGCGAGCGTGTTGCGGGTGGCCAGGCACTGCTGGCTCTGCACGATCGCCTTGTGGAACAGGCCCTTGGCCGCCGGCATGGCCATCATGTCGCACACGCCCTGGCCGCCCGCGGACTGGCCGTAGATCGTCACGTTGTTGCGGTCGCCGCCGAAGTTGGCGATGTTGTCCCGGACCCACTTCATCGACGCAAGCTGGTCCATCCGGCCGTAGTTGCCGGACCCACCTTCGGTGACCTCGCTGAGCGCGGGGTGGGCGAGGAAGCCGAGCGCACCGAGGCGGTAGTTGATCGAGACGATGATCGTGTCGGTCTTCGCGGCCATCGTGCCGCCGCCGTAGATGACGCCGGTGCCCTGGGTGTGGCCCCCGCCGTGGAACCAGAGCATCACCGGCAGCTTGGCGTTCTTCGCGACCTTGCTCGGTCGGTAGACGTCGAGGTAAAGGCAGTCCTCGCTGACGGCCTGCTCCTCGCGGATCCCGGTCGGCTCGAACTGCAGGCACGCCGGAGCCTGCTGATCGGCCGACCGGATTCCCCGCCACGACTCCGGCGCGGCCGGAGGGGCGAACCGCAGGTCGCGTACGGGGGGTGCCGCGTACGGCAGGCCGAGGAACTGGTCGAACTGCTTCGTCGCGTCGCCACGGACGAGTCCGTTCCGGCTCTGCACGACGGGGTCACCGCCGCGTCCGTCGCCCTTGCTGTCCGCTTGGGCGACGGCGCTGGCACCCGCACCGAACAGCAGCACGGGGGCGATCACGGCGGCGGCCCAGGTGGCCAGGCGACGCTTGGGGAAAGCTCTCACGAATTGATCCTTTTCAGTCGATCGAGGGGAAAGTGCAGCTGTCGGCTGCTCGAAGCGCTCGTTCGGGGGATCCGCGCTGTGGTGCCGAGGCATCACGCCGCGGACCTCGCCGACGTGGTCAGACAGCGGGGCTGATCGCGTCCCACACCGAGCAGTTGTGCGAATCGCCGATCGTGGTGTCGGCGACGCGCTGGGCGCTGGGGGCCGCGAACTGCAGGAGGTCACCCTGCGGGGCGTACCGGGGCCAGGTCGGTGCGAACCGCACGTTCGGGTTACCGTCGCGGGCGAAGCTGCCCCAGTAGCTGATCATCTGGTTGGAGAGGTCGACCTGCTCGCTGCTGAAGGGCAGGGCGGTGCCGAGGTAGTCCCAGAGGTAGCCGAGGTCGTTGACGTGAGTGGCACCGAAGGGGTAGTCGGTGTTGAGGCGCCAGATCGAGACGAAGGCCGGGCCGTTCTTCTCGGCGAACTCGTAGGCGTAGGTCTTGGTGTCCTTCGCCAGTCGCTCGCGCAGCGTCTGGTCCCGACACGCACGCTGGTCGCTCTGGATCGCACCCCAGGTGACGGTGGGCGACTTGTAGTTCACCACGGGGTAGGTGGCACGGATCTGGTCGACGCCACTCGGGTACGTGGTGGAGATCAGGGTGTTGAGCTGTGCGGTGGTGAGCGGCTTGTCGAGGTAGTCGTAGGCGGCGAAGACGCTCTGCTGCGACTCGTCGGAGGTGCCGCCGACCATGACCGGCAGGTCGGTCAGCTTGCCGGTCTTCATCAGCTCGATCGGGTCGGTCGGCACGACGCGAGTGCCGGCGACGGCGCCCGACTGCCGGACCTTGGCCTGCGCCGCGAGAATCTCAGTGGGGCTCTTCGAACGAAGGCAGTCGACCTGGCCCGCGCCCGTCGGGCAGCCTAGTTCGGCGCTGAACTGCTCACCGCTCTCGCGGGCCGCCGGCAACGTCCGCAGCGGACTGCCGCCTCCGCTCTGGAGGATGGCGCGGTCGAAGAGACCTCGCGCGGTGGGCGAGGCAAGCTGCACGGCCGTGTTACCGGCACCTGCGGACTGGCCGGCGACGGTGACGTTGTCGGGGTTGCCACCGAACGCCTTGATGTTCTTCTGCACCCAGCGCAGGGCGGCCTGCTGGTCGAGGATCGCGAAGTTGCCGGCCGAGCCGTCGCGGTTGTCCGCCTCAAGGGCCGGGTTCACGAGGTAGCCCATGGCGCCGAGCCGGTAGTTGATCGTGACGTAGACGGCGTCCTCTCGCGTCACGAACTTGTCCGGGTTGGTGTCGCGTCCTGCGCCGGCGAAGTTGCCGCCGCCGTGGATCCAGAAGAACACCGGGAGGTTCTTCTTCGAGACGGTGCTGGGGCGGTACACGTTGAGGTAGAGGCAGTCCTCGGTCAGCGTGGGCTTGTCGTATCCGGGGTCCCAGCCAGTGCCCTGTACGCAGGAAGCCCCGAACTGTGTCGCGTTCCTCGTGCCCTTCCACTTGGCGGCCGGCTGCGGTGCCTTCCAGCGAAGGTCACCCGTCGGCGGCGCGGCGAAGGGGATGCCCTTGAAGGAGGTCACCATGCTCTTGGCCTCGCCACGGACCGCGCCCTTGTCCGTCTGGACGACGGGGGACTGGCCGGGGTAGGTGCCGGCGCCGCGTGAGGCGCTGGCGAAGTTTGCCAGAGCGGGCGGGCCTGCGGTGACGGCCAGGGCGGCAGCCGCTGCGGCTGACACCCCTGCGACCCATCGAGCGGTCCGTCGGATCTTCATCGGTGGTCATACCTCCATTTTTGCGGCAGGGGAGGTCCCCGGTTCGCACCGGTCCGGTGCCGCAGGTGGTCGTGGACGGGGGGAGTCCACGTGAAGGGGAGGCGCATCGGGTAAACGAATGCACCGACCCGTAGAGGAGGCCAGGCGACGGTTCAGGCGAGTACCGGGCAGGGAGCCGGAGTGGAACGGTCGCGACGCTGGCGCTTCCCCCGGCCGGCCGAGGACGGAGGAAGGCTTTGTTGTTGGGCAGAACATTACCGCTACCAGGAGACTTCGCAACCGTAGGGCTAATTTGATGTTGCGGACGTGTTGCGGCCGTGACCCGTCCGTTACCGGCTGACGGTCACGGCGGGCAGTTGCCCCGCCCGAGCGAGCGCGATGGCGCCGAGCAGTTCGGCCCGTTCCCCGAGCTCGCCGGTGAGCAGCTGCACGGACTCCGCCATGAGGCTCGGCATGCGGTGGTCCATCGCTTCGCGCATGCCGGCGACAAACGGTTCTGCCGCGGCACCGAGCGCTCCGTCCACGATGATTGCTTCCGGGCTGAGCAGCACGCAGACGTCGGCGAGCACTCGCCCGAAACCCCGACCGAGGTCAGCCAGGATGCGGTGGGTGCCCAGCTCGCCGGCGTCCGCGAGTTCGCGAATGTCGGCGACGCTCAACGGTTGCGGATAGGTTGAGCGGCCGATCGATTCCACGAAGTCGCCGTACGTCACGGCGAGGCAGCCCCGACTGCCGCACAAGCACCATCGTCCGTTGGGAAGCACCTGGACATGCGCCAGTTCCCCGGCCAGGCCGCGGGCACCCCGGTGCAGTCGGCCGCCGAGGATCAGCCCGGCACCGATCCCCTCGACCAGCTTGATGTAGAGGAGGTCCTCCAGGCCGCGTCCCGCCCCGGCGGTCGCCTCACCCAGTGCTGCGAGGTTGGCGTAGTTCTCCGCCGCCGTCGGGATGCCCAGGCGTTTGCCGACCGCGGGCTGGGGATCCGAGCGGAACCAGCCGAAGAGCTTTCCGAGCTCGGGTACGGCTTCGCGGCCCGCGTCGGAAATCCGGCCGAATGCCGCCCCCACCCCCCGTTCGAAGGCCGCCGGAACTCCGATGACGGCGCAGTCGGCCTGCTCCAACGCCGACCCCGACTCGGCGAACGCCTCCTCTAGCAAGCTCAGCCCTCGGTCGAGCACGCGTTGCTGGTCGCGATCGCTGCCAATCTCGAATGCACGGTAGGCGGCGAACGTGCCGTCCCAGCCGACCGCCGCGGCCCGGATCGTGGTGTGGCTGAAGCACAGGGCGGCTACCAGACCGGCGGGGTCCGCCAGCGTGAGACCGCTCGCGGGCCGGCCGCGACCGCGGTTCCGACGGCCGGCGTCGGCGGTATGTTCGACGACCATGCCCCGGTGCAGGAGGCGATTGGCGATGCCGGTCACCGTCGTCTTCGGCAGTCCGGTCGTGGCGCTCAACTCGGCCCGGCTGAGAACGGCGCCGCCGCGCAGCGCGGCGAGGACCAGTCGCTCGTTACCGGTGGTTCCGCCCGGTAGGGCGGGGACAGCGGGCGGCGTCATGGGCTGAGCGTAGCAGTTTTAAGACGAAACCAGTCTTAAATGCTGCCGTTGACCAGGGATCTTGGTCCGGATAGCCTCGGTTATGACTCACTTAGAACGAGTTGAGTCAAAAGGTGCTCCGGCAGGCCGAGCCGGACGCCGACCGGCGAGCAGATATGGGACCCGGCCAAGTCCCGAACCTGTCAGCCGGCCGGCTGCGGGATGCGGCCAGCTGTGGTGGAACTCTGGCGAGTGCGCAGCTGGCAGCACCCGCAGCTGGCGAAGCCGTTCCTGGCGGCACCGCCGATCCTGTGATCGGGTGTCTCGGGGTGGCGGGGGCTATCGTGCCCCTCGTGACGCACGAACGTGAGCTGGTCTCGCCTGTCGACCTATGCCAACCGGACGGGCGACTCAACCCCGCGGCGGTGGGCTGGACCCGACGTCCCCTGCACACCGCGAACCTGCGCGGCTGGGGCCGGACCAAACGATGGGAGTACTGGGGCATCGTGACCCCACGGCACATCATCGGGCTGGTCGCCTCATCGCTGGACTACGCCGGCGTGCACAGTGTCTACGTGCTCGACCGGGACAGCGGCACCGAGACGAAGGCCGACGTGGTGGTGCCGCTGGCGCGGGGCGCGGTGCTACCGCCGCACTGCGGCGTGGGCGAGGCGGGCGCACGCGGCGGTGGCCTGGCGATCCGGATCGTTCAGCGCCCGGACGGAACCACGATCTCGGCGAGCGCCCCTGGCGTACGGCTGGAGGTGGACGTGCCGTTGCCGGCCGATCACGAGTCACTCGGGGTCGTCGTGCCGTGGAGCACCAGGCGATTCCAGTACACGGTCAAGGACGTCGGCCGCCCGGTGCTCGGCACGCTGGAACTGCACGGCCAGACGTACGAGATCGGGGGACCGGACGCGTTCGCCGTGCTGGACCACGGTCGCGGCAGATGGCCGTACTCGGTCATGTGGAACTGGGCCGCCGGTGCGGCGCCGGGACGAGCGATCCAACTCGGCGGCCGGTGGACCGACGGCACCGGGGTCACCGAGAACGGCCTCTTCGTCGACGGCCGGCTGCACAAGATCGGCGAGGAACTGCGCTGGACCTACGACCGGTCGGACTGGCTGCGCCCCTGGCGGATGAGCGGCGACCGGGTCGAGGTCGAGTTCCAGCCGTTCCACGAGAAGGTGTCCCGCACCAACCTGGGTGTCGTCGCGAACGAGACGCACCAGTGTTTCGGGCACTTCTCCGGCTGGGCAAAGACGGACGACGGAACGACGGTGAGCCTCGACGGGCTCGTCGGTTGGGCCGAGGAGGCACGCAACCGCTGGTAGCGGGTTGCCGCCGCCACGCGCACACCTCGGTCGGCGCTCGGCAGCACTTCGAACTGTGGACACCTCGCCTCCGTGTTTATGATCGACGACCCCGACCGGGGCACGGAAGCCTGGCCGTTCGGCCCAGAACACGAGGTGAGGTGCGCGACGGTGATCCGCGAGGCGTACGCCTGCTGGGTGCGCGAACCCGGCGCGGCCGAGATCCGGCCGGTGTCGCTGACCGCCCCGGGCCCCGACGAGGTGCTGATCCGGGCCCGCTACTCCGGGGTCAGCCGGGGCACCGAGACACTGGTCTTCGCCGGCCGGGTGCCCGCCGACCAGCACGCCGCGATGCGCGCGCCCTTTCAGGAGGGTGACTTCCCCGGCCCGGTGAAGTACGGCTACCTCAGCGTCGGCGTGGTCGAACAGGGCCCGCCGGAGCTGCTCGGGCGGACGGTCTTCTGCCTGCACCCGCACCAGAGCGCGTACGTCGTGCCCGCCACCGCCGTGGTGCCCGTGCCGGAGGGGGTGCCGGCCGCCCGGGCGGTGCTCGCCGGCACGGTGGAGACCGCCGTCAACGCGCTGTGGGACGCCGCGCCGCTGGTCGGTGACCGGGTCACCGTGATCGGCGCGGGCATGGTGGGTTGCTGCGTCGCGGCGCTGCTGGCCCGGTTCCCCGGCGTGCAGGTCGAGCTGGTCGACACCGACGCGCGCCGGGCCGGCGTGGCCGGGGCGCTCGGCGTCGACTTCGCCAACCCGGCCGACGCCCGCGGCGACCGTGACCTGGTCGTGCACGCCAGCGCCACCGCCGCCGGCCTGCAACAGTCGCTGGATCTGCTCGCACCGGAGGGCACCGTCATCGAGCTGAGCTGGTACGGCGACCGCCCCGTGCAGGTGTCGCTGGGCGGCGCGTTCCACTCCCGTCGACTCACCGTGCGCAGCAGCCAGGTCGGCATGGTGGCACCCGCCCGACGGGGGCGACGCAGCTACGCCGACCGCCTGGCGCTCGCCCTGGACCTGCTCGACGACCCGGCCTTCGACGCGTTGATCACCGGCGCGTCCCGGTTCGCGGAGCTGCCCGACGTGCTCGCCCGACTCAGCTCGGGTGACCTGCCCGCCCTCTGCCACCTCATCACCTACGACGACGGGGAGTGACCATGTTCAGCGTCACCGTTCGGGACCACATGATGATCGCCCACAGTTTCCGAGGCGAGGTCTTCGGGCCCGCCCAACGCCTGCACGGCGCGACGTTCGTGGTGGACGCGACGTTCCGCCGGCCCGACCTGGACGCCGACGGGATCGTGGTGGACATCGGCCTGGCCACCGAGCAGCTGCGGGCCGTGCTGAGCGAGCTGACCTACCGCAACCTCGACGACGAGGCGGCCTTCGCCGGGGTGAACACCACCACGGAAGTGCTGGCCCGTACTGTCGCGGACCGGCTGGTCGAGCGGGTGCACGCCGGTGAGCTGGGCGCGGGGGCGCGCGACCTGGCCGGCATCACGGTCACCCTGCACGAGTCGCACATCGCCTGGGCGAGCTACGAGCGGTCGTTGTGACCGATGCGGGCCGGGCGGTGCACGTCGTCCTGCCCGGTGACATCGACGATCCGGCCTCGCCCAGCGGCGGCAACTCCTACGACCGGCGGATCTGCACAGGGCTGGGCGAGCGCGGCTGGTCGGTGCACGAGCACCCGGTGCCCGGCGCGTGGCCGCACCCCGGCCCGGCCGACCGGGCGGCGCTGGGCGGGGTGCTCGCCGCCGCGCCCGACGACGCCGTGGTGCTGGTCGACGGCCTGATCGGCTCGGCCGTGCCGGACCTACTCGCCCCGCACGCCCGTCGGCTGCGCCTGGTGCTCCTGGTGCACCTTCCGCTGGACGACGAGCCGGAGGCCCGCGCCCTGGCCACCGCCCGGGCCGTCGTCACCACCAGCGTTTGGACCCGCCGCGCACTGCTGGCCCGCCACCCGGCCCTCGCCGGCCGGGTCCGGGCCGCGCCGCCCGGGGTGCGGCCCGCGCCGCCCGCAGCCGGCTCGGTGGCCGGCGACCGGCTGCTCTGCGTCGCGGCGGTCACCCACCACAAGGGGTACGACGTGCTGGTCGACGCGTTGGCCACGCTGGTCGGCCGGTCCTGGACGATGGTCTGTGCGGGCACCCTGGCCCGGGAACCGGATCTCGTGCACCGGCTGCGCGACCGGTTGACCGGAGCCGGCCTCACCGAGCGGGTGCGGCTGGTCGGCCCGCTGACCGGCGCGGCGTTGGACGACGCGTACGCCGCCGCCGACCTGCTGGTGCTGCCGTCGAGAGGCGAGACGTACGGCATGGTCGTCACCGAGGCGCTGGCCCGCGGCCTGCCGGTGTTGACCACCGACGCGGGCGGGCTGCCGGAGGCGCTCGGTCACGCGCCCGGCGGTGAGCGTCCGGGACTGCTGGTCCCACCGGGTGACCCGGCGGCGCTGGCCGCCGCGCTGATCCGCTGGCTCGACGACGACGCGCTGCGCGCCCGGCTGCGGCGTGCCGCTCTCGCCCGGCGCGACACCCTGACCGACTGGCCGGTGACCACCGCGTTGCTGGCCGGCGTGCTGAAGGAGGTGGCGGAATGACCGCCGAGGAGACCCTGCCGTTCGCCGACTGGCTGCGGTTGCGTGAGCCGGCCGACGCGGCGGCGCGCGCCGCGGACCTGCTGGATGCCGTCCGGGCCCGGCTGACGGGGGACGCCCCGACGGTGATCCACGACCTGGGTAGCGGCACCGGGTCGATGAGTCGTTGGCTGGCCACCCGGCTGCCCGGACCACAGCACTGGGTGCTGCACGACCGGGACGCCGACCTGTTGGCCCGGGCCGCCGAGGGCATGAGGAGTGTGACCGCCGCCGACGGCGCCCCGGTCACCGTCCACACCCGCTGCGGCGACCTCACCCGGCTGACCGCCGCCGACCTCGCCGACGGTTCCCTGGTCACCGCGTCCGCGCTGCTGGACATGCTCAGCGCGGAGGAGATCGAACGGGTGGCGGACGCCTGCGTCGGCCGACCTGCCCTGTTCGCCATCTCGGTGACCGGGCGGGTCCGGTTCACCCCGGCCGACCCGCTCGACGAGGCGGTCGAGGCCGCGTTCAACGACCACCAGCGGCGTACCGTCGAAGGCCGGCGGCTGCTCGGCCCCGATGCCGTCGCCGCCACCGCCGCCGCGTTCGCCCGGCGCGGCGTCGACGTGCGGGAACGGCCCAGCCCGTGGCGTCTCGGTCCGGAGCAGGCCGACCTGACCGCCGAATGGTTCCGAGGATGGCTCGGGGCCGCCTGCGAGCAGCGCCCGGACCTGGCCGGACCCGCCCAGGCGTACGCCGGCCGTCGGCTGGCCGACGCGGCGGCCGGCCGACTCACAGTGCTGGTCGAACACACTGACCTCCTCGCCGGTGGATGAACCGTTCACGCCCTGGGTACGTGCACTAGGGCAAGTGGACGATCTTCAAAGGGGAGGGCCGGCGCCGATGTTCTGGGCCTGGGCACGAGTGGTCGGCGGGGTGGGTCTGCTCGCCGTCCTGCTGTGGCAGGTGGGCACCGGCCCGTTCCTCGCCGGAGTACGACTGATCGACGCGCCGGCGCTGGCTGCGGCGCTGGTCATCGGGGTGCTCACCACGGTCTGCGCGGCGTGGCGGTGGAGCCTGGTCGCCGGCGGCCTCGGCGTACGCCTGCCACTGGCGACCGCTGTGGCGCACTGCTACCGGGCCGTTTTCCTCAACGCCACCCTGCCCGGCGGGGTGCTCGGCGACGTGCACCGCGCGGTACGCCACGGCCGCGACGCCGGTGACGTCAGCCGGGGCATCCGCGCGGTGGTCTGGGAACGTGCCGCCGGGCAGGTGGTCCTGGTCGGGGTCGCGCTGGTGGTGCTCGCCGCCTTCCCGTCCCCGGTACGGCCGTACCTGCCGGTCGCCGCCGCGCTGCTCGTCGCCGGTGGGCTGGCCGTCGTGCTGTTGGCCCGGGTCCTTCCGAACGGTGGCGGGTCGCGCTGGGCGACGGCACTGCGCACCGCAGTGGCGGACGTACGGTCGGGGCTGCTGGCGCGGCGAACCTGGTTCGGTGTGCTGGTCGCCTCGGCCGTGATGGTCGCCGGTCACCTGGCCACCTTTCTGGTGGCAGCGCGCACCGCCGGATCGGACGCTCCGCTGTCCCGCCTGCTGCCGTTGACGTTGCTCGCCCTGCTCGCGATGGGTCTACCGTTGAACGTGGCCGGTTTCGGGCCGCGCGAGGGGGTGGCGGCATGGGTGTTCGGCGCAGCCGGCCTCAGCGCGGCCGAGGGCGTCGCCACCGCCACCGTCTACGGCGCACTGATCCTGGTGGCCAGCCTGCCCGGGGCTGCCGTGTTGCTGGCCCGTCGACGTCGAACTCCGGTCGCCGCCCGGGAAGCCGCCTCCGGCGGCGGCTGTTGAGTCGGTTGTGAGACGGTACGCGTCGCCGGACGGCGGCGGCGCCGGACAAAGGAGTCCCATGCCCGAAGCATTGCCGATTGCCACGATCCGCACCCAGGTCACGGTGCCGCTGGTGTTCCCGGACGGCTACACCACGACCGCCCGGGTGTTCACGTTCAAGGGCCTGGTGGACGGCCGGGAGCACCTGGCCCTCGGCCTCGGCGACTGGGCCGGCGCCCTGGACCGGCTCGCCGTCGGGGGAGAAGCCCCGCTGGTCCGTCCGCACAGCGAGTGCCTGACCGGCGACGTGTTCGGCAGCCAACGCTGCGACTGCGGCCCGCAACTGCGCGAGGCGGTGCAGCGAATCGCCGAGACCGGCGGTTTCCTGCTCTACCTGCGACAGGAGGGCCGGGGCATCGGCCTGTACGCCAAGCTGGACGCGTACGCGTTGCAGGACGCCGGGTTGGACACCTACCAGGCCAACGTCGCGTTGGGCCGGGGCGAGGACGAGCGGGACTACACCGCCGCCGCGCAGATGCTGGCCACGTTGGGCGTGCCGCGGGTCCGACTGCTGAGCAGCAACCCGGACAAGGCCGAGCAGTTGACCCGGCTGGGCGTGGACGTGGCCGAACGGGTGCTCACCAGCGTCTTCCTCTCGCCGGCCAACGCCGACTACCTGGCAGCCAAGGCGGCCAAGGCGGCGGAGGTCGAGGCGGCCGAGGCGGCGGATGCGCTCGCGGGCCGTGCTCCTGAGCGGCCCGTCTCCCGATGAGCTGCCGGCCGGGGCCGACGCGGCCGTACGTGCTGCTGAGTTGTGCCGCCTCCATCGACGGGTACATCGACGACGCCTCCGAGCAGCGGTTACTGCTGTCCAACGAGGAGGACCTGGACCGCGTCGACGCGGTTCGGGCCAGCTGCGACGCCATTCTGGTCGGGGCCGGCACCGTCCGACGAGACGACCCTCGGCTGCTGGTGCGCTCGCCGAGCCGCCGGTCCGAGCGGGTGGCGGCCGGTCGGCCCGCGTCGCCCACCAAGGTCACCCTGACCGGCCAGGGCGACCTCGACCCGACCGCCCGCTTCTTCACCGCCGGTGATTCGGCCCGGCTCGTCTACTGCGCCACCGGCGCGCTGGAGAAGACCGAGGAGCGGATCGGCCGACTGGCCACCGTCGTCGACGCAGGTGAGCCCGTCGACCCGAGCTGGATGTTGACCGACCTGGCCGCCCGGGGTGTACAGCGGTTGATGGTGGAGGGCGGTGGGACGGTGCACGCCCAGTTCCTCGCCGCCGGTCTCGCCGACGAACTGCACCTGGTGGTCGCCCCGTTCTTCGTCGGTGACGGCCGGGCACCCCGGTTCGTGGGCGAGGGTCGCTTCCCCTGGCACCCGGGTCGCCGCGCCCGCCTGGCCGAGGCCCGCCAGATCGGCGACGTGGTCCTGCTCCGCTACGCCCTCTCCGACCTCTGCCCCACCGACCCCGCCCGCGGCTAACGGTTGATCATGAGGTTGGCGGGGAATTCGATCTCCGTAGAACCCGCCAACCTCATGATCAACCCGACTGGGTTAGGTGGGTGGGTGGGTG
>NZ_QGSY01000111.1 GCF_003857035.1 Micromonospora arida
GCGGGCGGAGGCGACGATGGGCGTGGAACGGGTTCCGGCGGGGTTCACCGAGCAGAGGGCTCGGGTCGGCCAGATCACCATGAACTACGTCCGTGGGGGTGCCGGCCCGCCACTGGTGCTGCTGCACGGGTATCCGCAGTGCTGGCACATGTGGCGGCACCTGCTGCCCGAGTTGGGGCGCTCCTTCGACGTGGTCGCGCCCGACCTGCGCGGCTTCGGGGGCAGCGACGCCCCGGACGGCGGGTACGACAAGAAGACGGTCGCCGCCGACCTGCACGGACTACTCGATCAGCTCGGCCTGGTCGGTGACCTCCGGCTGGTCGGGCACGACCTGGGGACCATGGTGGCGTACGCGTACGCCGCCGCCCATCCGCAGCGGGTGAGTCGGCTGGTGCTCAGCGAGGCGCCGATCCCCGACGAGAGCATCTACACGTTCCCCGCGCTCACCTCGGCCGGGCCCGGGGTGTGGAACTTCGGCTACTTCTCCCTCGGCAACGGGCTTCCGGAGGCGCTGGTCAACGGGCGGGAGTCGCTCTGGGTGGACAAGTTCACCGACGCGCTGATGGTGCGCAAGGGCAGCATGGCCGCGCACGACATCGAGGAGTTCGCCAACCACCTGCGCGACCCCGCGCACCTGCGGGCCAGCTTCGCCTACTTCCGGGCGTTCGAGCAGGACATCGCGGACAACGCGGCGTACCGGGGCACGAAGCTGACCATGCCGGTGCTGGCTGTCGGGGCGGCGGCCAGTCTCGGTGGGCAGGTCGCCGAGCAGGTTCGCCGGTACGCCGACACGGTCCGCGGCGAGGTGATCGAGGACTGCGGGCACTGGCTGTACGAGGAGCGCCCGGACGAGATGCTCGCCCTGCTGCGGGACTTCCTTCAGGCGGCCTGAGCAGGGGCCCGCAGGTGTCCCCGGTCAGGCAGCGGGCGTCCAGGCGTGGGCGGCCAGTGGCGGGTCGAGCGGTGCCCGGGTGAGCCGGTTGGCGAAGGTGGACATGGTGTACGCACCGACGCCCAGCACCACGTCCAGCGCGTGCCGGGGCTGGTAGCCGGCCGTCAGGAAGTCGTCCAACTCGTCGTCGGGCACTGCGCCCCGGTGGTCGAGCACGGCCAGCGTAAAGCGGCGCAGCGCCTCCAGTCGCGGCTCGGGCAGCGCCGAGCCGGCGCGTAGTGCGGTGATCAGCTCGGTGGTCGCTCCGAGCTGGGTGAGCTTGCCGGTGTGCAGGGCGACGCAGAAGTGGCATTCGTGACTGGTGGAGACCGTCAGGATGACCACCTCCCGCTCCAGCGGCGTGAGATCGGTCTGCTCGAAGCCCGCGCTGGCGGTGAGGAAGCCGGTGAGCAACTGCGGCGAATCGGCCATCAGCGCCACCGGGGTGGGCAGCCAGCCGAACCGGCCGCGTACGCCCTCGATGGCTCGTCGGGCGGCGGCGGGCGCGGTCTCGGCGGTGTGGGCGGTGAAGACGGGCATGGCTGCCTACTTTCCAGAGCTTGGATCGGACGACGTAAGATGGTCAACGTGGTTGACGAAATAGTAAACGTGGTTGTCGAACGTGGCAACCGCTGATCCCGCGCGCCCCGGGTTCGCGCTACCGCTGCTGCTCCTGGCCGGCTTCCGGACGCTGATCGACGATCTGCACACCGAGCTGGCCCGGGAGGGGCATCCGGAGCTGCGACCGCTGCACGGGTTCGTGCTCCAGGCGGTTGGTGCGGATGGCACCACCGCCACCGAGCTGGGCCAGCGGCTGGGCATCTCCAAGCAGGCTGCGGGCAAGACCGTCGACCGGTTGGTGGCCGTCGGCTACCTGGAGCGGGTCGACGACCCCTCCGACGCCCGACGGCGGCTGGTCCGGGTGACCCCGCGCGGCGCCGACGGGCTACGCCGCTCGGCCGAGATCTTCGACCGGCTGCGGGCACAGTGGGCCGACACGCTCGGCCCGCAACGGGTCACCGCCCTGGAGGACGACCTGCGCGCGATGGCCTCGGCCAACTGGTTCCGGCTCGACGTGCCCGGCTGGTTCGGCGGCTGATCGTGGGCGCGGGGGCGAGCGAGACTTCCGGGCCAGGCTGATGGGTGGCCCGGGTCGGGTGCCCGGACGCCTGCGGCTACCCGGCTGAGTGGCCGGTCAGTGGGTGCGGGCCAGCTCGACGAAGGCCCGCCACGCGGTGGGGGTGAAGGTCAGCAGGTCGCCGTCGCGGTCCTTGGAATCGCGGACGTGCACCCGGCCAACCAGGTTGTCGGCGACCTCGACGCACGCGCCGGCGTCGTTGCCGCTCCGGGTGGACTTGCGCCAGCGGGCTCCGGTCAGATCCATGGCTTAACGATCTCCTCGAGCAGGTCGATCGACTGCTGCCGGGGCAGCGCGTCACTGCGCAGACTCTCCCACCTTCCGAGCAGGGTCGCCACCTCGAAGATGTCGTCCACGGCGGTGCCACCGGTCTGGTTGTCGAGGAAGCCGAGCCAACTGCCGTCGGCGGTGCGGCCGAGGATGAACGGCCCGAAGAGGCCGGCGTGCAGGCCCACACCCTGCGGCAGCACGTGCACCCTGATGTGCGGGCGCCGGGCGCACGCCACCAGGTGCCGCAACTGGTCGGCCAGCACCCCGGCGCACCCCTCCGCGAAGCGCTGCAACGCGGCCTCGTCGATCACGGCGGTGAGCTGCGGTGGGTGCTCGCGGTCGAGGATCGTCTGCCGCTCCAGCCGGGCCGCCACCAACTCCTCCACCCGGTCGGCGGTCAGCCCCAGGTCGAGCCGGAACACCGCCCGGGCGTAGTCGGCGGTCTGCAACAGCCCGGGAATCATCGTCGCGCCGAAGCAGCGCAGTTGGGTGGCGACCCGCTCGACCTCCAGCCACGGGCGGAACCAGACCGGCTCGCCGTCGCGGCGGCCCAGGTCGCGGAGCGAGGTCAACAAGCCACCGGTGTCGAGCACCTCGTCGGCCCGCTTCAGGTACGCCTCGTTGGGTGCCGTCTGCCCCAACTCGACGGCCGACACCATGGACGGCGAGTAGTGCGCGCGTTTGCCGTACTCCTCCTGGGTCAGCCCGGCCGCGAGCCGCGACCGCCGGAGCTGCTCCCGGATCAGCGCCGCCGTGGACACCACTGTGGTCACCGCACCCCACCTTCCGCCGCAATTGTCGAGGTCGTGCAACCCCACCTGCCGCACGGTAGCGAGCACTCAACGCTGCGTCATGCCGTGACGCGCATATCGGGGTAACGCGAGCTGCGACCCGACCCGGGGGTTGCCGGCAACTACAAGATCCACTCGGGTTTCGCGAAGTCGCGGTGTCCCGGGACGCAGGACACCCCGACTTCCTGAAAGCCGAGTGGATCAACGGGCGACCACGCGCGGGACACCGCCATATCGCCGCCCAGGGCCGGGTCAAGCCCGGCAGACACATCTCACCGTGCCTGGCCGAACGGTGGGACGCGGGAGCAGAGTGAATTCATGTCGGACGCGTACGTCGTCGGCGACCCGGACGGGTTGTCGCCCCTGCTGGTCGAGCTTCGTGACGCCGTTGCCCGAGAGCTGCACGCCCAAACGGCGATGCGCGCTGAGCGGATCGAGCTGGCCGATCTACCGGAGGTGTCCTACCAGGTCACCGTCCAGGTCGAGCGGGCCATGCGGGCCTGGCGACCCACCCGGTAGACGTGGGCCGGTCGCCGACGGAATCCGTGACCGGCCCGTACCGCGTTGCCAGGATCAGTCCAGCCCACCGTACGAGTGCAGGCCGGTGAAGAAGATGTTCACGCCGAACAGGTTCATCAGCACGGTGAGGAAGCCGAGCACCGCGATCCAGGTGGCCACGTTGCGCTTCACGCTGGGCGTCGCGCGGGCGTGCAGGTAGCCGGCGTACACCACCCAGGAGATGAACGCCCAGGTCTCCTTCGGGTCCCAGCCCCACGGCCGACCCCAGGCCGCCTCGGCCCAGATGGCACCGGCGATCACCGCGAAGGTGAAGATCGGGAACGCGAAGGCGTGCAGCGCGAAGGTCAGCCGCTCCAGGCCGGCCGCGCCGGGCAGCCGCTTGGCCAGGGTGTACGGGAAGCTCCGCTTGCCCTGCTCGTACCCGCTGCGCATCAGGAAGCCGACCGCCGGCACCACGCCGAACAGGAAGATGCCGGACGCGAAGACGATCGTCGAGACGTGGATGATGAACCAGTACGAGTTGAGCGCCGGCACCAGCGGCACGATCGGCACGTACAGCACCAGCTCGGCGGTGGCGACCAGCAGCACCATCACCAGGGTGAGGAACAGCCCGAGCTTGCGCAGCGACGGTCGCTTCCAGAGCACCACCAACCAGGCGGCCACCCCGATGAACGTCACGGTGAGCACGAACTCGTACATGTTGCCCCAGGGCATCCGGTCCGCGGCGAGCCCACGGGTGACCAGCGCCGCCAGGTGCAGCACGGCGGCGACCGCGGTGGCCCCCACCCCGATCAGGCCCGCCAGCCGGGCCCGCCCTGCGGAACGGTCGACCGTGGGCGGCGACGGGACCGGCGCGGGCGGCGTCGGGACGACACCGCCGCCGGCACCGACCAACTCGCGAACCGGAGCCGCCGTGGCGACCTGGGTACGCACGTTGCCCAGCGCGTACTCGACGGCGTGGCCGATCATCGCGACCAGGTACGCCAGGATCGCGAAGGTCACGAAATTGTCGGAGAGTGCGGACATCACTCGGCTCCTTCTCGCACGCCGGCCCGCTCAGCGGAGTCAGCGCCATCACCAGCCCGTTCGGCGCCGCTGACGGCGGCGACCAGCTGGGTGAACTCGTCGGCGAACCCTGGATAGTCGGTACGCGGCAACCCACCGACCTCCATCAAGCTACTACCGCTCGTCGGAGATCCTTCCCCGGGGTCGGCCGGCACCACCCGGAAGAACACCCGGCGGCGCTTGCCGAACAGCGAACCCATCAGCCCGACCAACAGGACGCCGCAGCTGACCAGCAGCATCGTCGAGCCGGGATCGTGCCGGATGGAGAGGGTGACGTACCGCTCGGTGCCCAGGAACTCGACGGTCGTGCCGTCGTCCAGCTTCCAGGTCTCGCCCTTGCGGAGCAGTTTGGTGCCGACCTCCTTGACCTTGCCGGCCCGCACCTGCCGCTGGTCCAGTTGGTAGACCGAGCCGGGGATACCGGCGTCCAGGCCGAGGTTGCCCCGGTAGGCGACCAGGTTCAGCGCCGGGTTGCGCTCGGTCGGGTACTGCGAGCGGACGAACGGCGCCTGCTCGGGCGCCGTGGGCAGGTAGATGCCGGTGAACGCCATCTGCTGATCCGGTGCGCGCTGGCCGGTCGCCGGGTCGACGTTCGCGTCCGGGAAGGCCGCCAGCCCCTCGCTGGTCAGGCCCATGTCGCCGGTGGTCAGGAACGGGTCGTCACTGATCTGGCTGTTGCCGAACCGGTCGGTGTAGCGGATCACCGGGGCGTACCCGTGGCCGAGCAGGTAGACGCTCGCGTCCTTCAGGCGCAGCGGCGAGTTCACCGAGAAGTCGGCGCTGCGGGTCGGCTCGTCCGGGCCGTCGACGGTGACCGTGGCGTTGAAGAACTCCGGCTGGCCGGACGCCAGGAACCGGGCCTCGAAGTCGTCCAGCCGCAGGCAGAAGCGGGGCAGGTCGGCGCTGTCCACCTGGGGGCCGAGCTTCGCCTCGGCGTACTGCTGGCGGGTGTTGCAGAACGCTTTGTCCGCGCCGGCCACCAGCAGTCGGTTGCCGCTCCAGCCGTACCAGGAGCCGAGCGCCACCCCGATCAGCACCGCGATCAGCGAGGTGTGGAACAGCAGGTTGCCGGTCTCCTTGAGGTAGCCCTTCTCGGCGGAGACCTCGTCGCCGCGCACCTCGACGCGCCAGCGGCGTTTGCGCAGCACCTCCGCGATCGCCGCCGCCCCACCGGGCGGGGCGGGCAGCACGGTGTGCTGCGGCAGCCGGGCCATCCGCTTCGGCGCGGCCGGCGGCCGGGACCGCAGCGTGCGGACGTGGTCGCGCAGCCGCGGCGTGATGCAGCCGATCAGAGAGGTGAACAGCAGCAGGTAGATCGCGGAGAACCAGACCGACCCGAAGACCTCGAACGCGCCGATCCGGTCCAGTCGGGGGGCCCAGTCCGGGTGGTCGACGAAGTACTCGTTGACCTTCTCCGGGCTGATCCCGCGCTGCGGGAGCACCGAGCCGGGAATGGCGGCGATCGCGAGCAGGAAGAGCAGGATCAGCGCCGTACGCATGCTGGTGAGCTGCCGCCACGAGTTGCGCAGCAGGGCCAGCAGCCGGTTCGGCCGGCGGCGTGGCGCGGGCGCCGCGGTCTCCGGTCGGTCGTCGACGACCGTCATCAGATGCTCACCTCGCCCACCCCGACGGTGGTCTGCAGCCAGATCACGAAGCTCTGCCATCCGCCGGTGACCAGGGCCAGACCGATCAGGATGAGCAGGGCGCCGCCGACCCGGGTGACCCAGCGGCTGTTGCGCCGGACGGCGCGGAAGACCCCGAGCAGGCGTTCGAAGCCCAGCCCGAAGACGATGAACGGTATCCCCAACCCGAGGCAGTACGCCACGGCGAGCACCACGGCTCGGTCGCTCTGGCCGCTGGCGGTGGCCATGCCCATCACCGCGCCGAGCGTGGGGCCGGTGCAGGGCACCCAACTGAGCGCGAAGACCGCCCCGAAGACCGGTGCGCCGAGCAGCCCGGCCGACGGCAACCGGGAGATCCGGAACTCCCGTTGCAGGGCGGGGATCATCCCGAGATAGCCGAACCCGAGCACGATGATCAACGCGCCGACGACGATTTCGAGCTGCCGCTCGTACTCGAAGAAGACCTGGCCGATGCCGGCGAACAGGATCGCCGTGGCGACGAAGACGGCGGTGAAGCCGGCGATGAAGAGCAGCGTGCCCGCGAGCACCCGGCCCTTGACGGCACCGACCCGCGCGATCCGCTCCCGGACCGCGACGCCTCCGCGGTCGCCGGCCCCGGAGGCTTCCGCTTCCGCAGGAATCGACGAGGTGCCCTGCCGTGCACGACCTTCGAGGTCGGAACCGGCCAGGCCGGTGACGTACGAGAGGTAGCCGGGAACGAGTGGGAGCACGCACGGGGAGAGGAAGCTGACCAGGCCGGCGAGCGCCGCCGCGCCGATGGCGAGCAGCAGCGGCCCGCTCAGGGCCATCTCCCGGAAGGTCTCGCCCATCAGTTGGGGGCCTGTTTCTCAGCCGCGATCCGCTCGACGATCGGTTGCAGGCCCTCCTGCTTGACGGCGGCCCGGATCACCGCCGCGATCCGGCCGTCCCGGTCGAGCACCACGGTCGCCGGCACGCTGTTCGGCGGGATGTCCAGCGCGAGTGCGGTCTTGCTGGACGGGTCGAACAGGCTCGGATAGGTGACCCGGCCCTTCTCGAACGCCTTGGCCTTGTCCCGCGAATCCTGGACGTTGATGCCGAGGAAGTTCACCCCGGAACCCTTGGTGGCCTGGTAGACGGCTTCCAGGTCGTCCGCCTCGGCGCGGCACGGCGCGCACCAGGAACCCCAGAAGTTGACCACCACGACCTGACCGCGCGCCTCGCTGACGTCGTAGCTGCCGCCGAGCAGCAGCTCACCGGCGACCTTCGGGGGTGCGGAGCGCTGGTCCGGTGCGCACTCGAAGATCCCGTCGGTGGTGGTCGTGCAGGTCTTCTCCTGCGCCTTCGACGACGTGCAGCCGACCAGCGCCACCGCGGCGACGGTGGCGAGCAGACCGGCGGTCCACCTCCGGGCGTTCATCAGGCCCCCTTGGCCGTCCGGGCTGTCGCGGAGAGAGCGATCAGGTGCGCGGCCGGCTCGCTGTAACCGATGCCCGCCACCTTCGCGCCGTCGAAGTGGAACGAGGTGAGACTGGCCAGCCCGCACTGCCGCCTGCGCGGGTCGTGCCAGAGCCGCTTGCGCTCGACGTAACGACGCAACGTCCAGATCGGGAGCTGGTGCGACACCAGCACCGCCTCGCGTCCCTCGGCGGCGACCCGGGCGGCGTGCACGGCGGCGAACATCCGCTCGGCGATCACCCGGTACGCCTCACCCCAGGACGGGGTCACCGGGTCGCGCAGCACCCACCAGTTGCGCGGGTCGCGGAACGACCCGTCACCCGGGGAGACCTTCTTGCCCTCGAACCAGTTGGCGCTCTCGATCAGCCGCTCGTCCACCCCGACCGGCAGCCCGAACTGGGCGGCGATCGGCTCGGCGGTCTGCTGGGCGCGCTCCAGCGGGCTGGCCACCACGTGCACGATCTCCCGCTCGGCCAGGCCCTGCGCGGCGGCCTTGGCCATCTGCACACCCAGCTCGGAGAGGCGGAAACCAGGCAGCCGGCCATAGAGGATCTGGTCGGGGTTGTACACCTCGCCGTGCCGAAGCACGTGGACCACTGTCTTGCTCAAGGTCTTCTACCCCCCGTGACCGGCCGCTGCCGCCGCGTTCGCCGCCGTGGGCAGCGCGTCGGCGATGTGTTCCAGAGCGGCGTCGTCCAGCGCCGCCGACACGAACCACGACTCGAACGCGCTCGGCGGCAGGTAGACGCCGGCGGCGAGCATCGCGTGGAAGAACGCCTTGAACGCCGGCACCTGCTGGGTGCGCGCGCTGTCGTAGTCGACCACGTCGGCGTCGGTGAAGAAGACCGAGAACATGCTGCCCGCGTACGACAGCCGGTGCGGGACCCCGGCGGCGGCCAACGCGTCGGAGGCCAGCTTGCCCACGACGGCGGCCGTCTCGTCGAGGCGCTGGTACAGCGCGTCGTCGGCGAGCCGCAGGGTCGCCAGGCCGGCGGCGCAGGCGAGCGGGTTACCGGAGAGGGTGCCGGCCTGGTAGACCGGGCCGGCCGGCGCGAGCCGCGCCATGATGTCCGCGCGCCCGCCGAACGCCGCGGCGGGCAGGCCGCCACCCATGACCTTGCCGTACGTCCACAGGTCGGCGTCGGAGGCGTCGAGGCCGTGCCACCCGGCGCGGGAGACCCGGAACCCGGTCATCACCTCGTCCACCACGAGCAGGGCGCCGTGTGCGTGCGCGATCCGGGCGAGCTGCTGGTTGAAGCCGTCGCGGGGGGCCACCACGCCCATGTTGCCGGCGGCGGCCTCGGTGATCACCGCGGCGATGTGCTGGCCCTCGGCGGCGAACGCCTCCTCGACGGCCCGGATGTCGTTGTACGGAAGCACGATCGTCTCGCTGGCCGCCGCGCCGGTCACACCGGGCGAGTCGGGCAGGCCCAGGGTGGCCACGCCGGAGCCGGCGGCGGCGAGCAGCGCGTCGACGTGGCCGTGGTAGCAGCCGGCGAACTTGACGATCTTCGAGCGGCCGGTGAAGCCACGGGCCAGCCGGATCGCCGACATGGTCGCCTCGGTGCCGGAGTTGACCAGGCGGACCTGCTCGACCGGGGTCCGGGCGACGATCTCGGCGGCCAACTCCACCTCACCGGGGGTGGGCGTGCCGAAGCTGGTGCCCCGGGCGGCGGCTGCCTGGACGGCCTCCACCACCTCCGGGTGGGCGTGCCCGAGGATCAGCGGACCCCAGGAGCAGACCAGGTCGACGTAGCGGCGACCGTCGGCGTCGTACAGCCACGGGCCCTCGCCACGGACCATGAAACGCGGGGTGCCGCCGACCGCCTGGAAGGCGCGCACAGGGGAGTTCACCCCGCCCGGCACGATGGCGCGGGCGCGGTCGAACAGGGCCTCGGAGGCCGGCGCGTCGGCTGGATAGCGGCCGGATCCGGCGGGAAAGATGTCGGTCACGATGCCGCCATTGTGACAGCGCCGGACGGTCAACCAGCAGCCACCCCGTGGTGGGGTTACCCGGCTCACCTGTGACCCGCGCCGGTCAGCAGCGCCGACACGGGGGCCTCGTGGCCTGGACGGCGACGGCTCGCGGCCTCGACAGGCCAGGTCGGTCGGATCGCGCTAGGCTGACCGGGTGGATCGTGCCGAACTGTCCATCACGCTACACCGGACGGGCGACGAAGCAGTCTTGCGCCTGGCCGGTGAGATCGACATGCTCACGGCCGCCCAGCTCTCGACCGTGGTCAACGAAGTGCTGGCCGACCCGCCGCCGAAGATCGTCCTCGACCTCGGCGGCGTCACCTTCTGCGACTCGCAGGGCCTGGGCACCCTGGTCGTGCTCAGCCGCAAGGCCAGCCACGCGCAGAGCCTGCTGATGCTGACGCACGTGGGCGACTTCCTGATCCGCGTGCTGGACATCACCGGCCTGCGCAGCGCCCTGATGATCCGCAACGACCAGCCCACCGGCTGAGCCGCCCCGCCGCGTCAGGCGGTGTTGCCCCAACGGGCCTGTTCGAGCAGCCGTACCGCCCGGTCCCGGACCTCCGGGTCGTCCGAGCGGAGCTGGGCGGTCGCCTCGTCGACCGCGTCGGTCAGCCGCCGCCACTGCGTGTCGCGCTCCCGGACCAGATCCGACTGGGTGGCGAGCTGCCGGGTCTTCACCCACAGCTCGACGAAGACCGACACCTTGGCCCGGAGCACCCACGGGTCGAACGGCTTGGTGAGGTAGTCCACCGCGCCCACCTGGTAACCCCGAAGGGCGAGCTGGGCGTCCCGGTCGGCGGCGGTGAGGAAGATGATCGGCACGTGCCGGGTCCGCTCGCGGCGCTTGATGTGGCTCGCCGTCTCGAAGCCGTCCATGTCCGGCATCTGCGCGTCCAACAGGATCACCGCGAAGTCGTCCACCAGCAACTGCTTGAGCGCCGCCTCACCGCTCTCCACCGCCACGGACTGGACCGGCAGGCCCTGAAGGATCGCCTCCAGGGCCGTCAGGTTCTGCCGCCGGTCGTCCACGAGCAGCGCTTTGGCCAACTGGGTCACGAAGTCTCCTCGGTCCGGCTGCCGTTGATCCAGGACGACATCAGTTCGATCAGGTCGTCGAGGTCGACCGGCTTGGTGATGTAGTCGCTTCCACCGGCAGCGAGCGCCGACTCACGGTCACCCGGCATCGCCTTCGCGGTCAGGAAGACCACCGGAAGGTCGGCGAACCGGTGGTTGCGGCGAATCTGGCGGGTGGTCTCGTAACCGTCCTGGTCGGGCATCATGGCGTCCATCAGCACGATGTCCACCTCCGGATGCTCGGCCAGCAGACGGACACCGTCCGCCCCGTTGTCCGAGTACAGCACGGTCATACCGTGCAGCTCCAACGCACTGGTCAAGGCGAAGACGTTGCGTACGTCGTCGTCCACGATCAGCACCGTGGCGCCGTCCAGTTGACGGGTGGCCGGTGCCTCCGGCCGTTCCGGCAGCAGTTCCAGCGGCGGCATCAGCAGCGACGACGGCAGCCCGGCGCGCTGCGGCGACGGAGTCTGCGGCGCGACCACTGCGTCCGGGGCCAGCACCTGCGGCACGAACAGGGTGAAGGTCGAGCCCTGACCGGGCGCGGACGAGACGGTGATGGTGCCGCCGATCAGTCGGGCCAGATCGCGGCTGATCGACAGGCCCAGGCCGGTGCCGCCGTACCGGCGACTGGTCGTGCCGTCGGCCTGCTGGAACGCCTCGAAGATGATCGACAGCTTGTCGTCGGAGATGCCGATTCCGGTGTCGATCACGGTGAACGCGATCACCTGCTGGGCGTTCGTCAGCGCCGGGACGTCGAAGACCGCGTTCTCCGCGGCCGGGGCGATCCGCAGCGTCACGGCGCCGTTGTCGGTGAACTTCACCGCGTTGGAGAGCAGGTTGCGCAGGATCTGCTGCAACCGCTGCGCGTCGGTCACCAACGCCGGCGGCAGATCCTTGCTCACCCGTACCTGGAAGTCCAGGTTCTTCTCCTCGGCCTGCGGCGCGAACGCCTGCTCGACGTAGCCGCGCAGCTCGGTGAAGCGGATCTCGGTCGGCTCGACGTCCATCCGGCCCGCCTCGATCTTGGACAGGTCGAGGATGTCGTCGATCAGACGCAGCAGGTCGGAGCCGGACCCGTGGATGGTCCGGGCAAACTCGATCTGCTTCGGGCTGAGGTTCTGCTCCGAGTTCTCGGCCAGCAGACGGGCCAGCAGCAGCAACGAGTTCAGCGGGGTCCGCAGCTCGTGGCTCATGTTGGCCAGGAACTCCGACTTGTACGCCGACGCCCGGGTCAGCTGCTGCGCCTTCTCCTCCAGGCCCAGCCGCGCCAGCTCGATCTCCCGGTTCTTCGTCTCGATGTTGCCCTTCTGCTCGGACAGCAGAGTGGCCTTCTCCTCCAGCTCGGCGTTGGTGCGCTGCAACTCCGCCGACTGCTCCTGCATCTCGTGCGCCAGCCGCTGCGACTGGGCCAGCAGCTCCTCCGTACGCCGGTTGGCCTGGATGGTGTTGACAGCGATGCCGATGGTGAGCACCAGCCGCTCCAGGAACGACAGGTGCAGCTCGGAGAAGGCCGACACGCTGGCGAACTCGATCACCCCGAGCAGCTCGCCCTCGAACAGGACGGGGAGCACCACCAGGTCGGACGGGGGTGTCTCGGCCAGGCCGGAGCGCAGGGTGAGCCGGCTGTTCGGGGAGGCGCTGACCCGGATCGTGCGACGAGAGAGCGCGGTCTGCCCGACCAGCCCCTCACCCGGCCCGAAGGTGACGTCGTGCCCCCGCGCCACGTACCCGTACGAGGAGGTCAGCCGCAGCCGCATGCTGCCGTCGGCGTCGTCGGCCAGGAAGAAGGCGCCGAGCTGGGCGTCGACCAGCGGAGTCACCTCCGTCATGATCATGCGGCACACCTCGCCGAGGTCGCGCTGGCCCTGCAACAGGCCGCCGATCCGGGCGAGGTTGGAATCCAGCCAGCCCTGCTCGGCGTTCTTCTTGGTCGTCTCCCGGAGGGTGACGATCATCTGGTTGATGTTGTCCTTCAGCTCGGCGACCTCGCCCTGCGCCTTGACCGCGATCCGCTGGGTCAGGTCGCCCCGGGTCACCGAGGTGGACACCTGGGCGATGGCCCGCAACTGCGTGGTCAGCGTCGAGGCGAGCTGGTTGACGTTCTCGGTGAGGTCGCGCCAGGTGCCGGAGACGCCCTTCACCTGCGCCTGACCGCCGAGCTTGCCCTCGATACCGACCTCGCGGGCCACCCGGGTCACCTCGTCGGCGAACGACGACAGCTGGTCGACCATCGTGTTGACGGTCGACTTCAGCTCCAGGATCTCGCCCTGGGCGTCCACGGTGATCTTCTGCGACAGGTCACCCTTCGCCACCGCCGTGGTCACCGAGGCGATGTTGCGGACCTGGCTGGTCAGGTTCGACGCCATCGAGTTCACGTTGTCGGTGAGGTCGCGCCAGGTGCCGGAAACGCCCTTCACCTGCGCCTGACCGCCGAGCTTGCCCTCGGTGCCCACCTCGCGGGCCACCCGGGTCACCTCGTCGGCGAACGACGACAGCTGGTCGACCATCGTGTTGACGGTCGACTTCAGCTCCAGGATCTCGCCCCGCGCGTCCACCGTGATCTTCTGCGACAGGTCACCCTTCGCCACCGCCGTGGAGACCTGGGCGATGTTGCGGACCTGGGCGGTCAGGTTCGACGCCATCGAGTTCACGTTGTCGGTCAGGTCCCGCCAGGTGCCGGCGACCCCGCGCACCTGCGCCTGACCGCCCAACTTGCCCTCGGTGCCCACCTCGCGGGCCACCCGGGTCACCTCGTCGGCGAACGACGACAACTGGTCCACCATCGTGTTGACGGTCGACTTCAGCTCCAGGATCTCGCCCCGCGCGTCCACCGTGATCTTCTGCGACAGGTCACCCTTCGCCACCGCCGTGGTCACCGAGGCGATGTTGCGGACCTGGCTGGTCAGGTTCGACGCCATCGAGTTCACGTTGTCGGTGAGGTCGCGCCAGGTGCCGGAAACGCCCTTCACCTGCGCCTGACCGCCCAGGTTGCCCTCGGTGCCCACCTCGCGGGCCACCCGGGTCACCTCGTCGGCGAACGACGACAGCTGGTCGACCATGGTGTTGACGGTGTTCTTCAGCTCCAGGATCTCGCCCTGGGCGTCCACCGTGATCTTCTGCGACAGGTCGCCCTTCGCCACCGCGGTGGAGACCTGGGAGATGTTGCGGACCTGGCTGGTCAGGTTGCCGGCCAACTGGTTGACGTTCTCGGTGAGGTCCCGCCAGGTGCCCGAGACGCCGCGCACCTGGGCCTGACCGCCGAGCTTGCCCTCGATGCCCACCTCACGCGCGACCCGGGTCACCTCGTCGGCGAACGACGAAAGCTGGTCCACCATCGTGTTGACGGTGTCCTTCAGCTCCAGGATCTCGCCCTGCGCCGCCACGGTGATCTTCTGCGACAGGTCGCCGCGCGCCACCGCCGTGGAGACCTGCGCGATGTTACGGACCTGGGCGGTCAGGTTCGACGCCATCGAGTTGACGCTGTCGGTCAGGTCCTTCCAGGTGCCGGCCACGTTCGGCACCTCGGCCTGGCCGCCCAGCTTGCCCTCGGTGCCCACCTCGCGGGCCACCCGCGTCACCTGCTCGGCGAAGAGCCGCAGCGTGTCGGTGAGGTAGTTCATCGTGGCGGCCAGCTCGGCAACCTCACCACGCGCGCCGACCGTGATCTTCTGCGACAGGTCGCCCTTGGCCACCGCCGTCGCCACCTGCGAGATGGACCGCACCTGGCCGGTCAGGTTCGACGCCATGGTGTTCACCGAGTCGGTGAGGTCCTTCCAGGTGCCGGCGACACCCCGCACGTCGGCCTGGCCGCCCAACTTGCCCTCGGTGCCCACCTCACGGGCCACCCGGGTCACCTCGTTGGAGAACGACGACAGCTGGTCCACCATCGTGTTCACGGTGCGCCCGATGCGCAGGTACTCACCGCGCAGCGGCCGACCGTCGATCTCCAACGCCATGTGCTGGGACAGGTCACCGTCGGCGACCGCCACGATCACCCGGGCGATCTCGGTGGTCGGTCGACCCAGGTCGTCGATCAGCGAGTTGATCGCCCGCTGCCCCTCCGCCCAGGAGCCGTCCAGCCCCTCGTCGTCGAGCCGCTCGGTGAGCCGGCCGTCGCGACCGACGATCCGGCTGATCCGCCGCAGGTCCAGGTACTGCCGCTCCTGGAGCGAGACCACCTCGTTGAAGGCGTCCGCCACCTCACCGGCTGCGCCGGCCCGGCGGGGAAGCCGGACCTTCAGGTCGCCGCGCCCGATCCGTCGCAGTGCCTCGGCCAACTCACCGAGGAGCGCCTCGTGGTCGGACGCGGACGGATCCGCCACCGACTGCTTCGACGTGGTCATCATTCCTCGCTCAACTCGGGGGTGCCGGTCCGTGCGGACACACCGGCACCCCATATTGTGCCCGCGCGCGCCGTGGTGCCAGGGTGCGCGACCCGCCAGGTGGCATCGATCGGCCCGTCGACCCGCCCGATCGGCGTCGAGCCGACACGGCCCGCCACAAACCTCGCCGGGCTCACAGACCGGTCGTTTCGATGCGTCAACCCGCTTCCTGCCGCCGGTGCCGCTGACCGACGCGACAGCCCACGATCGGTGATCGGCTTGGCACCCGGCAGGGGGACGGTGGAGGATACGGGGGTGTCAGCCGAGGCGGGGCCCGCGACGGCCGGGGCCCGGGACGGGGCCGTCCGGCGTGTCCGGCTGCCCGCCGACCGCCGTACGCCGGCCGCCGCCCGCGCCGTGGTCCGCTCGGTGTTGACCGAGTCACACCTGGACGAACTGGCCAACGAGGCGCTGCTGCTCACCACCGAGCTGACCACCAACGCCGTCGAGCACGCCCGCACCGAACTGGACATCGAGGTCGTCGCGGACGAGGTCGGGCTGACCGTCACCGTCTCCGACTTCGCCCCCGGTTCCGGCGACGAGCTGACCGTCGGCGACCGCAACGACTCCACCGAGATCAACGAGGTCTCCGTGCGGGGCCGGGGCCTTTTGCTGGTCGACCACTTCGCCAGCCGCTGGGGCACCACGTACCTGCCCACCGGGAAGGGCGTCTGGTTCCGGCTGGACCGCCCCGGCGCCGACCAGCCCTCCAGCGGGACCATCGGCGAATCGACACCGGCCAACGCCGGCCCGCGGACGAGCACCGACGGGTCCGCGCCGAGCGCCAGCGCGATGAGCGAACTCATGCAGACCGCCCCCGACCTGTACGGGGACGACCCCTTGCCCGACTTCGCCACCAGCCTGCTCAGCCGGGTCGCAGAGATGGTGGGCGCAGCCGGCGGCACGATCCGCCTGGACCGGGGCGACGGGCAGGGCAGTCAGGTGCTGGCCCGCTTCGGTCGGCCGCCCCGCCCCGGCAGCGACCTGCTCCGGGTGCCACTGACGGTGCAACGCCCATACGCCGGGGAGTTGGAGTTGGACGCCGCGCCGTCGGCGTACGCCCAACCGTTGGCGGTGCTCACCGCCGAGCGGCTGTCGCTGCACCTGGAGAACGACCGGCTGCGCCGGGCCGACCTCCGCCGGCAGGTGTGGCTGACGTTCCTGGCCGAGGCGAGCGAACTGCTGGCCCAGTCGCTCGACGTCGACCTGACCTTGGCGCTGGTGCCGCAGTTGGTGGTGCCGCGACTCGGCCAGTGGTGCGCGGTGCACACCACCGACGAGTGGGGCCGGCTCCGGCTGTCGGCGGCCAGCCACGCCGACGAGTCGATGCTTCCGCAGTTGCACAAGGTGCTGGCGGAGACCGGCCCGGATTCGATCCAGGCCCGCCTCCGTGAGGCGTCCCGCAGCGCGGCGCAGATCCCCCTGGGCGGGCCGATGGAGGGTTTCGCCGTCCCGCTGATCGCCCGCGGGCAGCGGCTCGGGACCCTGGCGGTGGGGCGGCACCAGCGGCACCGGCACGACCCGGACGAGGTGGCCGTGTTGGAGGACGTGGCCCGGCGGGCCGCGCTGGCCATCGAGAACGCCCGCATCCACGCCGAACGCCGTCGGGTGGCGCAGACGCTCCAGCAGTCTCTGCTGCCGCCGGTGCTGCCGCTGGTGGACGGGATCGGTTTCGCCGCCGAGTACGTCCCGACCGGCGACGACGCCGAGGTGGGCGGCGACTTCTACGACGTGGTGCCGCTGCCCGACGGGCGCTGGCTGGTGGTCATCGGTGACGTCTCGGGCAAGGGTGTCCAGGCCGCCGCGGTGACCGGGCTGGTCCGGGACGTGATCCGGGTGCTGGTCGGCGACGGCAAACCGTTACCGGAGGCGCTGGCGCGACTCAACGAGACACTTGTCGAGCGCGGTGGCGGCCGCTATTGCACGCTGGCGCTGGCAGCGGTCGGGCAGGGCACGGATGACCAGTTGGACGTCTCGCTGCACCTCGCCGGGCACGACCGGCCGGTGCTGCTGGCCGCGGCGGGCGGCGCCGGGTTCGTCGGCACCGGCGGCACCGCGCTCGGCCTGCTCGACACGATCACCTCGCCGGCGGCGGACATCACGCTCGCACCGGGCGATTCGCTGATCTTCTACACCGATGGCGTCACCGAGCGGCGGCGTGGCCGGGAACTGTTCGGCACCGACCGACTGCGGGACGCCGCCGCGCCCCTGGCCGGATATTCGGCCGACGTGGTGGCCGCCCGGCTGCGCGCCGCGGCGATCAACTTCTCGGTCGAGCCACCCCGGGACGACATCGCCGTCCTGGTGCTCCGCAACGACGCGACCTGAGCGCAGCGCGGCCCCCGGCCATCGGGTCCCCTCGGTAGATTGACGGCCATGACGAGCGTCGCGCAGGTCACGTCGTACCCCCGGCGGGCGGTCCGGGCCCTGATCGTCGCGCAGTTCGCGACCATCGGCGCCTTCCTCACCGTGCTGCTGCTCTACGTCGGTCGGATGACGAGCGCCGGCGTCGGCCCGGCCGAGATGTTGACCGGCGCGTACGACCCGAAGGACGTGGCCTTCTTCGGGGTGCTGCACCCCGTGGTGGCGGTGCTCTACCTGGCGGGTGCGGTGCTCGGGCTGCCGTTGGCGATCGTCGCGGTGGTGCTGGTCGCCCGGGAGCGCGAGGCCCTGCCCCGGGCGACCCGGTCACTGCTGCTGGCCGGCGCGGTCGGCAGCCTGCTGGTGCTGGTGGCCCGTCTCACCCCGCCACTGTTGGACATGCACCGGTGGTGGCTGGACTGACCTGGGCCGGGCCGCACCGGCCGACGGGCTCACCCGGCCGCGCCGACGGCTCATATGGCTGGCCAGGCCTCACAGGCCGCCGGGGAGCCGCCCGGGCGCGAGGCGGTGCTCCGGATCCAGGTGCCGCTTCGCGGCCCGCAACTGGGCCAGGCCGGCCAGCTCGCCCCAGAGGTCGACCGCCTGGCGGACCGCCGCCGGAGCGGAGACCACCACGCAGCGGCCCTGCCGGGCCAGCAGCACCCCTCGGACGGCGGCCAGAATGGACGCCACCCGATCGGCTGCCAGTGCCCCCGGCAGCGCCGCGTGCACCACGCCCAGCCCGGCGGACCCACGCACCGGCACCGGCGTTCCGGCCGCGTCACGTAGCGCGTAGACGGCGGCGTGCAGGTCGCCGATCGGCACCTCCAGGCGCAGCGCCGTGTCACCGGGAGCGAACGGGTAGCGGCGCCACCACGTCGGCGCGGAGTGGGCGATCGTCGCCTCCCCGTGCAGCAGGCCGACCAGCCGCTCGGCACGCTCGGTGACGTCGGCGGGGCCGCCCTCCAGCAGCACCACCAGGCTGCCGGCCCGGGACGGGGCACCGGCTCGGCCGGACATCGACGGATGACGCTCCCGGGCGACGGCCGCCGGATGACCGGGCGGGTACGGCGTACGTGGGCGGGGGGTGCCTCCGGGCAGGTCCAGCTCGATGGCCGACGGCTCCAGCCGAGCGGAGAGGATCGTCCGGACCAGGTCGTGCACCTCCAACGGCGTCCACACCGGGCGGGACACCCAGAGCCTGCTCGCCGGCACCGGCTGCACCCGCAGGCTCGCCGACACCAACACGCCGAGCGCGCCCTGGGAGCCGCAGAGCAGGCGGGCCAGGTCGAGCCCGGGCGCGCCACCGCCGACGCTGATCAGCTCGCCGTCGGCGGCGAGGTAACGCACACCGAGCAGTTGGTCGCAGGGGCTGCCGTGGCGGTGGCGCAGCGGGCCGGCCTCGCCGGCGGCCAGCACGCCGCCCACTGTGGCGCCGGGCGAGGGGGCATCCATCGCGAGCCGCTGCCCGGTGCGCTCCAGAGTGGCCTGCACCGCCCGCAGTGGAGTGCCGGCCCCCACGTCGGTCACCAGCGAGTCGACCGGCTCGTGACCGATGCCGGCCAGCCGGCCGGTGTCGAGCAGGATGTCGACCTGAACGGGGGCGGCCCCCCAGTCGATCTTCGTGCCCGCACCTCTGGGCACCACCGCCAGATCGTGCACGGCGGCCAGCCGCAGCACCTCGGCGGCGGCGTGCGGGCCGCCCGGAACGGCCACCCAACGCGCTGGTCGCCCCGCCACCTCGTCGGCCGGCCCGGCCAGCCGGGAGAACGGTGGACCGCAGATCGCCGCCAACCGCCGGGTGATCTCGAGGGCTCCGGACCGGCCGAGGGAACTCGCTGCTGCCGCCATGCCGGCCATCGTACATGTGTTCGAAAGCGGTGGTGGTGAGTATCGGGATGCCGCTGGTCCGGCGCGCTGCGCCTGCCGGCCGGTAACGTGGCCGCCGTGACCACCGAGACTGCCCCGCCCGCGGCGAAGCGGGTGCCCAGCGAACGCACCCACCACGGCGACACCGTCGTCGACGAGTACGCCTGGCTCGCCGCCAAGGACGACCCGGAGACGATCGCCTACCTGACCGCCGAGAACGAGTACACCGACGCGCGTACGGCCCACCTGGCCGACCTGCGCGCCGACCTGTTCGAGGAGACCCGCCGGCGCACCCAGGAAACCGACCTGTCCGTGCCGACCCGCAAGGGCGGGCACTGGTACTACACCCGGACGGTCGAGGGACAGCAGTACGGAGTGCAGTGTCGCCGGGCGGTCCGCGACGGTGAGACCGATCCGCCGGTCAGCGCGGACGGCGCCCCGCTCGACGGCGAGGAGGTGCTGCTCGACGGCAACCTGCTGGCCGAGGGGCACGACTTCTTCTCGCTCGGTGCGTTCGACGTCAGCCCGGACGGTCGCTGGCTGGCCTACTCCACCGACTTCTCCGGTGACGAGCGCTTCACCCTGCGGGTGAAGGACCTGACCACCGGCGAGTTGCTGCCGGACGAGGTGCCGGACACGTTCTACGGCACCGCCTGGTCTTCGGACGCCTCGGTCCTGTTCTACGTGACGGTGGACGACGCCTGGCGGCCGAACCGGGTCTGGCGGCACACCATCGGCTCCGCCGCCGCCGACGACGTGGTGGTCCACCAGGAGGACGACGAGCGGTTCTGGGTGGGCGTGGAGCTGACCCGGTCGGAGAAGTTCATCCTCATCGACGTGCACAGCAAGGTGACCAGCGAGGTGCTGGTGATCCCCGCCGGCAACCCGACCGGCGCGCCGGCCGTGATCGCCCCTCGCCGGCAGGGCGTCGAATACACGGTGGAACACCACGGCCACCGTTTCCTGATCCTGCACAACGACGGCGCGGAGGACTTCGCGCTGGCGTTCACCTCGGCGGACGTACCGGGCGACTGGGTGCCGCTGATCGAGCACACCCCCGGCACCCGGCTGGAGGCCGTCGACGCCTTCGCCAACCACCTGGTGGTGTCGCTGCGCACCGACGGGCTCACCGGGCTGCGGGTGCTGCCGGTGGGCAGTGACGACGGGTACGACATCGACTTCCCCGAGCCGCTGTACAGCGTCGGGTTGGACGCCAACCCGGAGTACCGCACCGGCCAGGTCCGGCTGCGCTACTCCTCGCTGATCACCCCCGACTCGGTGTACGACTACGACCTGGTCACCCGGCAGATGGTGCTGCTCAAGCAGAAGCCGGTGCTGCCCGGTCCGGACGGGCGACCGTACGACCCGGCCGAGTACGAGCAGCACCGCGACTGGGCGCTCGCCGACGACGGCACCCGGGTGCCGATCTCACTGGTCTGCCGCGTCGGCACCCCCCGGGACGGCTCGGCACCCTGCGAGCTGTACGGCTACGGCTCGTACGAGGCCAGCATGGACCCGTGGTTCTCGGTGGCCCGCCTGTCCCTGCTGGACCGGGGCGTGGTCTTCGCGGTGGCGCACACCCGGGGCGGCGGTGAGCTGGGCCGACGGTGGTACGACCAGGGCAAGCTGCTGGCCAAGAAGAACACCTTCACCGACTTCGTGGCGTGCGCCCGGCACCTGGTCAAGGCCGGCTGGACGGCCAGCGACCGGCTGGTCGCCCGGGGCGCCTCGGCCGGTGGCCTGCTGATGGGCGCGGTGGCCAACCTGGCACCTGACGCGTTCACCGGGATCGTGGCGCAGGTGCCGTTCGTGGACGCGCTCACGTCGATCCTCGACCCGTCGCTGCCGCTGACCGTCACCGAGTGGGAGGAGTGGGGCAACCCACTTGAGGACCCCGAGGTGTACGCGTACATGAAGTCCTACACGCCGTACGAGAACGTGGCCGCCGTGGACTATCCCGCGATCCTCGCGGTGACCAGCCTCAACGACACCCGGGTGCTCTACTCGGAGCCGGCGAAGTGGATCGCCCGGCTGCGGGCGGTGGCCCCGGGCGGCGACTACCTGCTGAAGACCGAGATGGGTGCCGGGCACGGCGGCCCGAGCGGTCGTTACGACTCCTGGCGCGAGGAGGCGTTCATCAACGCCTGGATCCTGGACCGCATCGGCCACGCCTGACCGTCGGCTCGCCATGATCGCGCCCGGTGGTGGGAGTGGTCCCCTCGGCGGCTCGAGGAGACCACCCGTGATCGGGCGCGATCATGGCCGGGTCGCGTATGCGCGGCCTGGCCTTTCGGGGTTGCGGCGGATGTCACGGCCTAGACTTCCGGGGTGACCGGGGCTACGGATGGTGACGGCGACGCCGCCGAGGAGGTCCGCCGACCGAGCGTGGCGGCGGTGGCACGGGACCGCCGGGTCTGGCTGATCCTCGCGGTGGTCGCCGGCCTGCTGGTCTGCTGTTGTTCGGCCGTGGTCGGCACCCTGATCGCACTCTCCTCCGGCCTGCTCGCCGCCTGACCCGGCCTCGTGGGTCAGGCCAGCCGGCGGGGCAGTTTCGGATCAGGTCGTCCGTAGCTCGTCCAGGGCGGTGCTGGCGCGCAGGAAGAGCAGGCCGACACCGACCGTCACCAGCACCGCCGCCAGGGCGCCGGCACCGAGCCACGCGAGGTGCTCCAGAGGTACGGGAACGGCTCGCTGCACCTCGGGGTAGTACACGATCCGGTTGTACTGTGCGCTGGTGGCAGGGTCCTCACAGAGCGCTGCCGTGGCCTCGCAGATCGTCGCCGACCCGCCGCCCGCCGACACCTCCGCGACGAGACCTCGGCCGAGCAACGTGCCCACGGTGAGCGCGAGCAGGATCGCCGGCACGGCCGGCGCCAACGCCTGCCAGGCCACCGAACGGCTCAGCGTGGCGCGGGGCACCCCGGTGGCGACCAACGCGGCGTAGGCGCGTCGACGGGCGACGATCCCCTCGACCAGCGCGACGATCAGCCCGCCCGTCGCGATCAGGATGGCCACGGCGATCGCGCCATCGACATAATCCATCGTGGACAGATAGAACGGGTTGGTGCCGCCATCCAGTCCGGCGAACCGGCTCTGCTCCCGCTCAAGCTGGTCCTTGGTCCCGAAGTAGGCCCGCTGGGCGGCCGCGCCCCCGCCGAAGATCAGGGCGGCGAGCAGCGCCGCGAAGGTGCGGCTACCCGCCCACGGGTCGGCCATCAGCCGGCCCGCCGCGAGCAGGGCAGCCGGACCGCGGGCGTGCCGACGCAACAACCGCCCGCAGTGGTACGACAACCAGCCGGTGCCGATCACCACCCCGATCATCGCCGCGAGCGCGCCCACCGCGAACAACACCGGCACCAGCCAGGCCATCAACTCGTCGTCGTCGGCGAACCGGTAGACCACCGGGCGGATCACCGCGAACGAGGCCACGCCGAACCCGATCAGGAGCCCCGCCCACGGACCCGGACCACGCTCGCGGGTGGCTTTGCGGCTCACCCCGAGCGGGCTGGTGGTGACAGTCCGCAGCATCAGGGCGGTGGCCAGCGCCGCCACGACCGGCAGACCGAACACCACGCCGGCCAGCGCGCCGGTCGACGGCAGCACGTCGGTGGGCAGGGCCAGTTGACCTTGCGCGTCCGGTCGGTGCAGCAGGTCGCGGCCAACCAGGTAGACACCCAGCCCGACGAGCGTGCCCAGCAGAGCGGCCACGCCGGTCTCCAGCACCACCAGCCGGGTGACCTGCCCCGGCGTGGCACCGGCCAGCCGGAGCGCGGCCAACCGGCGGTCCCGTGCCGGCGCGCCGAGCCGGGCGCACTGACCGGCCAGCGCCAGCACCGGGACCATCAGCATCAGCAGCGCGAACGCCGTGCCGCCGCGCAACCCGGGCTCCGCCAACAGCGCGTTGTGATACTGCTCCGACCACCTGTTCTGGTTCTCATCCGTCGCCGCGGGGGTGGGGATGGCCAACACGGTGAGCGCCGCGAGCCCGGCCAGGGTCGCCAGCAGGGCGCTGAGCGCGGTGAGCACCACCCGGGCGGTGTCGGTGCGGGTGCCGGCGAGCGCAAGGCGGAGCAGCGTCGTCGGTCTCACCGGGTGCCGCCGGCCAGCGGCACGTCGAGCCCCAGGCCGGTGTGGTCCACCAGACCGTCACGCAGCACGATCTCCCGATCTGCGTACGCGGCGATCCGCGGCTCATGGGTGACCAGCACGACCGCGGTGCGCTGCTCGCGGGCGAGCCGGACCAACTGGGTGAGGACCTGCTCGCCGGTGAGCGTGTCCAGTGCGCCGGTCGGCTCGTCGGCGAAGAGCACCCGAGGCTCGGTCACCAGCGCCCGCGCCGTGGCGCAGCGTTGCTGCTGACCCCCGGACATCTCACCCGGCCGGACGTCGGCCACCTCGGCCACCCCGAACCGCTCCAGCCAGGTGAGCGCCGCCGTCCGTGCCTCTCGCCGCCCCGTGCCGGCGAGGAGCAGGGGCAGGGCGACGTTCTCGGCGGCGGTCAACTCGGCCACCAGCTGACCGAACTGGAACAGCACCCCGAACTCGGTACGCCGCAGCCGGGACCGGGCCGCCTCCGACCAGGTGTCGATGCGGTGCCCGCGCCAGGTGACCTCGCCGGCGTCCGGCCGGAGGATCCCGGCCAGGCAGTGCAGCAGGGTCGACTTGCCGCAGCCACTCGGCCCGGTGACGGCGACGATCTCGCCCTCGGCCAGGTCGAGCGTCACGCCGCGCAGCGCGGGCGTCGGGCCGTACGCCCGAACCACGCCGCGAGCCTGGAGTTGCGTCACGGATGCACCTCCCGGTGCCAGTCGGCGACCCGGCCCAGGGTGGCGTGCAGCCACCGCAGATCCGCGTCGAGGTGGGCGATCGCGAAATCGGCCGCGACCACGTCGCTGAGGGTGGCGGCCGGGTCGCCCTTGACCGTGGTCAGCTCACGCAGCCGTGCGGTGTGCGCGGCCCGCTGGGCGATCAGGTACGACCGGGCCCGGTCGACGTCGGCGACCAGCAGCGCCACCACGACCTTGGCGAAGAGCGTGCTGGCCACGTACGGCATGGGTGCTTCCACAGTGGACAACCACTGGTCCAGCGTGACCCGCCCCTGGTCGGTCAGCGCGTACGCGGTGCGATCTGGCCCGCCCACCCGGTCCTGCCCGGCGGCGGCCACCAGCCCGTCCCGTTCGAGGCGGCCGAGAGTGGCATAGACCTGCCCGAAGGCCAGCGGCCGAGCCCGCGGCAGCCGCTCGTCGTGCGCACGCTTCAGCTCATACCCGTGCCGGCTGCCCCCAGCGAGCAACCCGAGCAGAACATGCGGCGTGGACACCCCGCCCACTATTCACCCAGCGAATACCCAAGTC
>NZ_QGSY01000101.1 GCF_003857035.1 Micromonospora arida
TGCCCACCCCGTCCTCGCCCACCACGGTGCCGACGGTCGAGCCCAGCCCCGGGGGCGCCCAGGTGACCCCGTCGATCACGCCGGGCCGGCCCGGCGTACCGGGCCAACCGACGGTCAAGCCGAGCCCGACGACCCGGCCGGGCCTGCCCAGCACGCCGGGCGCACCAGGCCACCCGCTTGTCTCACCAACCCCGACGACTCCGCTGGGCCCGCCCGGTGTGCCGGGCCGACCGACGGTCACGCCGAGGCCGTCACGTTGAGCACCACCGGTCAGGTCGGTGGTTCCTCCGCCCCGGCCTGACCGGTCAACCCAGGAGATTCCGGTCACCTTCGCGCGGCGCTCCCCGTAGCGGCGAGCGTCGCGCGCCGCAGCGACGGCGGGCACCGGTCCACCGAATTTGTCGAGGCCGACATGCCCGCTCATTCTTGGGCCATGACCGATCCCGGACACCCGAGGTGCGAGCTGCGGGGGCGACGATGAGCACGGCCATGGCCCGGGTGCCCGACTCCCTCCGGGGGCAGATCGTCACACCCGGCGACCGCCGGTACGCGCAACTGCGCTCGACGTACACCAGGTCGGCGTCACCGGCCGCGGTCCTGCTGCCGAAGACCACCGCGCAGGTGGTCGACGCGCTGCGCTACGCGCGGGAGCAGCGGCTGCCCATCGCGGTCCGCAGCGGCGGGCACGGCCTCTCCGGAGCCTCGTCCAACAACGGCGGGGTGGTCATCGACCTGTCCATGCTCAACCGGGTTCAGGTGATCGACGAGCGGGCCGGGTTGGTCCGGGTCGAGGCCGGCGCGCGTTGGGCGAACGTGGCGAAGGCGCTGGCCCCGTACGGCCTGGTGATCAGCTCGGGTGACTACGGCGGTGTCGGCGTCGGCGGCCTGGCCACCGGCGGTGGTGTCGGCTGGCTGGTCCGCGCCCACGGCCTCACCATCGACCGGGTCCGCGCCGTCGAGGTGGTGCTGGCGGACGGGACGCTGGTACGCGCGGACGCCGAGCACGAGCCGGAGCTGTTCTGGCTGATCCGGGGCGCCGGGGCCGGCACGGGCATCGTGGTGGCCTTCGAGATCGAGGCAGTCGAGCAGCGCAACGTCGGTGTCACGCAGCTGGTCGTCGAGGCGCATCCGGACGGTCGCACCGTCCGGGAGTGGACGAGCTACCTCGCCCAGGCGCCACGGGAGTTGTCCGCGGCCGCCGTGGTGTACGCCGAGGGTCGATCGGTGCTCATGTCCATCACCGCCGTGGTCGCCGCCGAGAGCCTGCGCCGAGCCCGGCCGGCGGTGGAACCGCTGCTCGCCATCGGCAAGGTGCTCGAACACCGGACCGACCTGCTGCCCTACCCGACGCTGGTGCCGACGGCGCACCTCAACCCCAACGTCGGGCAGCAGCGTGGCACGACCACCAACGGTCTGTTCACCGCGCTGGACGACGCCGGGGCGCGGGCCGTGACGCGAGCGGTGACCGGGCCGGGGCGGGCGGTGATCCAGCTCCGCTCGTTGGGTGGGGCGGTCAACGACGTCGCCTCCGAGGCAACCGCGTACCCGCATCGCCACCAGGACACGCTGATCGTGGCCTCGGTGTTTCCGCCGCAGGCCGACGCCGCGTTGAACGCCGCGTGGCGGGCCGCCGGGGCACGCGCCGACGGCGCGTACGTCAACTTCGAGAGCCGGCCTGACCCCGCCGCGTTCGCCCGGATCTACCCGGGCGAGACCGGGGCCCGGGTCCGGCGGCTGTGGAAGCGGTACGACCCGGACGGTGTGTTCCGATCGGCCCTGCTCACCGGTCAGGCCAACCGCGCCGGCCGGGACAACCGGTCCAGCCGTGCCGGCCAAACCGACCGAACCAGTCAGGGCTCCCGGGCCGGCCGGTCCGGTCAGCCGCACCGACGTCGGCGCTGACCCGGGGCGGGGCCCGCGCGCGGCGCGCACACCCAGGTCCGATTCCCGCCAGCCGATGACCGGTCGAGCGGGGCATCATCGGTGACATGGAGATGGACTTCGAGCGGTGTTACCGGGCCGTGGACAGCCGTGACCAGCGGTTCGACGGCTGGTTCTACACCGGTGTGACGTCCACCGGGATCTACTGCCGGCCGTCCTGCCCGGCCATCACACCGAAGCGGCAGAACGTCCGATTCTTCCCGTCCGCCGCCGCCGCGCAGGGCGCCGGGCTGCGCGCCTGCCGCCGCTGCCGGCCGGACGCCGCGCCCGGCTCACCGCTCTGGGACGTCCGCGCGGACGTGGTCGGTCGGGCGATGCGGCTCATCGCCGACGGGGTTGTCGACCGGGACGGCGTACCGGGGTTGGCCTCCCGGCTGGGCTACACCGAGCGGCACCTGCACCGGATGCTGAGCGCCGAGATGGGCGCCGGTCCGCTCGCGCTGGCCCGGGCCCAACGCGCCCAGACCGCCCGGATCCTGATCGAGACGACCGACCTGGCGATGGCCGAGATCGCGTTCGCCGCCGGCTTCGGCAGCGTGCGGCAGTTCAACGACACGCTTCGCGAGGTGTACGCGAGCGCGCCGTCGGACCTGCGCACGGCCCGTGGCCGCCAGCAGGCGCCGGCCGGGGCGGGGACCATCGCGCTCCGGCTGGCGTACCGCCCGCCGCTGCACGCCCGGGCGCTGCTGGACTTCCTCGCGGTGCGGGCGTTGCCCGGCGTGGAGGCGGTCCGCGACGGGACGTACCACCGGGGTCTGCGGTTGCCGCACGGCATCGGCCGGGTGGCGCTGACCCCGGCGGACGGGCACGTGGCGGCGACGTTGCGGCTCGCCGACCTGCGCGACCTGGCGCCGGCGGTGGCCCGCTGCCGCCGGTTGCTCGACCTGGACGCGGACCCGGCGGCCATCGACGCCACGCTGGCCGCCGACCCGGCGCTGGCCCCGGTGGTCACCGCCGAACCCGGCATCCGCGTCCCCCGCGCCGTCGACGGCTTCGAACAGGCCGTCCGGGCCATCATCGGCCAGCAGGTCTCGGTCACGTCCGCAAGAACAACCCTCACCCGCCTCCTCTCCCACCGCGTTGATCATGAGGTTGACGAGGTCGATGAAGATCGACACCCGGGCCAACCTCATGATCAACGGGGTGAGCTGCGGGGGTTCTTGAGCGCGGAGGAGCTTTTGGGCCTGCCGGACTCGGGGTTCGGGATGCCTGTGGGGCGGCGGGAGGCATTGCGGGGGTTGGCTCGGGCCGTGGTGGACGGATCCGTCGACCTCGCCGCCGGGGTGGATCGGGAGGAGGCCGTTCGACGGCTGCTCGCGCTGCCCGGCATCGGCCCGTGGACCGCCAACTACCTGGCCATGCGCGCCTTCGGCGACCCGGACGTCCTCCTCAGCTCCGACCTCGCGGTCCGGCGCGGCGCCGCCGCACTCGGCCTGCCCGACACCCAACCAACCCTCGACAGGTACGCCGAGCGTTGGCGTCCCTGGCGGTCCTACGCCACGATCAGACTCTGGAGAGCGGCATGAACATCGACAGCACCGTACTGAACACACCTGCCGGCCCACTGAGCATCCTCGCCGGCCCCGACGGTGACGTACGGGCGGCCGGCTTCACCCCGGACCCGGCGGCGCTGCTGCCCCTGGTCCACCCGGCCCTGCGGGCACCGCTACGGGAGCGGGCCGACCTCGGCCCGGTCAGTGCGGCGGTCCACTCCTACCTGGACGGTGACCTCACCGCCATCGACGCGGTGCCGGTGCGTCAACGCACCGGTGGAGAGTTCATGGCCCACGCCTGGCAGGTGCTGCGCGAGGTGCCGCCGGGCACCCCGGTCACCTACACCGGGTACGCCGCGCTGGCCGGCCGGCCACCGGCGGTGCGGGCCGCCGCGGCCGCCTGCGCCCGGAACGCGGCGGCCCTCTTCGTGCCCTGCCACCGGGTTCTCCGCACCGACGGCACGCTCGGAGGCTACCGCTGGGGGCTGGACGTGAAGAAGTGGCTTCTCGGTCACGAGCGACGCGTGACAACAAGCTGACAGGAGCATCGACACTCATTGACGCTACCGTCGGGTAGTGCCTGTGGAGAGCGACGGCGACCCGGCCGCCCGGGCCGCCGCGGGCACCCACCCCGTGCACAACCTCTGGCGGCTGCGCCCCTACCTGCGCCCGTACGCCGCCGAATTCGCCTGGCTGCTCGTCGCGGGCCTCGCCGGCACCGCAGCCGGGATCGCCGTACCACTGGTCGTGCAGCGGGTCGTGGACGGGCCGGTGGCCCGACACGAAACGGCCGGGCTGCTCCAACTCGGCGGCCTGGCGCTGCTGCTCGGCGTCGTCGAGGCGGTGCTCATCTTCATCCGCCGGTGGGTGCAGTCGTCCTCGGCGGTGGGCATGGAGGCGGCGCTGCGCGCCGACGTCTACGCCCACCTGCAACGGCTGCCGACCAGCTTCCACGACCGCTGGCAGTCCGGCCAGTTGCTCTCCCGGATCACCAGCGACCTGTCGGTGATCCGCCGGTTCCTCTCCTTCGGCGTGTTCTTCCTGGTGCTCAACCTGACCACGTACGTGGTCGTGGTGGTGCTGCTGATCAACCTGCACCCGGCGCTCGGGGTGCTGGTCGCGGCCAGCGCGGTTCCGCTGCTGCTGATCAGTCGCCGGTTCGGCCGGCACTACCACGCCGCGTCCCGCCGGATGCAGGATCAGCAGGGCGACGTGGCGACGCTGGTCGAGGAGACCGCGCAGGGCCTGCGCACCATGAAGGCGTACGGGCGGGGGCCCGAGCTGGCCGCTCGCTTCGCCGGTGCGGCCCGACGGCTGCACGACACGGGCGTCGACAAGGGACGGCTGCTGGCGAACACCGCGGCGCTGCTCGACCTGGTGCCCAACGTGACCCTTGGCGTGGTGCTGGCGGCCGGAGCGGCCGCCGCCGCGCAGGGCACGCTCACGATCGGCGAGCTGGTCGCGTTCGTCAGTCTCCAACTGATGCTCATCTGGCCGGTGCAGTCGCTGGGTTGGATCATCGCCAACGGTCAGGAGGCGGCCACCGCCGCCGACCGGATCCAGGAGGTGCTGGACACTCCACCGGAGATCGTGGATTCTCCCGGCGCGGTCGCGTTGCCGCGCGACGCGGTGCACGGTCGGCTGCGCTTCGAGCGGGTCGCGTTCAGCTATCCGGGTGCCGCCACGGGGGTGCTGCGCGAGATCGACCTGACCATCGAGCCGGGCGAGACGCTGGCCCTGGTCGGCGCCACCGGCTCCGGCAAGAGCACGCTGCTCTCCCTGGTGCCCCGGCTGCACGACGTGACCACCGGCCGGATCACCCTGGACGGGCACGACCTGCGCGAGCTGCGGCTGGCCTCGCTGCGCCGGCTGGTCGGCGTGGCGTTCGAGGAGCCCACCCTCTTCTCCATGTCGGTGCGGGAGAACCTCACCCTGGGTCGCCCGGACGCCGGCGACGACGAGATCCGCGCAGCCCTCGCGCTGGCCCAGGCCGACTTCGCGTACGACCTGCCGTGGGGGTTGGCGACCCGGGTGGGCGAGCAGGGGTTGTCCCTCTCCGGCGGGCAACGGCAACGGCTCGCGTTGGCGCGGGCCGTGCTCGGTCGACCGGCGGTGCTGGTGCTGGACGACCCGCTCTCGGCTCTCGACGTGCACACCGAGGCGCTGGTCGAAGCGGCGCTACGGCGGGTCCTGCGCGACAGCACCGCGCTGCTGGTGGTGCACCGGCCGTCGACGATCGCGCTGGCCGACCGGGTCGCCCTGCTGGAGGACGGACGGATCACCGCGACCGGCCGGCACTCCGACCTGCTGGCCACCGTTCCGGCGTACCGGGCACTGCTCGCCGCCGAGCCGCCCGCCGGGCATCCACCGCCGGCCGGGGCCAGCGGCCCGAGTTCGTCCCCTTCGGACGGGTGGGGGCTGGTGCGTTCGTGAGCGTGCCGGAGCAGGCCGACCCACCTCCCGAGGAGGAGCCCGAGCTCACCCGCTGGCGCGGAACGGCCACCGACCCGGAGGCTGACCGCAGTCGAGCCGAGGACACCAGCCCCGAGGCGGTGGCCCGGCTGCGCCGGCTCAGCCGCATCCTGCTGGGCGGCCTGCTCCGACCACATCGGCGGCGCCTCGCCGTGGCGGTCGCCCTGCTGCTGGCCCAGAACGCCGCCGCGATGGCCGGCCCGTACCTGGTCATGATCGGCATCGACCGGGCCATCCCGCCGTTGCGGGCCGGCGACGCCGGCCCGCTGGTCGCCGTCGCCGGGGCGTTCGCGGTGGCCTCGGTGACCGAGTACGCGGCCCGCCGCGGCTTCCTCACCCTCTCTGCCCGGATCGGCCAGGCCGTCCTGCTCGACCTGCGGCAGCGGGTGTTCGGGCACTTCCTGCGGCTCTCGGTGGGCTTCCACGAGCGGTACACGTCCGGTCGGATGGTCTCCCGGCTCACCAGCGACCTGGACTCGATCGCCGAACTGGTCGACGGTGGGATCGACAGCCTGGTGCTGGCCGGGCTCTCGATCCTGTCGGTGGCCGCCATCCTGCTCTGGCTGGACCTGCCGCTGGCGGCCGTGACGCTGTTCGCCTTCCCTTTCCTGTTCTCGCTCTCCCGCTGGTTCGCCCGGTCGTCGGCCAGCGCGTACCGACGGACCCGGGACGCGGTCGCGCTGGTCATCGTGCACTTCGTCGAGTCGATGCGGGGCATCCGGGCGGTGCAGGCGTTCCGCCGGGAGCCTCGCAACCAACGGATCTTCGCGGCGCTCGGCGACGACTACCGGCGGAGCAGCCTGCACGCGTTCCGGCTGATCGCCACGTATTCGCCCGCGATCAAGCTGATCGGCAACGTCACAGTGGCTGTGGTGCTCTGCTACGGCGGTTGGCGGGTGCTCGGCGGGCAGACCGGGATCGGTGTGCTCGCCGCGTTCCTGCTCTATCTGCGTCGCTTCTTCGAGCCGATGCAGGAGCTGAGCCAGTTCTACAACTCGTTGCAGTCGGCCACCGCCGCACTGGAGAAGCTGGCCGGGGTGCTCGACGAACGACCGGCCGTCGCCGAACCGACCCGGCCCACACCGCTGCCGACCGGTCCCGGCCGTGGTGAGGTGACCTTCCGCTCGGTCGGCTTCGGCTACCGGGCCGGCACCCCGATTCTCTGCCGGCTGGAGTTGACCGTGCCGGCCGGGCAGACCGTGGCGTTGATCGGCCCGACCGGGGCGGGTAAGTCGACGATCGCGAAGCTGGTCGCCCGTTTCCACGACCCCGACACCGGCGCGGTCGGGTTGGACGGGGTCGATCTGCGCGACGTACGCGACGCCGACCTGCGCCGCGCGGTGGTGCTGGTGACGCAGGAGAACCACCTGTTCAGCGGGACCGTCGCGGAGAACATCCGGTTCGGTTGCCCGGGGGCCGACGACGCCGCCGTCCAGGCCGCCGCGCGGGCGATCGGCGCGCACGACTTCATCGCCGCACTACCCGAGGGGTACGCCACCCAGGTGCACCGGCGCGGCGGCCGGCTCTCCGCCGGGCAGCGGCAGCTGGTCGCGTTCGCCCGCGCGTTCCTGGCCGACCCGACAGTGCTCATCCTGGACGAGGCGACGTCGTCGCTGGACGTGCCGACGGAACGTCTGGTGCAGCGGGCACTCGGCACCATCCTGCGCGACCGCACCGCACTGGTGATCGCCCATCGGCTTTCCACAGTGGAGACCGCCGACCGGGTGCTCGTCCTCGACAACGGAAGGGTCGTCGAGGACGGCCCACCCGCCGTGCTCGCGGAGGCCGACGGCCGGTACGCCGCCCTGCATCGGCAGTGGCGGGAGTCACTGGTCTAGCTACAATCACCGCTCGTCGGCCGCACCCGCGCGGTGCGGCCGCCAACAACGGCCGGATCCTTCCGGCCGGCACCACCGAACGCACGGGGAGGGTACGGGGTGCACACACGGGGACGCATGATCGTGGCTGGGCTGACAGTCTTCGGTCTGATCGGGGCCGCCGTCGCGGTGACCAGAGGAGACGGAGCCGACCGCCCGTCGACCACCGCGGCAGCGGCTGAGGAAAGGCTGGGCAGCGCGACAACCAGCGGAGCCAGCGCAGCACCCGGCGCAACCGCCTCCGGTGGCGTCGCGCCCAGGCCGCAGACGGAGCAGAAGACGGAGCCGAATGGCACCTCCGGTCCGGTGCGCGTCCGACCGGCCCAGGCGATCGCTCAGGCCGCGCCCGAGTCCGTCGCGTACCTGCGCGACCGCTACCAGATCTCCGCGACCGAGGCGGCCCGGCGGCTCGCCCTCCAGGAAATGTCCGCGCCCCTCGCCGCGCGGCTGACCGAGCAGGTCCCGCGCTCGTACGGCGGCATGTGGCTCGACCAGGAGGCCGGCGGCGTGCTCACCGTCGGAGCGACCGACGTCGCGGCGGTGCGGGCGGCCGTGGCCGAGGTGACGGACCCGGTGAACGTCCGGGTGGTCGCCGTGCGGCACGCCCTGGGTCAGCTCGCCGAGGCCGCAGCCGCCATCGCCGTCACGCTCGACGCGTCACCCGGCTCGGATGTCGTGGTGGATCCGCGGGCCAACGAGATCGTGGTGCTCACCGGCGACCAGATCACGACGGACGACCCGCGGCTGGCCGAGGCGCGCCGCGCCGCGGGCGTGCCGACCCGGACCCAGGTCCGGACCCCCGCGACCAACGTGCCGAAGGCGTGCGACCCGCGCTACTGCCCGCAGGCGCCGATGCGCGGCGGCATCCGCCTGGACGTGCCGCGCGACGACGGCACCGTCGGCGGCTGCACCACCGGCTTCAACCTCACCGTCGGAGTGCGCGACGCATACGTGCTGACCGCGGGGCACTGCGTCGTCGGCGGACGGCACCAGCAGGTCGACCGGACCTGGCATCAGTTCCTCGGCCCGAAGGTGCCCGTGACAGTGGAGGCGCCGAACCCGGACCTGGCCGAGAACGCCTACCCGTACGACTACGCGATCATGCCGTACCAGCCTGGGGCCCTGCCCCAGTGGACGTATCCGCGGGGGGCCAAGAGCACACCCAGCCTGGTCAACTACTGGTGCGTCGCGGACAACCCGCGATGCGCCACCAGCGGCAGCCGGGACGTGCGGATCACCGGCTACGTGCCGTGGAGCGACATTCAGAGCGGTTGGGTCGTCTGCGCGACCGGCGCGGCGTACACCCCGAAGGCCGGTGAACAGTACGTCGACTCCGGCGCCGGCGCCGGCTACGTGCCGGGCACCCGGTGCGGGGAGATCACCGGCAAGAGCAGCGGCGGCATCGACGTGCGGATCTGCGCCCGGCCGGGAGACAGCGGCGGGCCGCTGTTCACCGAGGCCGACGGCAAGGCGCTGGGCATCCTCTCGAACGGCGACCCGGGGCAGGGCGCCTGCACCAACCCCAACGAGCGGAACTCCTACGCCCCGATCTCCACGATCCTGGAACGGGTCAACGCCCGCAGCGGCGGGAAGCTGCGGGTCCGGCTGGCCACGTCCGGCCCGGCGGCCGGCCCGGTCGCCCGTTGACGGGAGGGCCGACCGGCACCAGCCGGTCGGCCCACCAGCGGTCGACCGGAACACCACGTCGGTCGTTGCCGCCGCGCCGGCCGACATCCGGCACGAATTCTCGTGGCGCACCGGTTAACCCGTGGTCCGGCCGCTGGCCCCTGCCTACGATCGCAGGATGACCGATACGGCGAGGACGGCCCGCGCCGGCGTTCCCGAGCGTCCGACACTGGACGGGCTCGAGGAGAGCTGGGCACGCCGCTGGCAGGAGGAAGGCACGTACGCGTTCGACCGCTCGAAGCAGCGGAGCGACGTGTACTCGATCGACACCCCGCCGCCGACCGTATCGGGCGAGCTGCACATGGGGCACGTCTTCTCGTACACGCACACCGACACCACCGCCCGGTACCAGCGGATGCGCGGCAAGGCCGTCTTCTACCCGATGGGCTGGGACGACAACGGGCTGCCCACCGAGCGTCGGGCGCAGAACGTGTACGGGGTGCGCTGCGATCCGGCACTGCCGTACGACCCGGTGTGGCGACCACCGGCGGCTCCGGTCGACGACGCGGCCCGCCGCGACCCCACCCCGATCTCCCGGCGCAACTTCATCGAGCTGTGCGAACGGCTGACGGTCACCGACGAGCAGGCCTTCGAGGCGCTGTGGCGGCGGCTCGGGCTCTCGGTGGACTGGTCCCTGACGTACACGACGATCGGCCGGATCGCCCGGACCACCAGCCAACGGGCGTTCGTCCGCAACCTGCGCCGCGGCGAGGCGTACCAGTCGGAGGCACCGACCCTCTGGGACGTCGGCTTCGCCACCGCGGTCGCCCAGGCGGAGTTGGAGGACCGGGAGCGCCCCGGCGCCTACCACCGGTTGCGGTTCACCGCCGCCGACGGGCGTGAGGTGCTCATCGACACCACCCGGCCCGAGCTGTTGCCGGCCTGTGTGGCGCTGGTCTGCCACCCCGACGACGAGCGGTACGCCGGCCTGGTGGGCGGCACGGTGCGCAGCCCGCTGTTCGACGTCGAGGTGCCCGTGTACGCCCATCCCCTCGCCGAACCCGGCAAGGGCACCGGGGTCGCGATGGTCTGCACCTTCGGTGACCTGACCGACGTGACCTGGTGGCGTGAGCTGGGGTTGGACACCCGCGTGGTGATCGGCCGGGACGGCCGGTTACTCCCCGAGCCGCCGCACGGGGTGCCGGCGCAGCCGTACGCGGCGCTGGCCGGGCAGACCGTCAACGGCGCCCGCCGGGAGATCGTCGGGATGCTGGCCGACGCCGGTGACCTCATCGGCGAGCCGCGCCCGATCACCCACCCGGTCAAGTTCTACGAACGCGGCGACCGGCCACTGGAGATCGTCTCGACTCGACAGTGGTATCTGCGCAACGGCGGCCGGGACGAGGCGCTGCGAGCCACGCTGCTAGGCAGGGGCGAGCAGCTGCACTGGGTGCCGGCGCACATGAAACACCGCTACGACAACTGGGTGGGCGGCCTCAACGGGGACTGGCTGGTCAGCCGTCAACGCTTCTTCGGCGTGCCGGTGCCGGTGTGGTACCGGCTCGACGACACTGGCGAGCCGGACTGGTCCCACCCTCTCACGCCGGACGAGTCCGCGCTGCCGGTCGATCCATCCAGCGATCCGGCGCCCGGTTACGACGAGTCGCAACGCGGCCGAGCGGGCGGCTTCATCGGCGACCCGGACGTGCTGGACACCTGGGCCACGTCCTCGGTGACCCCGCAGATCGTCGGTGGCTGGGAGACCGACCCGGACCTGTTCGCCCGGGTCTTCCCGATGGACCTCCGCCCGCAGGGGCAGGAGATCATCCGCACCTGGCTCTTCGACACCGTCGTCCGTTCGCACTTCGAGCACGGGGTGCTGCCCTGGCGGGACACCGTGCTCTCGGGCTGGATCCTCGACCCCGACCACAAGAAGATGGCCAAGTCCAAGGGGAACGTGGTCACCCCGCTGGCTCTGTTGGAGCAGCACGGCTCGGACGCGGTGCGCTACTGGGCGGCCAGCGGCAAGCCCGGCATGGACCTGGCCTTCGACCCGGCGCAGATCAAGGTCGGCCGGCGACTGGCCACCAAGCTGCTCAACGCGTCCAAGTTCGCGCTCGGACTGGGCGCGGCGGACGCGTTGCGCGCGTCGTACGACAACTCCAGCTCGGCGCGTCTGACGCCACGCCGCGACCTGGAGCAGTCGGCCACCACCCCACTGGACCGGGCCATGCTCGCCGAACTGGCCACCGTGGTCACCGCCGCGGGCACCGCCTTCGACTCGTACGACCACACGGCGGCCTTGCAGGTCACCGAGGCGTTCTTCTGGCGGTTCTGCGACGACTACATCGAGCTGGTCAAGGAGCGCGCCTACGGCACCGGCCCGGCGGCCGACTCCGCGCGGGCGGCGTTGGCCTCGGCGCTCTCGGTGCAGCTGCGGTTGTTCGCCCCGGTGCTGCCGTACGTGACCGAGGAGGTCTGGTCGTGGTGGCGGTACGGCTCGGTGCACCAGGCGCCGTGGCCCACCACCCACGAGGTGGCCCGGACGATCGAGGGCTCGGGTGAGCCGGCGCTGCTGCGGCTCGCCGGTGACGCGTTGAGCCAGGTGCGACGGGCCAAGTCGGAGCGGAAGCTGTCGATGAAGGCTGAGGTGCCGTTGGCGGAGGCGCTCGGCCCCGCGGCCCTGCTGGAGCAGCTCGCGCTGGTCGCCGACGACCTACGGGCGGCGGGCCGGATCGGCAAACTCGACCTGCTCCCGGGCCGCACCCCGGAGTTGGTCATCGCCTGCGCCTTCTGACCCGGGTCCGCCGCCGCCTGCTCGGGCGGCGGCGGACCGGCGGGTCACCAGCCGCGCAGGAAGCGCAGCCCGAGCAGGAACGCGATCACGGCGGGCCCCACCAGCAGGGTGATCGCCTGGAGGCGGTACGGCATCCGGTGCCGGGTCAACTCGCCCGCGTTGCCCAACACGATGGCCCCGGCCAGCATCAGGAACGCGCCCCACCAACCGGTGTCCAGATGGATCAGAGCCACCCGGATCAGTTGCAGAGTCAGGCCGAGCAGCGCTCCGGTCAGCGCGAGCAGGGCCACCGCCCGGTGCAGGCCCCGGGCCAACGGGTGGGCCGCGCGCCAGCCGTAGGTGCCGGCCACCGCCAGGCAGGGCAGCACCACCATGAGCGGCCAACCCCGCCCCATCACGCCGAACATCAGCAGCGCGCCGACCGCGAAGACCATCGTGCCGACGCAGGCGAGCATGTACCCGGCGAAGGCCCGGCCGCCGCCGCGAACCAGCAACGGCCCACCGCTGGCCGCGATCAACGCGGCCGGAATCAGAATGAACACCGCCCACCAGTGGAACTGACCGCTGCCCTGAGCCGCCGTGGCGACCGTGGCACAGGCCAGCCCGGCGACGGCCAGGCTGGTCAGCCACGGCCGGCTGCTCCGGGAGTATGGCTCAGCCAACGACGTCCGCTCCGCTTCGACGCTCACGCCCACCAGCCTGGCCCGAGGTGGCCCGGCCGGTCCATCCGGCCAGCCCTACCGCCGCGCGGGGGCTGGCCGGAACAGCGTCTCGCACCGTCGTCAGCTCGTCTCGCCAGCCACGCTGAACGAGCGCAGGCGGTCGATGGCGAGCACTGTGAAGCCGACGCTGACCAGCGCGGTCATCACCGACGCCACCGGCACCGACACGCTGGTCTCCAGCAGCCCGGTGGGGGCGATCCGGTCGGCGAGGGCGATCACGTACTGCTGGATGGAGAGCACCTTGGTGCCGCTGACGAAGTTGCCCAGCAGCCCCTCCCAGATCAGCACGTAGACCAGCCCGAGCAGCACCGGCCGCCTGGTGACCAGGCTGAGCGCGAGGAACAACGCCGAGTACGCCAGCGCCCCGAGCGCCGCCGCGACCGCCAACGCCAGTCCGAGGCGTACCGAATCGGCGAGCACGCCCGCGACGTAGAGCGGCACCGCCACGGTGACCGCGGTGACCCCGGCGGCCACCGCGAGCTTCGGCAGCACGATCTGCCAGCGCGGCAGCGGCTTGGTCAGGATGTGCACCACAGTGCCGTCGTCGATCTCGGCGCCCAGCACGCCCGTGCCGATGATCAGCGCAACCACCGGCAGCACCACGGCCAGCCCGAGGCCGACCAGCACCGGCGGCCCCCACTGGCCCGGGTCCACCCCCAGCGACCGGCAGAGCACGGCCAGCCCGAGCAGCACCAACGGCAGCGGTAGCAGCAGCAGGAACCGACGTCGGCCGAACAACCCGCGCGCGGTGATCCAGGTAACGGTCGACATGTCAGGCCTCCACCAGGTAGGAGAAGACGCTCTCCAAGGACTCGTCGGACGGCACCAGCTGTCGCACCCGGATGCCTTTGTTGAGCGCGATCCGGGGCAGCGCCCGGGTGAACGCGCCGTAGTCACCGGCCCGCACGGTCAAGCCGGTCGGGTCCAACTCGACCCCACTCACCGACGCCTCGGCGATCAGCGCGACGGCCAGCGCCCGGTCATCGGTGGAGCGCACCGCGAAGACGTGCGGGCGGTTGGTCATCAACCGGCGGATGGTCCGGAAGTCGCCGGAGGCGGCCAACCGACCGGCCACCATCACCTGCACCGTCCCGGAGACCTGTTCGACCTCCTCCAGGATGTGCGAGCTGAACAGGATCGTCCGGCCGGCGTCACCCAGGGTGTGCAGCAGCTGCATCATGTGCAGCCGCTGGCGCGGGTCCATGCCGTTGAACGGTTCGTCGAGCAGCAGCACCTGCGGGTCGTGCACCAGCGCGGCGGCCACCCGGGCACGCTGGCGCATGCCCTTGGAGTACGTGCCGATCCGGCGGTCCTGCGCCGACTCCAGCTCCACCAGATCAATCGCCCGTCGGGCCGCAGCCGCCGGATCGGGCAGCCGGTGCAGCTTCGCGCTGGCCAGCACGAACTCGTACGCGGTGAGGAAACCCTGCACCGCCTCCCGCTCGCTGACCAGCCCCAGCCGCCGATAGACGTCGGGATTGCGCCAGGTCGGCTCGTCGTCGAGGGTGACCGTGCCGCGCGACGGGGCGAGGAACCCGGCCATCATGTGCAGCAGCGTGGTCTTGCCGGCGCCGTTCGGGCCGAGCAGCCCGGTCACGCCCGGCCCGAGGGCCATGCTGATGTCGTTGACCGCGACCACGTTGCCGTACCACCGGGACACCCCGGTCAGGCTCAGCGTGCTCATCAGGAGGCGACCTTCCGGTAGCGGGCCAGCAGGAGGGCGGTCGCGCCGACGACCAGCAGCACCGCGGCCAGGGCGTAGACCGGGCCGAACCCGCCGATCATCATCTCGCCCGGATCGCCCTCGACCAGCAGGTCACCCAGCGACCAGATGCCCACCCCCTGCACCAGCGTGGAGGGGGAGGCGAGCCCGGCCAGCTCGTTGGCGGCGCGCGACGGCAGGATGCTCAGCACGCCCACGATCGGGGTGGTCATCAGGAAGACCGCGACCACGCCGCCGGCGGCGAAGGCGCGCTTGCCGGTCAGCGACGCGACCAGCAGGCCGACCGAGGCGAAGACCACCGCCCACAGCCCGGCGTAGAGCAGCCCGGGCAGCAGGTCGAGCAGCTCGTTCCACACTCCGCGCATACCCTGCTTGGTGGTGAACGCGGCACCGAGGAACATCAACAGCTGCGGCCCGCCGAGCAGCAGCCAGAGCGCGGTGACCAGCGCCAGCAGCTTGGCCAACGCGTAGTCGGCGCGCGGCAGCGGCCGGGAGAAGTACAGCGGCAGCACGCCGCTGCGCAGATCCCGGGAGACCAGCTCCGGGGCGACGACCGCGACGAAGAAGATGACCAGCCAGCTCATCGCGTCGGCGAACTGGGCGTACGTGGCGACCGGCTCGCCGATCTGGCTGCGGATCGCGGCCAGGGCCGCCGCGACCAGGGTGACGATGCCGACCACCAGCCACGGGAAGATCTTGGCTTTGGCGCTGCGCCCGAAACCGAACGCGGTGCGCAGACCGTGCAGGTAGAGCGCGCCGAAGACCTGCCGGCGGCCGAGCCTCGGACCCTCGTAGCGTTGGTAGCCGATGTCGTGGATGACGCCGGTCGGCGTGGGACGCACGGCGGCGGTGGACGGCTCAGGCATGAGTGAGCTCCCTCGTGGCGAAGAGTTCGGCCACCCGGTGCCGGCGCTGGCCCAGTCGGTGCAGTGGCAGGTCCAGTTCGGCGACCGCACCGAGGATCAGGTCGTAGGTGCCGTCGTCGGCGAGCGGCACGAGGAGCAGTCGCCCGTCCCGGGCGACCGGCAGTTTCAGCTCGGCGAGTCGGGCGGCGAGTTCCTCGGTGCCCTCGCTGACCTCCACGGCGAGCACGTCGGTGGCCGAGGTCATCGCGGAGATGTTGTCGGCGCGCAGCAACCGGCCGCCGTCGATGGCGATCAGCGTGTCGCAGATCCGCTCCACCTCGCCGAGCAGGTGCGAACAGACCAGCACGGAGATGCCGAACTCGGTGCCGATCCGGTGTACCAGGGCCAGCATGGCGTCGCGGCCGGCCGGGTCCAGGCCGTTGGTCGGTTCGTCAAGCAACAGCAGGTCGGGGTCGTGCACCAGCGCCTGGGCCAGCTTGACGCGCTGCTTCATGCCGGTCGAGTAGCCACCGACCGGGCGATAGCGCTCTTCGTAGAGCCCCACGTGCCGCAGTGCCTCCGAGGCACGCTCGCGAGCCGCGGTGCGAGGAAGGCCGCTCATTCGACCAAGGTGGGTGACCAGTTCGGCGGCGGACAGGTCCGGTGGGAGGCAGTCGTGTTCCGGCATGTAGCCGACCCGGTTGCGGACAGCCGCCGGGTCTGCGGTCGGGTCGATGCCGAGCACCGAGACCTGACCGCTGGTTGGTGCGATCAGGCCGAGCAGGATCTTGATCAACGTGGATTTTCCGGCGCCGTTCGCGCCCACCAGGCCGATGATCCCGGGCTCGACGGCGACGGTGAGGTCGGCCAGCGCGGTGACCCGACCTCCGTACGTCTTGGTGAGCGACTGGGTCGCGATCAGTGTCACGCGCCCAGCGTAGGGAGTCGATGCCCAGCAGGGACACCGGCACGCCCCCGGCACTCCCCTGATCCTTTTCCCGCCGAACCCCTAAGGCACCCGCCAAGGCCCTCGCTCCGTTTCCGCCGGTCCCGCGTTCGGCCCGACCCCGCCTTGGGAAAGACACGTCCAGGGTGACACCATTCACCTCCCGTTCACCAGGCATCGACCCCGCCCGGTGATCGACCGACGACGCGGGAGGGATCCTGATGGCCGAGGTGGGCGTCCCCAAGGTGAGCGTCGTGGTGCCGGCGTACAACTGCGGCCCACACATCGAGAAGCTCGCTGGCTCGCTGCTGCGCCAGTCACTGCCCGCCGACGAGTTCGAAGCCATCTTCGTCGACGACGGCTCGACCGACGACACCGCGAAGCGGCTGGACCAACTGGCGGCCGAGCACCCGCACATCAGGGTGCTGCACATCGAGAACTCCGGCTGGCCGTCGCGTCCGCGCAACCTCGGCGTCGACCACGCCCGCGGCGAGTACGTCTTCTTCGCCGACGACGACGACTGGTTCGCCGAGGAGGCACTGGAGCGGCTCTACGCCTGCGCGAAGGCGAACGACGCCGACATCGTGGTGGGGAAGATGGCCGGGTACGGACGCCCCGTGCCGCGGGAGCTGTTCCGCAAGAACCGCTTCGACGCCACTCTCGGCAACTCCCCCCTGGTCGACAGCCTGACCTGTCACAAGTTGTTCCGGCGGTCGTTCCTCGACGAGCATGGTCTGCGGTTCCCGGAGGGCGGCAAGCGTCGGCTGGAGGACCACTCGCTGGTCATCCGGGCCTACTTCCTGTCCCGGCGCACCTCCGTGCTGTCCGACTACGTCTGCTACCACCATGTCCAGCGGGGCGACGCGCGCAACGTCACAGCGGGCAAGCTGGACCCGGCGAGCTACTACGCCAGCGTGCGGGAGGCGCTGGACGTCGTGGACGCCAACACCGAGCCGGGTCCGCTGCGAGACCGGCTGCACCGGCGCTGGCTGCGCAACGAGATGCTCAGCCGGCTGCGCGGCAAGCGGCTGCTGAACGCCCCCGACGCGTGGCTGGAGGAGGTCGCACTGGAGGTCCAGAAGATCATCCAGGACCGCTTCGCACCGGGCGTCGCCGGTGGACTGCCGCCTCTGCTCCGAGCCGTGGCGTACCTGGCGGAGCAGGGGCGCGTCGCGGACCTGCGCAGGCTTGCACGCTGGGAGGCGGGCATCGCCGCACACGGCACTGTCGACGAATACCGGCGTGTCGACCACGGCGTCACGGTGACCGTCGCCGCCGAGCTGCGCGCCGCGGACCAGCCGGTCGGGTTCCGCGCGGACGATGGCCGCGACGTGCTGATGCTCCCGATGGAGGAGGTCGCCCCCGAGGTGCTCGACGCCACCGCGCAGGTGCGCAAGGCCCGCCTGGACCTGGTGGCCCGCCACCGGGAGACCGGCACCGAGATCTTTCTTCCGAACACCTTCCAGACCGAGCGGATCACCGGTACGACCGGAGCGGACACCGTCCACCTGGTGCACCGGGCCACCGCCACGATCGACTTCGCCGCCCTCAACGGCGGCCGGACCAGGGGCAGCTGGCAGCTCAAGGCCCGGATCACCAACGTGGGCTGGACCGAGGACACGCGACTGCCTCTGCTGTTCATCTGCCGGGCCGACGGCTCGCGACCCCGGATCCGCGACGAGCGGAAGCTGTGGAACCGGGTGCGGTCGGCGGTAGGCCGGCGGATCAAGCGCTGATCCGCCCGCGCGGGTCTTGGAGTGGCGCCCTCGACCGATGGGCGGTCGGCTGCGAAACTGTGTGCCGGTCAGCGAGTGGGGGGTGTGGATGAGCAACGGCTGGGTGCTGCCCGACGAGGTGCTACGGGACGCACCGGCGTACACGCCACGTCCCGGTGAGCTCGCGGATCTGGAGCTGCTGCTGACCGGCGCGTACGCCCCACTGACCGGCTTCATGACCCGCGCCGACCTGGTCTCGGTCAGCCGACGCGGCCGGCTGGCCGACGGCACACCGTGGCAGGTCGCGGTCGTTCTCCAGGTGCCGGCCGCCTTGGCGCAGAGCCTCGATCCGCGCGACCCGGCCCGCCGGGCGCTCGTGCTGACCGACGGGGAGGGCGCCCCGGCGGCCGCCCTGGACGTGGCCGACGTCTGGCCGGTCCGCGAGGGCGTGGCGGGAGTGGGCGGCCAGGTTCGGCGGCTCGGCGACGGTGTGCACGGTCCGTTCCAGCGACTGCGGCGTAACCCGGAGGAGGTCCGTGCGCTGCTGCCCCCGGGCCGGGTGCTCGGGGTGATCGCCGATCGACCGCTGCATCGTCCACAGCTCGCCCAGATCGCCCACGCCGCCCGCACCCTGGCCGCTCATCTGCTCGTGATGATCCCGGTCGGCGAGGGCGGCGCAGACGGGCTCCCGCCGGAGGCGCTGGTCCGTACGATCTTCGCCGCGCGGGACCGGATGCCACCCGCCACCCTGGTCGCGGTGCCGCTGTCGCACCGACGCGAGGAGATCAGCGACGCGTTGCTGCGCGCCCGGGTCTCGGCCGCGTACGGGGTGACCCACCTGCTCTCCACCGGGGAGATGCTCTCCGGCGCCGGGCTGCGGGTGCTGGTGCCGCGAGAACTCGCCTATGACAACCGGGACGGGCAGTGGCGTTGGCGGGAGGACATCCCACCGCGCAACCGCCGGCTCGCGCTGACCCAGCCGGAGATCGACGACCTGCTCGACCGGGGCTTCCCGCTACCGGAGTGGCACACCCCGCCCGCTGTGGCACGGGAGTTGGCCCGGGCCCGACCGCCGCGTCGGCAGCGAGGGCTGGTGGTCTTCCTGACCGGTCTCTCCGGCTCCGGCAAGTCGACGATCGCCCGAGGGCTGGCGGACGCGTTACGGGAGAGTGGCGACCGCACGGTGACCCTGCTCGACGGGGACGTGGTGCGCCGGGAACTCTCTGCCGGGCTGGGCTTCAGCAAGACCGACCGGGATCTCAACGTCCGGCGGATCGGTTGGGTGGCCGCCGAGATCGCCCGGCACCGTGGGGTGGGCATCTGCTGTCCGATCGCCCCGTACGCGGCGGCCCGGGCCACCGCCCGGGAGATGGCCCTCGCCGCCGGATCGGGTTTTGTGCTGGTGCACGTGGCTACCCCGCTGGAGGTGTGCGAGCGGCGGGACCGCAAGGGCCTGTACGCGCGGGCGCGAGCCGGCCTGCTCACCGGGATGACCGGCATCGACGACCCGTACGAGGAGCCGACCGACGCCGATCTGGTGCTCGACACCACCGACCTGAGCGTGGCGGACGCGGTGCAGGCCGTGCTGCACCATCTGACCGAGACCGGCTGGGTGGAGCTGAAGGTCGCGTCCGCCTGAGGCGTCGCCGTACCCGTTCCTTCCACCGCTGAACGGTACGCGCTAGTGTTCACCTTTGTTGGAACACGTTTGACCGCGTGAGGGTACGTGGACGTCCGGGGAGGCACGACGGATGCTCGCTCAGCAGCGGCAGGCGGCCATCCTGGAGCGGGTCCGCTCGACCGGCGGCGTCCGGGTCAGCGAGTTGGCAGGCGATTTCGGCGTGTCCGACATGACCATCCGGCGCGACCTGGATGCGCTGCACGAGCGCGGCCTGCTGGCCAAGGTGCACGGCGGCGCCACCACGACCGGGCCAAGCTCGACCGACGAGCCGGGCTTCCGCGCCAAGTCGGTCCGCCAACTGCCCGAGAAGGCGGCCATCGCCGACCGGGCGGCTCAGCTGGTCCGGCCGGGAGCAGCGGTCGCACTCTCCGCCGGCACCACCACGGCCGAGCTGGCCCGCCGGCTGGTGGACGTGCCCGAGCTGACCGTCGTGACCAACTCGCTGCCGGTGGCCGAGATCATGCACGCCGGTGGTCGCCCGGACCAGACCGTGGTGCTCACCGGCGGTGTACGCACACCGTCGGACGCGCTGGTCGGTCCGCTCGCGGTCGGGGCCGTCCGGTCACTGCACCTGGATCTGCTCTTCCTGGGCGTCCACGGCATCACCGAGCGGGCCGGCTTCACCACCCCGAACCTGATGGAGGCGGAGACCGATCGGGCGCTCGTGGCGGCGGCGGACCAACTGGTGGTGCTCGCCGACCACACCAAGTGGGGCACGGTCGGCATCTCCTCGATCGTCGAGTTGGCGGCAGCCCACGTACTGGTCAGCGACGACCGGTTGCCTCCACCCGCACGACGGGTACTCGGCGAACAGGTGGGCGAACTGATCATGGTCGAGGCGACAGGGGCGGGCCGCGCGACGCGCACGCCGACAACTGAGGGGACGGCGCCGTGAAGCGCACCGCGATCGACCTGGCCGACGGCCGGGAGCTGATCTACTTCGACGAGCGCGACGACGCGGTCCGCGACCAGCCGGACCGCCGGGACCTGCCGCCGCCTCCCCCCGCCTCGCAGCTGCGCCGCGACCCGTTGACCGACGAGTGGGTGGCGGTCGCCGTGCACCGGCAGACCCGCACCTTCCTCCCGCCGGCGAACGAGTGCCCTCTCGACCCGTCGGTGGGCGACCGGCTGACCGAGATCCCCGCACCCGACTACGACGTGGTGGTCTTCGAGAACCGGTTCCCGTCACTGAGCGGTCGGGTGGCCGAGGAGCCGGGGGAGATCACCCCGTTCACAGCGGTCCGGCCGGGCCTCGGCCGGTGCGAGGTGGTCTGCTTCACGTCGGATCACAACGCCTCCTTCGCCAGCCTGCCCCCGCGCCGGGTCCGCACCGTGCTGGACGCCCTCGCCGACCGCACCGAGGTGCTCGGCGCGCTGCCCGGCGTCGAGCAGATCTTCTGCTTCGAGAACCGGGGCGTTGAAATCGGTGTCACGCTGCACCATCCGCACGGCCAGATCTACGCGTACCCCTTCGTGACGCCGCGCACCCGGGCGATGCTGGCCGCGGCGCGCCGGCACGCCGAGCGGACCGGCGGGGGCAACCTGTACGCGGACGTGCTGGCCGCCGAACGCGCCACCGGTGACCGGGTGGTCGCGGAGAACGAACACTGGACGGCGTTCGTCCCGGCGGCAGCCCGTTGGCCGTTCGAGGTGCACGTCGCGCCGCGCCGGGTGGTGCCGGACATCCCGGCGCTCAGCGACAGCGAGCGGGACGCCTTCGGGCCGCTCTACCTGGATCTACTGCGCCGCTTCGACGGCCTGTTCGACATGCCGATGCCGTACATCTCGGCCTGGCACCAGGCGCCCGTGCGGGTCGACCGCGAGCTGGGCCACCTGCACCTACAGCTGTTCAGCATCCGGCGGGCTCCGGACAAGCTGAAGTATCTGGCGGGCTCCGAGTCCGGGATGGGTGTCTTCATCAACGACATCTCCCCGGAACGCGCCGCCGACCTGCTACGCGCCGCCTGAGCCGCGCTGCTGTGCGCGGGGCCTGAGTTTGGCAGGTGCGGTGCGGTGCGGTGCGGCATGAGCTTGGCGGGAAACAGGGCGCGGGGGGCCCGGGACAGGGCCCCCCGCAGGGAAGGGACGGCTGGCTGTGCACGGCACAGCCGGGAAGGCTGGCTGATCGGCGCACGGGTGCCGCGGGTCGACCGAGGTCAACCTTCCTGGACGCGACTGGCATCTCGTCCATCCTGGTCAACGAGGCGCGCCGGTCGCAGTGACGCCGATCGGCGCGGCGGCGCCGGACACGCCGAAGCCCGCCGGCTGAGACGCCGGCGGGCTCCGATGACGCGGTACGCCTGGATCAGGCGGCGATCTTGCGGGCCAGGTTCTCGTCGAGCGCGTTCATGAACTCGTCGGTGGTCAGCCACGGGGCGTCCCGCGAGATGAGCAGCGAGAGGTCCTTGGTCATCTGGCCGCCTTCGACGGTGTCGACGATGACCTGCTCCAGGGTGTTGGCGAACTCGGTGACCGCCGGCGTGCCGTCCAGCTTGCCCCGGTGGGCCAGGCCCCGGGTCCAGGCGTAGATCGACGCGATCGGGTTGGTCGACGTCTTCTCACCCTTCTGGTACTGCCGGTAGTGCCGGGTGACCGTGCCGTGGGCGGCCTCGGCCTCGACGGTCCGGCCGTCCGGGGAGAGCAGGACGGAGGTCATCAGACCCAGCGAGCCGAAGCCCTGCGCGACGGTGTCGGACTGCACGTCACCGTCGTAGTTCTTGCAGGCCCAGACGTAGCCGCCCTCCCACTTGAGCGCGGCGGCGACCATGTCGTCGATGAGCCGGTGCTCGTAGGTGATGCCGGCGGCGTCGAACTCGGCCTTGAACTCGGCCTCGAACACCTCGGCGAAGAGGTCCTTGAACCGACCGTCGTACGCCTTGAGGATGGTGTTCTTCGTGGACAGGTAGACCGGGTAGTTGCGGTCCAGTCCGTACCGGAACGACGCCCGGGCGAAGTCCCGGATCGACTCGTCGTAGTTGTACATGCCCATGGCGATGCCGCCGCCGGGGAAGTTGGCGACCTCCATCTCCATCGGCGCGCCGCCGTCGGCCGGGGTGTAGGTGATGGTCACCGTGCCCGGGCCGGGGACGACGAAGTCGGTGGCCTTGTACTGGTCACCGTGGGCGTGCCGGCCGATGATGATCGGCTTGGTCCAGCCGGGGACCAGCCGCGGCACGTTGGACATGATGATCGGCTCACGGAAGACGACGCCGCCGAGGATGTTGCGGATGGTGCCGTTGGGCGACCGCCACATCTTCTTCAGGCCGAACTCCTCGACCCGGGCCTCGTCCGGGGTGATGGTCGCGCACTTGACGCCGACGCCGTGCTCCTTGATGGCGTTGGCGGCGTCGATCGTGACCTGGTCGTCGGTCTCGTCGCGGTGCTGGATCGACAGGTCGTAGTAGTGCAGGTCGACGTCGAGGTAGGGCAGGATCAGCTGCTCCCGGATCTGCTTCCAGATGATCCGGGTCATCTCGTCGCCGTCGAGTTCTACGACCGGGTTGTTTACCTTGATCTTCGCCATCGGCCGGCGCTCCTCTCGGGGGACACGTGCTCAAGCAGTACGAGCGTACTGCAATTGGGCCGGCAGCCCCCAGCCGGCCTCGACCGGCCGGCGGAACCGGGCTGCGCGGAACAGGAATGCCCTGGAATCATCGTCCGATGCCACTGAACCGCACCCTCGGGTCTATCACGGTCACCGCACTCACCGACGGTGAGGGTGCCTTCTTCCAGCCCCGCGCGGAGGCGTTTCCGCAGGCCACAGCGGCACACTGGGCGGAGGCCGACCGGCGCGACCCCGGCTCGGTGACCGCCGACGGGCAGTGGTGGCTGCCGTTCCGCAGCTTCGCGATCCGCGCCGGCGACGGGCCGGTCACGCTGGTCGACGCCGGGATCGGCCCCGCCGACGCACCCGCCGCGAGCTGGGCGCCCGTGCCGGGGCGGCTGCCCGCCGAGTTGGCCGCCGCGGGCATCGACCCCGCCGATGTCGACACGGTCGTCCTGACCCACCTACACAGCGATCACATCGGCTGGGCGGTCACCGGCACACCCGGGCAGCCGTACTTTCCGAACGCGAGCTACCTGCTGCAGCGCGCCGAATTCGACGCGGCGGAGACGCTCAACCCCGGGCTGCCGGCCGGCCTCATCGCGCCCCTGCGCGCCGCCGGCCAGCTCCGGGTGGTCGACGGCGAGACCGCCCTCACCCCAGCGGTACGCCTGCTGCCCACCCCGGGCCACACGCCCGGTCACCAGTCGGTGCTCCTGACCTCGGCCGACGAACGGATGCTGCTCACCGGGGACCTACTGGTGCACATGGTGCAACTCGTCGACCCCGACCTGGCGTACGCCCACGAGGAGGACCCGGAGCTCGCCCGCACCTCCCGGCTGAGCGCCCTGCGCACCCACTCCCCCACCGTCCTGGCCACCCC
>NZ_QGSY01000209.1 GCF_003857035.1 Micromonospora arida
GATGTTGCGGTGCTTGCTGCGGAGGCGGAAGGGCATGAGCGCGCTCTCCACCTTGGTCGCGGTGGTCATCTTGGAGACGCCGTCGCGCCGCTCCTCGAAGCGGATCGGCACCTCCAGGATGGTGTGCCCCAGCTTGGTGGCGAGGTAGTGCATCTCCACCTGGAAGCTGTAGCCGTTGGACTGCACCCGCTCCAGGTCGATGTCGCGCAAGGCTTCGGCCTGCCAGATCTTGAAGCCGGCGGTGAGGTCCCGGATGCGTACCCGCAGCAGGGTGTGCACGTAGAGGTTGGCCCAGCCACTGAGCGCCCGGCGGTAGAGCGGCCAGTTCTCGTCCAGCTCGCCGCCGGGCACGTACCGGGAACCGATCACCACGCTGGCCTGGGTGGAGAGCAGCGCGCCGAGCATTCCCGGCAGCGCCTCGGGCGGGTGCGAGAGGTCGGCGTCCATCTGCGCCACGTACTCGGCGCCGCCCTCGATCGCCCGGGTCATCCCGTCCACGTACGCCCGGCCGAGGCCCTCCTTGCCGGCGCGGTGCACGACCTCGATCCGGTCGGGGTGCTCGATGGCCAGCTTGTCCGCCACCTCCCCGGTGCCGTCGGGGGAGTTGTCGTCGGCGACGAGGATGCGCAGCCCCGGCAGCGGCAGCGCGAGCAGCCGCTCGACCAGCGCCGGGAGGTTGCCCGCCTCGTTGTACGTGGGCACGACGACGGTCAGGCGTGCGTCCCGCCACGGCGTCGGCAACTGCACCGGCTTGATCATGTCGGTCATCCTCGGTTTGCGGACAAGGGTCATGGAAAGGGTATCTAGTTCCCGCATTCGGTCCGAGGGAGGCACCCCTTCCGGGCGATGCGAACCCTCGGCGCCCACCCCGCGCGGGCGTCAAAGCCCTGGTCAGAGGCTTGCGCCGGTCAGTGACGACGGCGAGCGACAGCGCTGAGGGCGAGCGCCGCGACGGCGAGTGCGACACCGGAGAGCGCCGGTTTGTGCGTGCCGACCCAGAGCGCCGCGGAACGGTCACGCGCCTGTTCGCGGAACACACCCGCCGTGCCCCGGTCCGTGTCCGCATCACCGGGGTTGTCCAGATTGTCCCGCCAGGTCGCCGGATCGATCTTCTCACCGGTCTGCTGGCTGTCGTAGCCGTCGCGGGCAAGCTTGCGGTCCAGCAGGCCGGGGAACAGGGCGTCGCCCACCCGTGCCTGCCAGGTCGGGCCACCCACGTTCAGCTCCCTGGTGCCGCGGTCGGCGGCCCAGACGATGGCCCGGGCGGCCAGTTCCGGAGTGAAGATCGGTGGCACCGGCTGCGGATGCCGGGGCAGCCGGGTGCGGACCCAGGAGAACTGCGGCGTGTTGACCGCGGGCAGCTGGACCATGGACAACTTCACCCCCGGGCAGTCGTGCAGCAGCTCGGCGCGCAGCGAGTCGTTGAACCCCTGGACGGCGTGCTTGCTCGCGCAGTACGCCGACTGCAGCGGGATCCCCCGGTAGGCCAACGCCGAGCCCACCTGCACGATCGTGCCCCGCCCGTGCGCCCGCATGTGCCGCAGCGCGGCGAGGGTGCCGTGCACAGTGCCCAGGTAGGTGACCTCGGTGACCCGACGGAACTCGCGCGCCGGAATCTCCCAGGCCGGCGCGAACACCGACGCCATCGCGTTGTTGATCCACACGTCGATGCCGCCCCAGCGGTGCACCACGTCGTCGGCGGCCTGCTGCACCGCGCCCGCGTCGGCCACGTCGACCCGGTACACCCGCACGTCGGTCGCGCCGCGCAGTCGGCACTCCCGCTCGGCGGCGATCAGACCCGCCTCGCCCCGAGCCAGCAGCGCCAGCCGGGCGCCGCGCTCCGCGTACGCGTGGGCGACGGCGCGGCCGACGCCGGCACTCGCGCCGGTCACCACCACGGTCCGGGTCACGAGGACCCCTTCTGTCGGGTGGCGATGTCGGAGAGGCGGGCCAACGTCTCCCGGTTACGCCGGTGCAGCACCAGATCGTTGACCTTGTTGTGGACCCAGCGGAGCGGGCCGGCCGCGAAGTCCTCCCCGATGCGGACCCGGGTGGCGCCCTCGCCGACCGGTTGCAGGGTGAAGGCCACTATCGCCTCACCCGCCGGCCAGAGCCCGGCCCTCAACACGAGCCGGTGCGGCGGTTCGCAGACCAGCACCGTCGACGCGTCCTGCAACGAGAACGGCCACGGCCCGGCCCGGTGGTGCAGTTGGCTGCCCACCCGAGGCCAGGCGTCGTCCACGTCCCGCACGTGTGCGGTGCCCACCACCCAGTCGCTGTACGTCCATCCGTCCGCCAGCACGTCGAACACCTGCTGCGGGGAAGCGTCGATCACTTTCTCCACAATCGCCACCGGGATCCCATACCCGGAGCACGGCACGGGCTAACGGCTGACCGGTTAGCTTCTCTTCGACGGCGGGTAAGGCCGACCCGGGGCGTCGCTGGCGGCGCTGCCCCACCGCCTCCGCGACGACGTTTACTCCTCGGGGCGCAGGGAACCCGCCGCCTGTGCGACAGGACCAGGAGGATCCGTATCAGTGCAGGTCAGCCCAGGTGTACGCCGCTGCTGACCGCGCCGGTTCCGGGTCTGTCGCAAGCCCCCGACCGGTGCTCTACGACGCGGTGCTGCTGGACCGCGACGGCACCCTGATCGAGGACGTGCCCTACAACGGCGACCCGGAGAAGGTGCGGCCGGTGCCGGGCGCGCGGGCGGCGCTGGACCGGCTGCGCGCGGCCGGGTTGCGGCTGGCGGTCGTCACGAACCAGTCGGGCCTGGCCCGGGGCTACTTCACCGGCGAGCAGATGCGGGCGGTGCACGCCCGCGTCGAGGAACTGTTGGGCAGGTTCGACGCGTGGCTGGTCTGCCCGCACGACGACGCCGACGGCTGTGACTGCCGCAAGCCGGCGCCGGGCCTGGTGTACGCCGCCGCCCGCGAGCTGGGCACGACGCCGTCCCGCTGCGTACTCGTGGGCGACATCGGCCGGGACGTCGGCGCCGCCATGGCCGCCGGGGCCGCGGGGGTGCTGGTGCCCACCCCGGTGACCCGGCCGGAGGAGGTCGCCGCCGCCGGGTGGGTGGCCACCGATCTGCCGGCGGCGGTCGCGGAGATCCTGCGCCGTCAACAGGCCGTGCAGCCCTCGACCCCGCCCACCGAACCGGTACGGACGGCGCTCGTGGTCCGCTCGGACTCGGCGGGTGACGTGCTGGTCACCGGCCCGGCGATCCGTGCCGTCGCGGCCGGAGCGGAGCGGGTGGTGCTGCTGTGTGGGCCGCGCGGTCGGGCCGCCGCCAACCTGTTGCCCGGCGTCGACGAGATCATCGAGCATCCGCTGCCGTGGATCGACCCCGCGCCGGGGCCGGTCGACCCGGAGGCCATGCGGAGCCTGTCCGCGCGGCTGGGAGCGGTCGGCGCGGACCAGGCGGTGGTGTTCACCTCGTTCCACCAGTCCGCCCTGCCGCTGGCGCTGCTGTTGCGGATGGCGGGGATCGACCGGATCGCGGCGATCAGCGACGACTATCCGGGCTCCCTGCTGGACGTCCGGCACCGGGTGCCGGTGGGCGTCCCCGAACCCGAACGTGCCCTTTCCCTGGCCGCCGCCGCCGGCCACCGGCTGCCCGACGGCGACGAACCGGTCCTGCGGTTGCGCCGAGACGCCGTGCCGCCGCGCCCGGCCGACGTCGGCGATCCGGGGTACGTGGTGCTGCACCCCGGGTCGGCCGCGTCGAGCCGGGCCTGCCCGCCCGAGGTGGCTACCCGGATCGTCGGGGCGCTGGCCGACGCCGGGCACCGGGTGCTGGTGACTGGCGGCCCGGACGAGCGCGCGGTCACCGCCCGGGTCGCCGCGGCCGGCGGCACCGACCTGGGCGGCCGCACCGACCTGGCCGGGCTGGCCGCGATCGTCGCGGACGCCAGCGCGGTCGTGGTCGGCAACACCGGGCCCGCGCACCTCGCCGCCGCCGCCGGTGTGCCGGTGGTGAGTCTCTTCGCGCCGACCGTCCCGTTCGGCCAGTGGGGGCCCTACCGGGTGCCGATCGTCCGCCTCGGCGACGCCGCCGCTCCCTGCCGGGACACCCGGGCGGCCAGTTGCCCGGTGCGCGGGCATCCCTGCCTCAGTGGCGTCGACCCGGGCGACGTGCTCGACGCGCTCCGGACCCTCGCCGTCAGCGGTGGTGGCGGCCGATGAACATCCTGCTCTGGCACGTGCACGGCTCCTGGACCACGTCGTTCGTGCACGGCAGCCATCGCTACCTGATTCCCACCACACCCGACCGCGGCCCGTACGGCCTCGGCCGGGCCCGCACCTACCCGTGGCCGGACAGCGCGGTCGAGGTCAGCCCGGAGGAGCTGCCGAGCGCGGACGTCGACCTGGTCATCCTGCAACGTCCCGAGGAGATCGACCGGGCCGAGCAGTGGCTTCGTCGCCGCCCGGGCCGCGACCTTCCCGCGATCTACGTCGAGCACAACACCCCCAAGGGCGACGTGCCGAACACCCGCCACCCGATGGCCGACCGTGACGACCTGCTCGTCGCCCACGTCACCGGGTTCAACCAGATCTTCTGGGACACCGGCGCCACCCGCACCACAGTGGTCGACCACGGCATCGTCGCCCCCTCCGCGTCCTACACCGGCGAGCTGGACCGGCTCGCCGTGGTGATCAACGAGCCGGTACGGCGAGGTCGGGTCACCGGCACCGACCTGCTGCCCCAGTTCGCCGAGATCGCGCCGCTGGACGTGTTCGGCATGGGCGTCGCCGGCCTGGCCGACCACCTCGGGCTGCCCGCCGACCGGCTGACCAGTCACGACGACGTGCCCCAGGAGCGGATGCACACCGAACTGGCCCGGCGGCGGGCATACCTGCACCTGTGCCGGTGGACCTCCCTCGGGCTCAGCCTCATCGAGGCGATGGCGATCGGCATGCCGGTCGTCGCGCTCGCCACCACCGAGGCGGTGATGGCGGTGCCCCCGGAGGCGGGGGCGCTCGCCACCCGGACCGACACCCTGCTCGACGCCGCCCGCCGGTTCATCGCCGAACCGGCTACCGCGCGGCAGGCCGGAGCGGCGGCGCGAACCGCCGCGCGCGACAGGTACGGCCTCGACCGTTTCCTCGCTGACTGGGACCGGCTGCTGGAGGAGGAAGTATGCGGATCGCGATGATCTCGGAGCACGCCAGCCCGCTCGCCGTCCTCGGAGGGGAGGACGCCGGCGGCCAGAACACGCACGTCGCGGAGCTGTCCGCCGCGCTCGCCGCCGCCGGGCACGAGGTGCGGGTCTACACCCGCCGCGACGCGCCCGACCTGCCGGTGACCGTCCGCAGCCCGGACGGGTACGACGTGGTGCACGTGCCGGCCGGCCCGGCTGAGCCGGTGGCCAAGGACGCGCTGCTGCCGCACATGCGGGAGTTCAGCAACTGGCTGATCGAGCGGTGGCGCGGCGGCGACTGGGTGCCCGAGGTGATCCACGCGCACTTCTGGATGAGCGGACTGGCCGGGCTGACCGCCGGCCGGCAGACCGGGGTGCCGGTGGTGCAGACGTACCACGCGTTGGGCACTGTGAAGCGCCGCTACCAGGGTGTGCAGGACACCAGCCCGGCCCGCCGGATCTCCTACGAGCGGGAGCTGGGCCGCTCGGTGGACCGGATCGTCGCGCAGTGCCGCGACGAGGTGGGCGAACTGGTCCGGATGGGTGTGCCCCGGTCCCGGATGACAGTGGTGCCCTCCGGGGTCAACCTCGCCACCTTCGCCCCGCTCGGACCGGCCGCCGACCGGGAACCGGGACGGGCCCGCATCCTCACCGTGGGTCGGCTGGTCGAGCGCAAGGGCTTCCAGACCGTGATCCGCGCGATGGAGCTGGTCCCGGACGCCGAGTGCGTGGTCGTCGGCGGCCCACCCGAGGGGCTGTTGGAGACCGACCCGTACGCCCGCCGGCTGCGGGCACTCGCGGAGTCGTGCGGGGTGGCCGACCGGGTGCACCTGGCCGGCGCGGTGCCCCGGGAGGAGATGGGCCGCTGGTACCGCTCGGCGGACCTGCTGGTCGCGGCGCCCTGGTACGAGCCGTTCGGGTTGACCCCGCTGGAGGCGATGGCCTGCGGGGTGCCGGTCGTCGGCACGGCCGTCGGCGGCATCCGGGACACCGTGGTCGACGGGACGACCGGTGACCTCGTGCCGGCCCGGGACCCGCACGCGCTGGCCGCCGCGATCCAGGGGTTGCTCGACGACCGGATCAGGCGTTTCGCGTACGCGACGGCGGCGCGTGAGCGGGCCCGGGAACGGTACTCGTGGGCGGCCACCGCCGAGCGGCTGGTCGAGGTCTACAGCGAGGTGGCCGCCGTGCGCCGGCCGACCCGGGTGGTGGCCTGATGCCGACGGGCAGCCTGCTCGACACCCATCTGACGAATCTCGCGGCGGCGCTGGTGCCGTACCGACGGTGTGAGCGACAGCTGGCGCGCTGGGGCGCGGACCTGGCCCACCGGCTGGCCGCCGGGGGTCGCCTGCTGGTGGCCGGCAACGGCGGCAGCGCCGCCGAAGCCCAGCACCTCACCGCCGAGCTGGTCGGCAAGCTGCACGACGACCGCCAGCCGCTGTCCGCGATCGCGCTGCACGCCGAGACGAGCGCGCTCACCGCCATCGCCAACGACTACGGCTACACCGACGTGTACGCCCGCCAGGTGCGTGCCCACGGCCGCCCGGGCGACGTCCTGCTGTTGCTGAGCACCAGCGGGACCAGCCCCAACCTGGTCGCCGCCGCGCAGGCGGCCCGCGACGTCGGGGTGACCACCTGGGCGCTCACCGGCGCCGCTCCCAATCCGCTCGCCGACGCCTGCGACGACGTGCTGGCCGTCGCGTCCCCGGACACCCAGGTCGTCCAGGAGCTGCACCTGGTGACCAGTCATCTGCTTTGCGAGTACCTCGAACAGGAGTTGCCTGCCGCGCTGGCGGCAGCCGCCGATCCGGCGGTCGTTCAATCCGTGCCCGGGGAGCCCGCACCGGCCGGTCGGCTGCCTGCCGCGCCGGTACGCACCGGGGTCGAGGTGGTGCTCGACGGCGGGCCCGGACAGCAGGTCGACGCGTGAGCCGGACAGCAGGTCGACGCGCGAGGATGAGGAGGCAAGCGTGAGGGGACCGGTGGTGGTGCTCGGGGACACCCTGCTCGACCGGGATGTGGAAGGTGTGGTGAACCGGCTCTGCCCGGATTCCCCGGTGCCGGTGCTCGACGAGACCGCGGCCACCGACCGACCGGGGGGTGCCGGGCTGGCGGCGGTGTTCGCCGCCGCGCAGGGCGCCGAGGTGGTGCTGGTGACCGCGCTCGCCGACGACGCCGGCGGGGCCCGGCTGAGCGCTCTGCTCGCCGCCGCCGGCGTGCAGGTGTACCCACTGGCCCTCTCCGGCGCGACGCCCGAGAAGATCCGGCTGCGGGCCCGGGGGCGGGTGCTGCTGCGCCACGACCGGGGCGGCACGTCCGGGGAGCCGGGTCAACCCTCCGACGAGGTGCTCCGGGTGATCGCCGCGGCGTCGGCGGTGCTGGTCAGCGACTACGGCCGGGGGGTGGCCCGGCAGCCCGCGCTGCGCGACGCGTTGGCCGCCACCCGCGCGCCGGTGGTGTGGGACCCGCATCCGCGCGGCCCGGCGGCCGTGCCCGGCGTACACCTGGCCACCCCGAACGAGTCCGAGGTGCGCGAGCTGGTCCCCGCGCTGCCCGGGGCCTCCCGACTGGCCACCGCGTCCCGTGGCGCCCAGGGGCTACGGCGGCGCTGGCGGGCCGGCGCGGTCGCGGTGACGCTGGGCGGTGACGGCGCGCTGCTCTGCCACGCCGGGTCGACGCCGCTGGTGGTGCCGACGCCGGGTAGCGCCGAGGGGGACACCTGCGGTGCCGGCGACCGGTTCGCGGCGGCGGCCAGCCTCGCACTGGCCCAGGGCGCGCTGGTCTCCGAGGCGGTGCAGGTGGCGGTCGCCGAGGCGTCCGCGTACGTGGCCGGTGGGGGAGTGGCCTCGGCGCTGCCTCCGTCGGCTCCTGCGGTGCGGGCCAGGAGTGCGTCGGGGCCGCGAGCCCTTCAGCCGGCACCACGAGGTGGTGCGGTGGCCGACCGGGTGGGAGTCGCCGCTGTCGCCGCCCTCCTGGGTGAGGTACGCGCCGCGGGTGGCACGGTGGTGGCGACCGGCGGTTGCTTCGACCTGCTGCACGCCGGGCACGTGGCCACCCTGGAGGCGGCCCGGCAACTCGGCGACTGCCTGATCGTCTGCCTGAACTCCGACGCCAGCGTGGCCGGGTTGAAGGGGCCGGATCGGCCGGTGCAGTCCGAAGCTGACCGCAGCCGACTGCTGGCCGCCCTGAGCTGCGTCGACGCGGTCCTCATCTTCGACGAGCCGACCCCGGAGACGGCGCTGTCCTGGGTACGCCCCGACGTGTGGGTCAAGGGCGGCGACTACGCCACCGGCGGTGGGGACGCGAGCGTCACCCTCCCGGAGGCGGAGGTCCTGCGCCGCTGGGGTGGGAACACCGTGGTGGTGCCCTATCTGGACGGTCGTTCCACCACCGACCTGATCGTCCGCACGCTCGCGGAGCGGACCCGATGACCGCCACGCGGCCCGGTGCCGGGCCCACCGTCCTGGTCACCGGCGGCGCCAGCGGCCTCGGCGCCGCGGTGGTCGCCGCGGTGGCCGCCTCCGGTGGCCGACCGCTCGTGCTGGACCGGCAACCGCCGGCCGACGGGGTGTCCTGGACCGAGTGCGACCTGGCCGACACGCGAGCCGCCGAGGTGGCCACCCGGCACCTCGCCGAGCAGGCTGGTGGCCTGGACGCGGTGGTGACCGCCGCCGGCACGGACGTGCCGGGCCGACTCGCCGACCTGCCGGGGGAGACCTGGGACCGGATCGTCGCCGTCGACCTGCTGGCCACCGCGGCGGTGATCCGGGCCGCGCTGCCGTTCCTGCTGACGTCCCGGGGCCGCATCGTCACCGTCGCCTCCACCCTGGGCGTCAAGGCGGTCAGCGACGCCACCGCGTACTGCGCGGCGAAGTTCGGCGTGGTGGGGTTCACCCGCGCCCTCGCCGCCGAGCTGGCCGGTCAGGTCGGCGTCACCCTGCTCATTCCGGGTGGGATGCGCACCGCGTTCTTCGACGAACGTGACCCGCAGTACAAGCCGGGGCCGGACGCGAACCTCAACGAGCCCGCCGACACCGCCGCCGCGATCATGTTCGCGCTCAACCAGCCGCCCGGTTGCGCGATGCGCGAGATGGTGGTCTGCGCCGAGCAGGAGACCTCGTACCCGTGATCCTCGTGCTGCGCGCCCTCGGCGTCGGCGATCTGGTGACCGCGGTGCCCGCGCTGCGGGCGCTGCGGGCCGCGTACCCGTCGCGGGAGCTGGCGCTCGCCGCGCCCGGCTGGCTGGCCCCGCTGGTCGATCTGGTCGGTGGCGTCGACCGGCTGGTGGACACCGCCGGGCTGGAGGGCCCTCTCCGGGTGGGGTCGGCCCCACGGGTCGCGGTCAACCTGCACGGGCGCGGCCCGCAGTCGCACCGGCTGCTCGCTGCCACCCGGCCCGGTCGGCTGCTCGCCTTCGCCAGCCCGGACGCCGGCTGCGTCGACGGCCCGCGCTGGGCCGTCGACGAGCACGAGGTGGACCGGTGGTGCCGGCTGCTGTCCTGGTACGGCATCCCGGCCGACCGCGCCGACCTCAGCCTGCGTCGGCTCGGGGCGGCGGGGCTGCCCAGCGGTGTCACGGTGCTGCACCCGGGCAGCAAGATCCCGGCCAAGCGGTGGCCCGCCGAGCGGTTCGCCGCGCTGGCGCGGGCACTGACCGACCAGGGGCACCGGGTGCTGCTCACCGGCTCGGCCGACGAACGGGCGTTGGCGGCCCGGGTGGCCGAGGCGGCGGGCCTGAGCCCGGACGCCGTGCTGGCCGGCCGGACCGACCTCGGCGCGCTCGCCGCGCTGGTGGCCGACGCCCGGCTGGTGGTCAGCGGGGACACCGGGGTCGCCCACCTGGCCACCGGGTACGGCACCCCGTCGGTCGTCCTCTTCGGGCCGGTGCCACCGGCGCGCTGGGGGCCTCCACCGGATCGGCCACGGCACCGCGTGCTCTGGGCCGGCGAGGCGGATTGGCCCAGGTGGGACGGGGTAGGAAGCCACCCGACGATGGCGGCTCTGCGCCTTGACGAGGTGCTGGCCGCCGTGGCCGAGGTGGAGAGGGTGGTGCGGGTCTCCGGTGCGGTTGCGGCGTAGCGACCCGGGTCGACCGGGGTACGGACGGCGTCGGCGCGGACGGGGCTGGCTCTTCGTCGACCCGTCCGGGGCTCCGGTGCGTGATCCGGATGTCCTGACCCGGCTGCGGGAGCTGGTCATCCCGCCGGCCTGGCAGGACGTGTGGATCGCGCCGCATCCGAACGGGCACATCCAGGCGATCGGGATCGATGCGGCCGGGCGCAAGCAGTACGTCTACCACCCGCGGTGGCGCGAGAAGCAGGACGAGGCGAAGTTCGACCACATGCTCGAGGTGGCCCGGCGGCTGCCGGCGCTGCGCGAGCGGGTGGGACGGGACCTGGACGGTCGTGGCCTGGGCCGGGACCGGGTGCTGGCCACTGTGGCCCGACTGCTGGACATGGGGATGTTCCGGGTCGGCAGCGACCAGTACGCGGCCGGCGACGACCCGACGTACGGTGTGTCCACCCTGCGCCCCGAGCATGCCCGGTCCCGGGGCGGCTGCGTGGTGTTCGTGTTTCCCGCGAAGGGGGGCATCGAGCAGGTACGCCGGATCGAGGACCCGGAGCTGTGCCAGGTGCTGGTCAATCTGCGCCGTCGTCGGCGACGGGCGGACCGGTTGTTCGGCTACTGGGACGGCCGGGAGTGGCGCGACGTGCGCAGCGACGAGGTCAACGGCTACCTGCGCGACGCCAGCGGTGGGGAGATGACCGCGAAGGACTTCCGCACCTGGCACGCCACGGTGCTGGCGGCCACCGAGCTGGCCACCGCCGGCCCGGCCCGTTCGGTGACCGCGCGGCGTAAGGCGGTGGTCGCGGTGATGCGCGAGGTGGCGGAGCTGCTGGGTAACACTCCGACGGTGGCCCGTGCGTCGTACGTGGACCCTCGGGTGGTCGACCTCTACCACGACGGGGTGGTGGCGTCGGTGGATCCGGAGGCGCCTCGCGAGGAGGCGGAGCGGGTCGTCCTGGAGCTGCTGGAGAAGTCCTGACCGGCCCCGTCGGCGATTCTGGGGGGAAGCGCGACGGGACCGGAGCCTCGGGCGTGAGTGGGGTGCCACCGGGCGGCCGCCCGCCGCTCGCGCGGCGGGCGCCTCGCCACGGCCCCCGTTGGCGGCCCACCAGGCGATGGTCGGCCGCGTTGGTGTCAGTCTGCCGGCAGCGAGTTGACCGTAGACGCCCGGCGGTTGACGATCCGCGCCAAATCCGAGCCGCTGTCGCGGTGTTCCTGCGGGGTGGTGCCGTAGGCGGCCTTGAAAGCCCGGCTGAAGTGGGCCTTGTGGGGAAATCCCCAGCGCGCCGCGACGGTCTGCACGGGCTGGTTGCGCAGCGCCGGGTCGGTCAGGTCGCGCCGGCACCGGGCCAGCCGCAGGTCCCGGATGTACGACGCCACAGTGGTGTCCTCGCCCTCGAACAACCGGTGCAGGGACCGCACCGAGATGTGGTGGGCGTCGGCGACGACCTGTGGGTCGAGTGTCGCGTCGCCGAGGTGACGGTGGATGTACGACTGCACCTGGGTGAGCAGCGCCCGGCGGCGGACCTCGGTGGGCACGGCATCCTCGGCGACGAGGTGCCGGCCGAGCATGGTGGTGGCCAGGTCGAGCCCGACCGTGCCAAGCCGGCTGGCGTCGGCGGCGTGGTACTGCTCGGGGTGCCCGGTCACCTGGAGCAGGAACTGCGCCAGCAGCGCCCCGATCCCCTCGCTGCCGGACATCCGGCCGCCGTAGAGGGCGGCCATCCGCTGCGGCGGTAGGGGCAGGGCGGCGTGCGGGATCAGCGTGATGATCGAGGTGGCCTGGGCCCGCTCGGGCTCGGTCGCGTGGTGGCAGACGTCGTGCGGCCGGGACCCGTCGTAGAAGGTGAACTCGCCGGCGAGGATCTCGCTGCGGCGACCGTCCTGGCTGGATGTGCCGATGCCGCCGGTGGTGAGGGCGAGGATGTAAAACTCCGGGTCGGACTGACGGACCAGCTTCCGGGTCCGGGTGGCGTCCAGGGACGGGTATTCGTACTGCACCAGCTGGATCGGCCCGAGCGCGATGAAGTCGGCGCGAGCGGCGAAGTCGTCGCTGTGCTCGGACCGGATGCGCAGTGGCGCCGAGGTGCGCGCCACCAGGTCCAGCCACATGCCGAACCGTTCGCCCGGTGGCAGGACTGTCGTGTCGATGGTGTCTCTCGGCAGCATGGGACTCCCTCAGCCCGCTCGACGCCGGATCAGCGCCTCGACGCCGTCGAGGATCCGGTCCAGGCCGAAGACGAACTCGTCGTCTGGGTCGTCGTCCTGATAGAGCACACCGGCGTTCAGCACCCGGTGCAGCGCGGGGAAGCGGGCCGGGTCGATGAGCCGGGCCACCAGCCGACCGTAGGCCGGCATCATCTCGCTGGGCTCGACGCCGGCGGCCCGGCTGCCCTCGGCGATCTGCGAGGTGAGGGTGGCCTCGTTGCGGACGTACCCGGTGATCAGCAGGAGCACCGACATCTTCTCGCCCTCGCCGAGCGTGGTGCCGTCGAGGCAGCGCAGCCCGTCCTCCATCCAGCCGAGCTGCTGCGGGGTGATCGGTGGGCCGCTGATCGGCACGTGCAGCAGCCAGGAGCGCTGCCGCAGCACCTCGTGCTCGGCCCAGGCCCACCGGGTGAGGCCGGCGCGCCAGTCGTCCTCCGGCGCGGGTGGGCCGGGGGATGGGCCGTACCCGGTGTCCACCATGAGCATCAGCAGCTCGTCCTTCGAGCCGACGTACCGGTAGAGGGCCATGGTCGCGGCGCCCAACTCCTTGGCCACCCGGCTCATCGAGACGGCCGCCAGGCCGTCGGCGTCGGCCACGCGTACGGCGGCGTCCACGATGGCGGGCACGCTCATTCCCGGCCGGGGGCCCTTGGGTGGCCGCTCTCGCAGCCCCCACGCGCTCTCGATGGCCGCCGGGAGTACGGGCCCGCTGTCGTCTGTCTTCGCCGCCACATTTCCTCCTTGCCCCGTCATCCTAGTTCTGCGTATGGTCTACGCATAACAGCGTACGCCCTACGCAGAAGGAGAGCTGACCATGACGATCACCACCACACCGGCACCGCGAGCGGGTCGGCGGGAGTGGATCGGGCTCACGGTGCTGATGCTGCCGCTGCTCCTGGTCTCGATGGACGTGTCGGTGCTCTACTTCGCCGTCCCGTTCATCAGCGCTGAGTTGCGTCCCACCGCCACTGAGCAACTCTGGATCTTCGACATCTACGGCTTCGTGCTGGCCGGGCTGCTCATCACCATGGGCGCTCTGGGTGACCGGATCGGCCGACGCCGACTCCTGTTGATCGGCGCCACCGCGTTCGGCGCGGCGTCGCTGCTGGCCGCGTACGCCGACAGCACCGCGACCCTGATCGCCGCGCGTGCCGTGCTCGGCGTCGGTGGGGCCACCCTGATGCCCTCGACGCTCGCCCTGGTGCGCAACATGTTCCACGACGCCAAGCAGCGCGGGACCGCCATCGGCATCTGGACCGCCACCCTCACCGGTGGCATCGCGATCGGCCCGGTGCTCAGCGGCATCCTGCTGGAGCACTTCTGGTGGGGCTCGATCTTCCTGATCAACATCCCGGCGATGCTGATGCTGCTCCTGCTCACGCCGCTCCTGGTGCCCGAGTTCCGCAACCCGGCGACCGGCCGGTTCGACCTGATCAGCGCGGCACTGTCGCTCGGCGCGCTGCTGCCGGTGATCTACGGCATCAAGGAGATGGCCCGCGACGGCCTCAGCCCGGTGCGGGTCCTCGCCATCGTCGGCGGTCTGCTGGTGGGGGCGCTCTTCCTGCACCGGCAGCGGACCCGGGCGTACCCGATGGTCGACCTCACGCTGTTCCGCCGTCGCGGCTTCGCAGGGTCGCTCGCAGTCAACCTGTTGGCGATGTTCGCCATCGTCGGCTTCGCCATCTTCACCACCCAGCACCTTCAACTGGTGCTCGGCCTGAGCCCGCTGCGGGCGGCGCTGTGGAGCCTCGTGCCGTCCCTCGCCGTGGGCGGAGTCGCGCCGGCCGCAGCCGCCCTGGCCCAGCGCGTCGAACGGGCGTACCTGATCGGTGCGGGGTTCGGCATCGCCGTGGTCGGCTTCGTGGTGTTGACCCGGGTCACCCCGGAGACGCCACTGTGGCTGCTGCTCGTCGGCGCCAGTGTCTACGCGGGCGGCCTGGTGATGGTGATGTCCCTCGTCACCGACCTGGTCCTCGGCGCGGCGCCGCCCGAGCAGGCCGGTGTCGCGTCGGCGCTGACCGAGTCCAGCAGCGAGCTGGGCGGCGCGCTGGGAATGGCGATCCTGGGCAGCGTGGGTGCGGCGGTCTATCGCCGCGAGATCGTCGACGGCCTGCCGGCCGGGCTGCCCGCCGACACCACCGCCGCGGCCCAGGAGACCCTGGGCGGTGCGCTCGCGGTCGCCCGAGGGCTGCCGGCGGAGCTGGCCGACGCGGTGCGGCACGCCGCCGGGGTGGCGTTCACCGACGGACTGCACCTGGCCGCGTACGCCGCCATGGCGGTGATGCTGCTCGGCGCGGTCACCGCGCTGGTCGCGCTGCGCGGCGTCCGACCGGCCGACTCCACGGCGCTGGCCGTCGAGCCGACCGGTCCGGCCGACACGTCGCTGTCGTCGGTCAGTCGATGAGGACGTGCGCGAGACGGTCGCGGAAACGCCGCTCGGAGTCGCTGACCGACTCGCCGCCGATGCCCAGCAGCCCACCGCTGGACGCGGCCCCCACCACCTGCTCGGCGATCTTCACGAGCCAGTGCTTGTACGCGCCGGCCTCACCCTCGTCGACCCGCGCCGCCAGCAAGGCGCCGGCCTCGCCGGCCCGCAGCAGCACGTCGTCGATGTACGCGCCGGGGTCGGAGGGTGCGATGACCGGCAACTCCTCGCCGGTGTCCGGGTCACCGACCCGGGTGACGATTTCGCCGGCCACGGCGGCGACCAGCGGGCTGGCCGACTCCCGGCCGGCGGCGATGGTCTCCAGCCCGGCCGCGTTCTCCGCCATGGTCCGGCGGGTGCCGTCGGACTCGGCGGCGCTCGCCGCGGTCAGCACCGACTGCGGCAGGCCGACCAGCAACCCCCACTCCCCGTCGGAGAAACCGAAACCGGTGTACGCCGGCTGCTCGATCACGGCAATGCCCCTTCCGCCCTGCTCTGCTTGGTCAATCGGTGCTCTGCTTGTTCGATCCACCGGGCCCGAAAGCGGCACCCGGGTCAGGCTAGTCCAGGGTCAGCAGGCCCTGTTCGGACACCACGCGCACCGACAACGTCTTGTACCCGACCTCCTCGAAGAGGACCGTCATCTTGTCCTCCTCGTAGGAGAGCACCATGCCGGGCCCCCACTCCGGGTGCCGCACCTGGCTGTGCACCGGGAACGGCCCGACCGCACCCTGGTCGGCCACGCTGGTCCCGTTGTGGCAGTTGTCGCAGTGGCCGCAGACCTGCGTCATCTGCTCGCCGAAGTAGGCCAGCAGGGTCTGCCCCCGGCAGGCGGTGGTCTCGGCGAAGGCCCGCATCATGTCGGTGCGGGACCGGGTCACGGTCTGCTGGCGCTCCGCCTCGGCCAGCGCCGCCGCGGCGGCGTCGGTCGGGGTGGGCGAGTAACGGGGCGCGCCGATGCGCTGCCGGGCGCGTGGCTCGGCCGCACCGACCTGCTCCAACAGGGAGAGGTACTGGCCCAGCTTGCGCGGCCCGAGGCCGGTGGTCTCACGCAGTTCGGTCTTGGTGGCCGGCTTCTTGCGCAGCAGCGCGGCCAGGTCGCGCAGCTCGTCGACGTCGGGCAGGCCGCCGCTGAAGAACCGTTGCAGGCCCACATCCTCGGCCTGCCAGAGCAGCAGAACCCGGGCCGGTTGTCCGTCGCGGCCGGCCCGACCGATCTCCTGGAAGTAGCTGTCCGGCGAGTCGGGCAGCGCCATGTGCACCACCCAGGCGATGTTGGGCTTGTCGATGCCCATGCCGAACGCCGAGGTCGCCACCATGATCGGCACCTGGTCGGCGAGGAACGCCTCGTGCAGTTCGTGGCGTGCTCCGGTCGCCATCCCACCGTGGTAGAACTGCGCCGGGTAGCCGGCATCGGTCAACCGGGTGGCCAACTCCTCGGCGGCTCGACGGGTGGGCACGTAGATGATCCCGGGCCGCTCGTCGTCGCTCAGCAGCGCGATCAGTCGCCGCCACCGGTAGTCCTCTGTGGCGCATTGCGCAACCTCGACGAACAGGTTCGGCCGGTCCAGCCCGGAGACCACCACCTCCGGGTCGCGCAGCCGCAGCCGGGCGATGATGTCGTCGCGTACCGGAGGGGAGGCGGTGGCGGTCAGCGCGACCACCGGCGGCCGGCCGATGCCGTCGATGAGGTGCCCGAGCGCCAGGTAGTCGGGGCGGAAGTCGTGCCCCCACGCCGAGATGCAGTGCGCCTCGTCGATCGCCACCAGGGCCGGCTTCAGCGCGGCGACCTCGGCCATCCGGTCCGGGTTGCTGAGCTGTTCCGGGGTGATGAAGAGGAACTCCGCCCGGCCCTCGCGGATCTCGGTGATCGCCTCGGCCTGCTGGGTGGGCGACTCGTTCGAGCTGATCCGCACCGCCCGCAGCTCCGGGCGTTGCCGCTCGTTGAGGGAGGCGATCTGGTCCTGCTGGAGGGCCAGCAGTGGCGAGATCACCACGGTGGGGCCGGGGATCAGGCTGGCCGGGATCTGGTAGATCGCCGACTTGCCGGCTCCGGTGGGCAACACCACCAGGGCGTCTCGCCGCTTCATCACGGCGCGCATGGCGGCCAGTTGGTTGGGCCGTAGCGCCTTCCAGCCAAAAAGGCTGCGGGCTGCGCGGCGCAACGTCATCGAATGCGTGGACAGTTTCATCGAGGGCCGGAGGTACCCGAGCCCATGACCGCCGAAACGCGTTCGGACGATCACGGGCAGGGCACCTGCCACGCCCTCGATGGCCGGCTCGCCGATCCGCGGCTCAGCGCAGCCGAGGCAGGACCTCGCGCTGGTAGAGGTCGAACAGACCCTGGTAGTGCGGGCCGGTATTGGCCACGTACACCTCGTCGAAGCCGGCCTCGGCGTACTTGTCGATCATCTCCAGGTGCGCGTCGACGCTGTTGCCGCAGACGAACGCGTCCCTGACCATCTCCGGCTTGACCAGCTCGGCGGCCTGCTCGAAGTGGCGCGGTGAGGGGAGCACCTGGGACAGCTCACCCGGCACCCCCGCGTTCGGCCAGCGCTCGTACGCGATGCGCATGCCCTCGTCCTCGCTGTCCGCGTACGCCGCCTTGAAGCCGGCCTGGCACGGCTTGTCCCCGCCGCCGTTCTCACGGAATCGCCGGACCATCTCGCCGTCGGGCATGGTGCTCACATTGCCGTCACCGATCCGCGCGGCCAGGTCGATGGACTTCGGCCCGAAGCCGGAGACGTAGATCGGCGGGGGAGCGTCGGGCAGCGTGTAGATCCGGGCCTGCTCCACGGTGTAGTGCTTGCCGTGGTGGCTGACGAAGCCGCCGGCCCACAGCGCGCGCAGCACCTCGACGGCCTCCTCCAGCATCTCCAGCCGGACGTCGGCCTGCGGCCAGGCGTCACCGAATATGTGCTCGTTGAGCGCCTCGCCGGTGCCGACGCCGAGCACGAACCGCCCGCCGTGCAGCACCGCGCTGGTCGCCGCCGCCTGCGCGATCACGGCCGGGTGGATTCGCACTGTCGGGCAGGTCACCGCCGTGGTCACCGGCAGCGAACAGACCTGGCTGAGCGCGCCGATCATCGACCAGACGAACGGGCTCTGGCCCTGTGCGTCCACCCACGGGTGGTAGTGGTCGGAGATCCACAGCGCCTCGAAGCCGGCCCGTTCGGCACCGCGCGCCTGCTCCAGCAACTCGGCTGGCGTGAACTCCTCACTGGACAGAAAGTATCCGATCTTCATGGCTTACCCCTTCGGCACGCGGACCTGCTGATGGGGAGAGCCGTACCCCGGGCGCGGTCGACCACACCCGGCCCGTCGGGCCCGGATCGGCACGGGTCGCTCAGCGTCGACCGAACATCGCCCGGATCGCGGCGAGGAGCAGCAGGGCGCCGACCACCAGGCCGAGCAGGCGTACGCCGGGGATGTCGGCCGGGCTCGTCGCGTCGGCCAGCAGGACGGGATCCATCCCCGCACTCTCCCCGGGGAGCGGGCCGCCAGGCAACTGTAAGGTTTATTGACTATTGAATCGCTCAGTGTGACCATGGCAGGACCGCCTGCCGGTGGCGGTGCGCCGAGGGCGCGCGAGAGATGGGGTACGGGGGCCGCATGAGCGAGCGCAACCAGCGGGTCGACGCGGACGCACCGCCGCCGGTGATCGACATCGATCACTGCGAGGGGGCGGCGTGACCACGACCAACGGACACCTCCCGGCGCTCGCCGCCGCTGTCCTGCAGCCCGGCTTCGTCGGCACCACCCCACCACCATGGGTGTGCCGCTGGCTCGGCGAGGGACTCGGCTCGGTGGTGCTCTTCGCCCGCAACGTCGTCGACACCGAGCAGGTGGCCGCGCTCACCGCGACGCTGCGCGCGGAACGGCCGGACGTCATCGTGGCGATCGACGAGGAGGCCGGCGACGTCACCCGGCTGGAGTCGGTGCGCGGCAGCTCCCGGCCCGGCAACTTCGCCCTCGGCGTGGTCGACGACCCGGAGCTGACCGAGGCCGTCGCCCGGGACCTCGGCGTCGAGCTGGCCGCAGCGGGGATCACCCTCAACTACGCCCCGGACGCCGACGTCAACTCCAATCCGGCGAACCCGGTGATCGGCGTCCGCTCCTTCGGTGCCGACCCGGTGCTGGTCGCGCGGCACACCGCCGCCTGGGTTCGCGGGCTCCAGGCCGGCGGCGTCGCGGCCTGCGCCAAACACTTCCCCGGGCACGGCGACACCCGGGTCGACTCACACCACGACCTGCCCCGGATCACCGCCGACCGGGACCGGCTGGACGCCTGCGAACTGGCCCCGTTCCGCGCCGCCGTGGTCGCCGGGGTGCAGGCGGTGATGACCGGTCACCTGCTGGTGCCCGCGCTCGATCCGCACCTGCCGGCGACGCTGAGTCAGCGCATCCTGGGCGGGTTGCTCCGCGACGAGCTGGGCTTCTCCGGCGTGGTGGTCACCGACGCGGTGGAGATGCGCGCAGTCGCTGACCGGTACGGCTTCGCCGGGGCGACGGTCCGCGCCCTCGCCGCCGGGGCCGACGCCATCTGCATCGGTGGCGAACGGGCCGACGAGCAGGCGGCCCGCGAGCTGCGCGACGCCATCGTGGCCGCCGTCGTCTCCGGTGAGCTGCCCGAGGAACGCCTCACCGAGGCCGCCAAGCGCGTCGGTCAACTCGCCGCCTGGACGGTGGCCGCCCGCAGCGCCGGCTCGGCCGGAGCGCGCGCCGCCACCGACGTCGGGCTGGTCGCCGCCCGTCGGGCCGTCCGGGTCACCGCCGCCCCGGGCACGACGGTCGCGCTGCCCCTGACCCGCGCGGCGCACGTCGTCGAGTTCGAGCCGCTGCGCAACATCGCCATCGGCGCCGAGACCCCGTGGGGCATCGGCGGGCCGCTGACCGAGCTGCTGCCCGGCACCAGCACGGTCCGCTACGCCGAACCCGACGTGCCGGCGGACCCGGGCGCCGGTGCGGGCAGCCGCCCCCTGGTCCTGGTCGTCCGCGACCAGCACCGGCACGACTGGATGCGCGCCGCCGTGCACCGCGCGTTGGCCGCCCGGCCGGACGCCGTCGTGGTCGAGTTGGGCGTGCCCGAGCTGGTCACCGGGGCGGTGCACCTGGCCACCCACGGTGCCACCCGGGCCAGTGGACAGGCTGCCGCCGAGGTGCTCACCGGGGCCCGCTGACGGCCCGCCCTACGGGAGGTCGGCGACCAGGTCGGCGTACTCGGGGTGCTTGTCGATGAACGCGGACATGAATGGGCACTGCGGCACCACTGTCGTGCCGCGTGCCCGGAGCTGGTCCAGGGTGCCGCGGATCAGCGTGCCGCCCACACCCTTGCCCTGAAAGCCCCGGTCCACCTCGGTGTGGGTGAAGACCAGGACCTCCCCGCGCGGCACGTACGCGGTGAAGCCGGCCAGCGCGTCGTCGACCAGGATCTCGAAGCGGTGCTTCGCCGGGTTGTCCTCGACCAGGGTGCTCATCCGGCCATTCTCCCCGCCCGCTCGGCCAGCGCGTCGAGTTCGCCGAGCAACCGGTCCACCTCGTCGGTCGTGTTGTAGTGGTCGATGCTGGCCCGCACCGCGCCACCGCTGTCACGCAGGCCCATGAGCTGGAAGTACTCGTAGGCGTAGTAGTCGCCGACGGAGAGGCAGAACCCGGCGGCGCCCAACGCCTCCTGGCTGGCCGCCGGGGACATCCCGGCGACCCGGAACGACACCGTCGGGCAGCGCCGCGCCGGCGAGCCGTAGACGGTGACCGCCGGCCGCTGCGCCAGCCCGGCGAGCAGCCGGTCCAGTAGCGCCTCCTCGTGCGCCTGGGCGACCGCCAGCCCGGCCCGCAGCCGGGCCCGCCGGTCCCCGACCGCGTCCGGGTCCAGCCCCGCCAGGTGATCCACCGCGGCGGCCACGCCGGCCAGCAGCGGAAAGCTCGGCGTGCCGTACTCGAACCGGTCCGGGACCGCGTCGGAGGAGGGCACCAGCTTCGCCGGGCGCAGCGTCGCCCACCGGGCCGGGTCCGCCACCATCGCCGCAAGGTGCGGGCCGGACCACTTGTACGCGCTGGTGACCAGCACGTCGGCACCGAGCGAGGCCAGGTCGGTCGGCCCGTGCGGAACCGAGTGCACCCCGTCGACGTAGACCAACGCGCCGACCGCGTGCGCCGTCTTGGCGATCGCCGGCACGTCCGGCATGGTGCCGATGGCGTTGCTGCCGGCGGTCACCGCGACCAACCGGGTCCGCTCACCCACCAGGTCCGCGTACTGGCCCGCGGGCAGCTCACCGGTGTGCCGGTCGACCTCGGCCCAGCGCACCGTCGCGCCGGCCGCCTCGGCGGCCTGCACCCACGGCCGCACGTTCGCGTCGTGGTCGAGCCGGGAGACCACCACCTCGTCACCCGGACGCCAGGCCGCGCCGAGCGTGCGCGCCAGGGTGTACGTCAGCGCGGTCGCACTCGGGCCGAGCACCACCCCGGCCGGGTCGGCGCCGAGCAGGTCGGCCACCGCCGAGCGGGCCTCGGCCACCAGCTCCAACGACCGGCGGCCCGGGACGAAGGCGGCGCTGCGGTTGCCGACCGCCGACCGCATGGCATCGGTGACCGCGTCGATCACACCGGCCGCGGTCTGGGTGCCGCCGGCACCGTCGAAGTGGACGAAGCCCTCGGTCAGGGCGGGGTACGCGGCCCGGGTGCGGGCGATGTCGAACGGCATGTCCCGGACCCTAGCCGGTGCTCCTCGTACCCTTCCCGGCCGCCGGGTGATCACCGTTCGGCGGCGACCTCGCAGATGTCTCGTACTCTTGGCGAGGTGACGAACCGACCCGCCACCATGCCCATTCCCCCCGTCCGCCGCGCCGCCGGTCTCTTCGCCGGTCTGGCGCTCGGCCTCGCCGTGCTCGCCGGGTGCAGCTCCCAGGGGGCCTCCACCGACTGCGGGCTGGACGCCTGCACGGTCACCTTCGAGCGGGGTGTCGACGCCAGCGCCACCATCCTTGGCGTCGAGGCCAAACTGGTCGGCGCCGAGGGTGACCAGGTGACCGTCGAGGTCGCCGGTGAGCAGCTCACCCTCACCACCGGCCAGCAGGCCGCCGAGGCCGGGGGCTTCGCGGTCACCCTGGACAGCGTGACCGACCAGCAGGTCAAGATTCGCGTATCGCGTAATCCGGGCAGCTGAGCCGGCCGGGCGGCGGTGGCCGACGTTTGGGAATCTTCCGAATCGGAGATTGTGGCGCCATGTCACTCACCCGTAGCGCAGAAGCCACCGCCTCCCGTACGGCGGACAGCCGGTGGCTGGAACTCCTCGCCCGGGCCGGCTTCATCGGCTACGGCATCGTCCACCTCCTCTTCGCCTGGTTGGCGTTGCAGATCGCGTTCGGCACGTCGTCCGACGACGGCGACCAGTCCGGCGCGCTGCGTACCCTCTCCGAACAGCCCCTCGGCAAGTTCCTGGTCATCGCCGTCGCGGTCGGCCTGCTCGCGATGGCGATCTGGCAGGCGCTGGAGGCGGCGGTCGGGCACCGCGCCGAGCGCGGCAAGGAGCGGGTCATGGAAAGGCTCGCCTCGGCCGGCCGGACCATCGTCTACCTCTACTTCGCCTGGACCGCCTTCAAGGTCTTCAAGGACGCCGGGTCGAACAGCGCCGACCAGCAGGAGGCGTTGACCGGCAAGCTGATGACCTCCAGCGGTGGCCGCTGGCTGGTCGGCCTGGCTGGGCTGGTCGTCGCCGCGATCGGCATCGGCCTGGTCATCTACGGCGCCCGGAAGAAGTTCGAGAAGCACCTCAAGACCGGCGAGATGAACCCGAAGACCCGCCAGCTCGCCCGCCGGCTGGGCATGGCCGGATACATCGCCAAGGGCGTCGCGTACGGCATCGCCGGCCTGCTGGTCATCCTGGCGGCGGTGAACTACGACCCGGAGAAGGCCCGCGGTCTGGACGCCGCGCTGCACACCCTGCGTGAGCAGTCCTACGGCACGTTCCTGCTGGCCCTGGTCGCCCTCGGCATCGCCGCCTTCGGCGTCTACTGCTTCCTCCAGTCCCGGTACCGCAAGGTCTGAACTGGTCGATTCCCGGGCTGTCGGGCACTCTTGGGCTTTTGCCCGAAGTGCCCGACACCTGGTCGAAGGGGAGCACCGAAGCCGTGCAGAACTATCTCGAAACGGCCGTCGCCGCGCTCATCGCGGCGGCGGTCGCCCTGTTCCTGGTCGAGGTCGTCCACCGGCTGACCCGACGGTTCGGCCGCCGGTCACTGCTGTTGACCGAGTTGACCGACCACGCGCACCGCCCCTTCCAGGTCGCCGCAACGGTCCTGGCCGTGCAGTTCGCCGTCCGCTTCACCACCGGGTACGCGGTCGGCGAGAGCTGGCGGCGGCTGCTGCTGCACCTGCTCATCCTCGGCGTCATCGCCACCCTGGCCTGGCTTGTCGCCTGCCTGCTGGTCGTCGTGGAAGACACCGCGCTGGCCCGGTTCCGGGTCGACGTCCCGGACAACCGGCACGCCCGGCGGGTCCGGACCCAGGTGGTGATGCTGCGCCGACTGACCATCGCGGTGATCGTCATTCTGACCGTCGGCGTGATGCTGATGACCTTCCCCAGCGTGCGGGGCATCGGCGCCGGTGTGCTGACCTCGGCCGGTGTGGTCGGTGTGGTGGCCGCGCTCGCCGCGCAGAGCCTGCTCGGCAACGTCTTCGCCGGCCTCCAACTCGCCTTCAGCGACGCCGTCCGGCTCGACGACGTCGTCGTCGTCGAGGGAGAGTGGGGTCGCATCGAGGAACTGACCCTCAGCTACGTCGTGGTGCAGATCTGGGACGACCGCCGGTTGATCCTGCCCACCTCGTACTTCACCAGCAAGCCGTTCCAGAACTGGACCCGGACGGAGGCGGCGGTGCTCGGCACCGCCGAATTCGACGTCGACTGGGCGGTGCCCGTGCAGACCATGCGCGAGGAACTGCGCCGCCTCGTCGAGGGCACCGAGCTGTGGGACGGTCGGGTCTGCGTCCTCCAGGTCACCGACGCCACCGGCGGGATGGTGAAACTGCGGGCGCTGGTCAGCGCCGCCGACGCGGGCAGTCTGTGGGACCTGCGCTGCCTCGTCCGGGAGCACCTGGTGGCCTGGATCCGGGACAACCGCCCGACCGCCATGCCCCGGATGCGCACCGAGTTGGGCGACGCCAACAGCAACCTGCCCTGGCAGTGGGTGCAGCCGAGGCGGCCGGCCCGCCGCCTGTCCGACACCGAGGCGCCCGACGACGCCCGTGTCTTCGGCGGCAGCGACGACGGCGACGCCCGCAGCGAAGCCTTCGTAGGCCCCGAAGA
>NZ_QGSY01000225.1 GCF_003857035.1 Micromonospora arida
GGCGGTCACCACCTTGGTGATGCGGCCTGTCACCGCCGCCACCTGGGCTTGGGCGGCACCTACGAAGGCGTTGCGGTCGGCGACCAGGGTGTCGATGTCGGCGCGGGACAGGCCGAGCCGGCCGTCCGCCGCCAGGCGGTCGAAGAGGTCGTTCTCCGGTGAGCCCTTCTCGCGCATCGCCAGGGCCACCGCCACCGCGTGCTCCTTGATCACCTCGTGGGCGACCTCCCGGCCGACGCCCCGCCGAACCGCCGCGACCAGGATCTTCGTGGTGGCCAGGAACGGCAGGAAGCGCTCCAGCTCCCGGTTGATCACGGCCGGGTACGAGCCGAACTCGTCGAGCACGGTGAGGAACGTCTGGAACAGCCCGTCGGCGGCGAAGAACGCGTCCGGCAGTGCCACCCGGCGGACCACCGAGCAGGACACGTCCCCCTCGTTCCACTGGTCACCGGCCAGCTCACCGACCATCGACAGGTAACCCCGGATGATCACGGCGAAGCCGTTCACCCGCTCCGACGAGCGGGTGTTCATCTTGTGCGGCATCGCGCTGGAACCGACCTGACCCGGCTTGAAGCCCTCGGTCGCCAACTCCTGACCGACCATCAACCGGATCGTGGTGGCCAGCGACGACGGCGCGGCGGCGGTCTGGGCCAGCGCGGCCAGCACGTCGAAGTCGAGCGAGCGCGGGTAGACCTGCCCGACGCTGTCCAGCACCCGGGAGAAGCCCAGGTGCTCGGCGACCCGTCGCTCCAGCTCAGCCACCTTGTCGGCGTCGCCGTCGAAGAGGTCGAGCTGGTCGGCGGCCGTGCCGACCGGTCCCTTGATCCCCCGCAGCGGGTAGCGGACGATCAGCTCCTCCAGCCGCTCGTACGCGATCAGCAACTCCTCCGCCGCCGACGCGAAGCGCTTGCCCAGCGTGGTGGCCTGCGCCGCCACGTTGTGCGAACGGCCGGTCATGACCAGCTCGGAGTGCTCGTGGGCCAGCCAGGCCAACCGGGCGAGGGTGGCCACCACCCGGTCGCGGATCAGCTCCAGTGAGGCGCGCACCTGGAGCTGCTCGACGTTCTCGGTGAGGTCCCGGGAAGTCATCCCCTTGTGCACGTGCTCGTGCCCGGCGAGCGCGCTGAACTCCTCGATCCGGGCCTTCACGTCGTGCCGGGTGACCCGCTCCCGCTCGGCGATCGAGGCGAGGTCGACCTGGTCGAGCACCCGCTCGTACGCCTCGACCACGCCGTCCGGCACCGGCACGCCCAGGTCGCGCTGAGCGCGGAGAACGGCGAGCCAGAGCCGCCGCTCCATCCGGACCTTCTCCTCCGGGGACCAGAGGGCGACCAGTTCGGGCGAGGCGTACCGGTTGGCCAGCACGTTGTGGATCGTCGTCACGTACCTCATTGTCCCGCACCCGTTGGTCGGGAGCGGGACCGGGCCGGGGGTCGAACGCCGGGACCGGGCCGGGGTGCCCGGGCGGTCAGGGCCGGCTCAGCTCGTAGACGGTGACCGAGCCGACGACCAGTCGGACCTGGGCCAGCCCGGCCAGCTCCGTCGACACCGCACCCGCCCTGGCGTCGGCGAACAGCCACCGGACGCCGTACTCGGTGCGGAGCCGGTCCAGGTCGACCCGGGTCGGCGCGCTGAACACCCCGTCGTTGAGCGCGAGCAGCGCCTGGTCGGGGAAGCTCTGTCGGGCGTACCCGAGGCTCTCGACGCCGTGCGCGGCCACTACCGCGTCGGTGTAACCCCAGCTCTCCACCACCGTGCGGTGTCCGCCCAGGCCGGTCACCCAGAACGCGCGGGCATCGCAGTGCGGGGTGGTCCGCACCGGCCGGCAGTGCACGTTGGTGGCGACCACGTCGTCGTCGGCGGCGTTGTCGTCCAGCCACAGCGCCGCGCGCATCTCGTCGGTGGTCAGCGAGTACGGCTGGGGCCCGGTCGCCCGCACCGGCTCGGTCAGCACCGAACGGACGGTACCGCCCACGATGACGGCGGCGCTGGCACCGAGCATCGCCGCGGTGATCCCGGCCAGAGCGATCGTCGCCGCCCGCCGACGACGTGCCGAGCCGTCCGCCGGCCCGGAGACCGGTGCCGGGTGGCGCCGTCGCCACAGGGCGGCCACCCCGACCGCCAGCGCGGCGGCCATCGCCACGAACAGCACGTACCGGGCCGCCGACAGACCCAGCACCCGCAACCAACCCTCGATCGTCGAGGTGGTGGGGGTGCCGGGACGGCTGATCCTCGGCACGGCGAAACCCGCCACCGTGCCGGCCGTGGCGAACCCCGCCAGCGCGCCGGCCACGGCGGGCACCACCAGCACCGGCCAGGGTGCGCGGGCCTCGGCGAGGGACCAGGTGGTCAGCACGACGCCGACCGGGATGACACCCATCCAGAAGTAGATCTGACTGATCGACGGGTGCTGGAACACCCAGGTGGCGGCCGCCCCGGCCAGAACCGTGCCGGCGATCAGCCAGACGGCCGGATCGGCCCGGTGCCCACCGTCGACCAGCAGCCGCATGCCCACCCACCGGGGTGCCTGAGCCAGCACCCACCAGGCCACCACGGCGAACGCCAGCAGCCACCCGAGGATGCCACCGTCGTTGATGCCCGGTGGCAGCGGCGCACTCGGCCAGATTCCGTCGCCCGTTCCGACGGTCTCGGCGTACGGGGCGATGAAGTGCAACAACGCCAACGCCTGCACGCGCAGCGTGCCGGCCCCGCCACCGGCGAACAGCCGGAAGCCGAGCGCCATCGCCGCCACGAGGCAGGCCAGCGCCGTCAGGGCGGGTCGCGGTACCTGCCGCTTCCGCCACCAGAACACGACGACGGTGAGACCCAGGCCGGCGATCAGCGGCGGCAACGCGCTGGACTTCGCGCCGGCACAGATCAACCCGAGCGCCGGAACCAGCGGCCAGGCCGGGCCCAGGGGACGCTCCCGGACCACGTCGACGACGAGCCCGGCGATCAGCAGCAGCGGCACCAGCACGTACGTCTGGGAGGGGCTGGCGTACGACAACGGCATCTCGCCGGACGCGCCCACCGGCGAGCCGAGCGTGATCGCGGCCCCGGTGAAGGCGGCGAGAGCTGCCACCGGGCCGGCCCAGACGGCACCACTCAGGTCGCGGGCCAGCCCGGCCGCGAGCAGCACCGCGGTACCGACCACCGGCACCAGCCAGAGTCGCAGCAGCACCACCGCAGGCGAAATTCCGGTGATCATGCTGCCGCTGGCGATGTGCGCGTCGGACAGGTAGTGGTAGCGCAGCGCCTCCCCCGCGACGTGCGGCAGCTCGAACGGCATCGCCCGGGTCAACTCCTGCACCAGACCCAGGTGGTAGAGCACGTCCTGGTAGTAGCCGCCGGACACCGGCGGGAGCGGGACCGTCCGCCACTGGGTGTATCCCCAGGCCAGCACCACCAGCAGCGCCGCGCCCATCCCCCAGTGCCAGGCGAGCGGCAGCGGACGGCGCTCGCCGACCCGCCAGTGCCGGCGCAGCCCGGGGACGGCGACGAACGCCACGAGGACGGGCAGCGGCCACCACCGCAGCAGGGACTGCTGACCGGTCGCCGCGGCCAACGCCCACGCCATGATCTCCAGCACCAGGCCGGTGGCCGCGCCGTAGCCGAGGTCCTCCGGGAGGTTGCCCCGGCTGCCGCGCAGCGCCCGGTGCACCAGGGTCCCGGGGAGCACCAACGCGAGAACCCAGTACGCGGAGAACCGCGCGAGATCCGGGACGGGCACACCGCCACGGGACCAGACCACGAGCAGCGCGGCGATCACCAGCAGCCACGGGAGCGTGCTGAGGACCGGCAGGAGAGCGTTCCGGCGCGACGCCGGCGCCGTGGTGTCGACCCGCTCGGCCAGGAGGAGGTCAGCCACGGACGCCGACCGCCGAATCGAAGCTCGGCGTACGGGAGACGTCACCGCTCCGGGCCACCGGCTGCGCGTCCGGGACCTCGTCGCGGGAGTCGAACCCGATGTGGAACGCGGGCCGGTTCTGCACCGTGGCGTAGATCCGGCCGACGTACTCGCCCAGCAGGCCGAGGCAGACCAACTGCACCCCACTGAGCAGCAGCACCGCGACGAACATCGAGGTCCAGCCGGGGATGGTGGTGCCGGAGATATGAGCGACCATGCCGAACACGATCAACCCGAGGCAGAGCAGGAAGCTCGACATTCCCAGCCAGGTGGCCAGGCGCAGTGGCGCGGCGGAGAAGTTGGCAGTGCTCTCCCAGGCCAGGGCCAGCATCCGGCGCAGCGGATACTTCGTCTCGCCGGCGGCGCGGGCCTCACGGTCGTAGCGCACCTCGGCGCTGGGGAAGCCGAGCGACGGCACCAGCAGCCGGTAGACCGGGGCGCGTTCGGGCAGCCGGCGCAGGACCTCGATCACGTCCCGGCTGAGCATCCGGAAGTCGCCGGCCTGCGCGGGCAGGTCGACGCCGACGAGCCGGCGCATCGCCCAGTAGTAGCCACGGGCGGTGTTGCGCTTGAAGACCGTGTCGGTGCTGCGGTCGGCGCGAACGCCGTAGACCACATCCACGCCGTCCTCGCGGGCGACGCGGAGCATCTCGGCGATGGTCTCCGGTGGATCCTGCAGATCGGCGTCGAGGCTGACCACCCACTGGCCGACGGCCCGGTGCAGGCCGGCGGTCAACGCCGCCTGGTGGCCGCTGTTGCGTCGCAGCCGGAGCACCCGCAGCTGCGGCCAGTCCCGGCCGTGGTCGAAGAGCACCGACACGGTGTCGTCCCGGCTGCCGTCGTCGACGGCGACCACCTCGTAGTCGACGCCGAGCGCGTCGAGCACCGGCCGGAGCCGGGCGACAAGCGCCGGGATGACATCGGTCTCGTTGAACATCGGGATGACCACCGAGAGGGTGGTCGTCCGTGGGAGGACGGACTCCATGGTGTTACGGCCCCGTTCCGCACGCAGGAGCGATCGAACCGCGCCCCGGGGCGCGGTTCGATCACCGTTGCGTGTTAAACCCTCCACCAGCGGGCCAGCTTCTGAACGGTCCGTTAACGCCTGCTGGCGGTCACCCCGGTAGGGGACGATCCCGCGTTCAACGCTCCAGGATGGCTGTCACGCCCTGACCACCGGCGGCGCAGATGGAGATCAGCCCGCGCCCGCTGCCCTTCTCGGCCAGCAGCTTGGCCAGGGTCGCCACGATCCGCCCGCCGGTCGCGGCGAACGGGTGCCCGGCGGCCAGCGACGAACCGTTGACGTTGAGCCGGTCGGTGTCGATCGCGCCCAGCGGCGCGTCCAGGCCGAGCCGGTCCTTGCAGAACTCCGGCGACTCCCAGGCGGCGAGGGTGGCCAGCACCTGCGACGCGAACGCCTCGTGGATCTCGTAGTAGTCGAAGTCCTGCAACGTCAGCCCGGCGCGAGCCAGCATCCGGGGCACCGCGTACGCGGGTGCCATCAACAACCCCTCGTCGCCGTGCACGAAGTCCACCGCCGCCGTCTCCGACCAGCTGAACCAGGCCAGCACGGGCAGGTTGTGCGCTGCCGCCCACTCCTCGCTGGCCAGCAGCACGGTGGACGCGCCGTCGGTGAGCGGCGACGAGTTGCCGGCCGTCATGGTGGCCTGCTCGGCGTCCGGGCCGCGGGTGCCGAAGACCGGCTTCAGCGAGGCGAGTTTCTCCAGGCTGCTGTCCGGGCGCAGGTTCGCATCCCGGGTGAGCCCCAGGTACGGCGTCATCAGGTCGTCGAAGAAACCCCTGTCGTACGCGGCGGCGAGGCGCTGGTGTGAGCGCAGCGCCAGCTCGTCCTGGGAGCGCCGGTCGATCTGCCAGCGCACTGCGGTCCGGGCGGCGTGGTCGCCCATGGACAGGCCGGTCCGCGGCTCTGCGTTGCGCGGGATCTCCGGCTTGAACGGCTGGAGTGGGCGTAGCTTCGCCGCGATCTTGAGCCGTTCCCCCAACGTGCGGGCGGAGTTGAGCTTGAGCAGCGTGCGGCGCATCTCCTCGTTGACGGCGAGCGGGGCGTCGGAGGTGGTGTCGACACCGCCGGCGATGCCCACGTCGAGTTGACCGAGGGCGATCTTGTTGGCGACCAGGATCGCCGCCTCCAGGCCGGTGCCGCAGGCCTGCTGGATGTCGTACGCCGGGGTGTGTGGGTCGAGCCGGGAGCCGAGGACCACCTCGCGGGTGAGGTTGAAGTCACGGGAGTGCTTGAGCACCGCCCCGGTGACCACCTCGCCGATGCGCTGCCCGGCCAGCCCGTAGCGGGCGATCAGCCCGTCGAGCGCCGCGCCGAGCAGGTCCGCGTTCGACGCGTCCGCGTAGCGCGAGTTGGAACGGGCGAAGGGGATGCGGTTGCCCCCGATGACCGCGACCCGCCGGATGCTCTGCACGATCCGCCTCCTCGACATGTGTTGCTCAAACCCTACTCGCCAGTAGGCTACGCCCATGACCGACAGGTACGCGAGCTTCGTCCAATCGGCCGCCGGCCGCGCGCTGGTCAAGCGCCTCGGGCTGCCCGACCCGCCCCGACTGCGCCGGCACCACCCCGGCGACCCGCTGCTGGCCGGCCCGGCCCTGCTCGGCGCGGCCACCGGCGGCCGGCTCGCCGAGCCGATCGCCAAGATCCTCACCGCCGCCGGGGTCGAGCTGGCCGACCCGGCCGCCAACCCGTCAGGCGACACCCCGCAGCGGTACGGGGCACTGCTGTTCGACGCCACCGGGATCACCGACTCGACCGAGCTGCGCCAGCTCTACGACTTCTTCCACCCGCAGGCCCGGGCCGTGCTGCCCAGCGGCCGGGTGATCGTGCTGGGCACCCCGCCGCAGGAGTGCCCGACACCCCGCGAGGCGACCGCCCAGCGCGCTCTCGAAGGGCTGGTCCGCAGCATCGGCAAGGAGTTCGGCCGGGGCACCACCGCGCAACTCGTCTATGTCAGCGGTACCGCGGCGGACGACCCGGCCCACTCCGCTGGCACGATCACGAGCCTCGAATCGACGGTCCGGTTCCTGCTGTCCGGCCGGTCCGCGTACGTGTCGGGGCAGGTCATCCGGGTCGGCGGCGGCGCGGCGAGCGTCCCGGCCGACTGGGACCGCCCGCTGGACGGGCAGGTCGTGCTGGTCACCGGCGCCGCACGGGGCATCGGTGCGGCGCTGGCGAAGGTGCTGGCCCGCGACGGCGCGAAGGTGGTGGCCCTGGACATTCCGGCCGCCGGTGACGCGCTGGCCGCGGTGGCGAACGACATCGGCGGCACCGCCGTCCAACTCGACCTGACCGCGCCGGACGCGCCGACCCGACTCGCCGAGCACCTGGCCAGCCGGCACGGTCGGGTCGACGTGGTGGTGCACAACGCCGGCATCACCCGGGACAAGACGCTGGGCCGGATGGACGCCGACCGGTGGGACCAGGTGATCGACGTCAACCTCTCCAGCCAGGAGCGGATCAACGACGTACTGCTGGAGCGGGAGCTGATCCCGGCCGGCGGGCGGATCATCTCGGTCTCCTCGATCGCCGGGATCGCCGGCAACCGGGGGCAGACCAACTACGCCACCAGCAAGGCCGGCGTGATCGGGCTGGTCGACTCGCTCGCACCGGCCCTGCGGGAGCGCGGGATCAGCGTCAACGCGGTGGCCCCCGGCTTCATCGAGACCCGGCTGACCGCGCGCATCCCGCTGGTGGTCCGCGAGGCGGGCCGGCGGATGAACAGCCTGGCCCAGGGCGGGTTGCCGGTGGACGTGGCCGAGACGATCGGCTGGCTGGCCTGGCCGGCCAGCGGCGCGGTCAGCGGAAACGTGGTCCGGGTCTGCGGCCAGAGCCTGCTGGGGGCGTGATGGGCGCGCGGCCGGAGTCGGGCAGCCGTACCCGGGTCGAGCTGCCCCGGATGCCGGCGGTCGGGGCGCTGCACCGGCAGGCGTTGCGCGGCGCGCTACCGGGCCTCGGGGGTGGGCGGCGCGGGCCCGACCTACCGGCGGTCGAGTTGACGGTCAGCGGGGTGCGCGTCGATCGGGCGCAGCTGGCCGACTACGACCGGGTGTGCGGGTTCCGGCTCACCGACCGGCTGCCCGCAACGTTCCCGCACGTCATGGGCTTTCCGCTGGCCCTGCGCCTGATGACCGCGCCGGACTTCCCCCTCCCGCTGATCGGCCTGGTGCACGTCGGCAACCGGATCACCACGCACCGCCCGATCACCGCCGACGACACCCTCGACTTCACCACGTACGCGGAGGACCTGCGCCCCCACGACCGGGGGCGGCAGGTGGACGTGGTGCTGGTCGGCTCGGTCGACGGGGAGGAGGTGTGGCGCGGCGTCTCGACGTACCTCGGTCGGGAACGCAAGCCGGGCGGGCGCGAGCCCGGCGAACGTCCCGCGGCGCCGACGGCCACCGCCCGCTGGCGGGTCGAACCGCGCATCGGTACGGAGTACGCGCGGGTCTCCGGCGACCACAACCCGATCCACACCTCCCGACTCGGGGCGCGGCTGTTCGGCTTCCGCCGGCCGATCGCGCACGGCATGTGGAGCAAGGCGCGCTGCCTGGCCGCGCTGGAGGCCCGGCTGCCGGACGCGTACACCGTCGAGGTCGCCTTCAAGCTGCCCGTGCCGCTGCCGAGCACCGTGAGCTTCGCGCTCCTGCCCGACGGCGGGTTCGCCCTGCACGACTCCCGTGGCCGACCCCACCTGACCGGTCTCGTGCGCTGAGCGCACCGCACTGGATTCGTGCGCTGAGTTGCCCTTGGCAGGCGCGCACTTCTGCGCTAGGTTGTTCTCACAGCGAGATGTTCTCAGAATGAGAGAGACGTGATGAACGAGCAGGAGTTCCTGGCCGCGTACGACCCCCGGGCCTACCCGTCGGTCGCGGTGACCGTCGACGTGGTGGCGCTGACCATCCGCGACGGCGCGCTGCACCTGCTGCTGATCCGGCGCGGCGAGGCACCCTTCGCGGGGCACTGGGCGCTGCCCGGGGGCTTCGTCCGCCCCGACGAGGACCTGCCCGCTGGCGCCCGACGGGAGCTGGCCGAGGAGACCGGGCTCGGCGGCGAGGCGCTGCGCCGCGTACACCTGGAGCAGTTGGGCAGCTACGGCGCTCCCGACCGTGACCCGCGCATGCGGATCGTCTCGATCGCCCACCTCGCGTTCGCCCCCGACCTGCCGGACCCGGCCGCCGGCAGCGACGCCGACGAGGCCGTCTGGCTGCCGGTGACCGCGCTGACCAACCGACAGCTCGCCTTCGACCACGGCCGGATCATCGACGACGCGTTGGAACGGGCCCGCTCCAAGCTGGAGTACACCCCGCTCGCCACCCGCTTCCTCGCCGCCGAGTTCACGATCAGCGAGCTGCGGGCCGTCTACGAGACGGTCTGGGGGCACCCGCTGCACGCCGGCAACTTCCACCGCAAGGTGCTCTCCGTGCCGGGCTTCGTGGAGAGCACCGGCGCCAGCACCGAGCGCGGTGGTGCCCGAGGCGGCCCGCGCGCCCGGCTCTACCGAGCCGGCGACGCCCGCCTGCTGCACCCGGCGCTGCTGCGCCCCGCCCACGAGGAGGCGGTGCGGTGAGGGCCGCGGAGGCCATTCGCCTGGTCGCGGCCGCCCGCACCGACGCGGACCTGTTCGGCGCCGACCAGCCCGCCCGCCGCTACCGCGAGCTGGTCGCGGCCCTGCACCCCGACCGCCTGCCGACCGACCCGACGGTACGCGCCGAAGCCATCGACGCGTTCATCCACGTCACCACCCGGTGGCAGGCACGGCAGAGCACCGTCCTCGGCGACTACCGGCTCGGCGCGCCGGCCCACTCGGGTGACCTGGCCGACCTCTACGACGTCGGCGACGACCGCCTGCTCAAGCTTCCTCGTCGGCCCGCCGACAACGATCTGATGGCCCGCGAGGCGCACGCCCTGCGCACCATCGCCGAGCGCGGCGACCCGCGCTACCTGCCGTACGTGCCCCGGCTGGTCGACGAGTTTCGGCACCGGGACACCGCCACCGGCGCTGAACGGCGGATCAACGTCCTCGCCGCCGCACCCGGCCTGCACGACCTCGACGAGGTACGGCGCGCGTACCCCGACGGGCTGGACGCCCGGGATGTGGCCTGGATGTGGCGGCGGCTGCTGGTGGTGCTCGGCCTGGCCCACCGGGCGGGCGTGGTGCACGGCGCGGTCCTGCCCCGGCACGTGCTGATCGAGCCGGACGCCCACGGCGTGGTGCTGATCGGCTGGTGCTTCTCCGCAGCCGTCGGGAGCACGATCCCGGCGGTCGTACCCGGCCACGGCTGGGACCCGGAGGAGGTCCTCAAGAAGCAGCCCTGCGGGCCGGGCACCGACATCGCGATGGCCAGCCACTGCATGAGCTGGCTGATGGGGCCGCGCGTCCCTCGCGAGCTGCACACCTTCGCGCGGGGCTGCCGGCAACGGTCCCTGGACGCCCGACCCGACGACGCCTGGCGCCTGCTGCGCGAACTCGACCAGGTGCTGGACCGGCTCTACGGGCCACGCACCTTCCGACCCTTCACCCTCAACCCCTAAGGAGCTGTCATGGGCAGTGGAATCTGGTCCACCGACGTGTACGACGCCGCCGACCGCTACCGCCGGTCCACCGGCAGGAGCGCCTTCTCCTACAGCGACAGCGGGGCGCGCACCGTGCACCCTGCGCTCGACCCCAGGGACGCGACCCGCGAGAGCCGCGACTCCGACGAGCACCCCCGGTCGACTCCCGTCGCGGTGCTCTTCGACGTGACCGGCTCGATGCGCACGGTGCCGCGGGTCCTGCAGACCAAGCTGCCGCAACTGCTCGGGCTGCTGCAACGGCAGGGTTACGCCAGCGACCCGCAGATCATGTTCGGTGCCATCGGCGACGCCACCTGCGACCGGGTGCCGTTGCAGGTGGGCCAGTTCGAGTCGGACAACCGGATGGACGACGACCTCGGCCGGATCGTGCTGGAGGGCGGCGGCGGCGGACAGATGAGCGAGTCGTACGAGCTGGCCATGTACTTCATGGCCCGGCACACCGTCACCGACAACTGGGAGAAGCGCGGCCGGCGCGGCTACCTGTTCATCATCGGCGACGAACTGGCGTACCAGCGGGTGAAGGCCCGGGAGGTGGCCGGCCTGATCGGGGACGACCTCTCCGAGGACGTGCCGCTGCGGCAGGTCGTCGACGAGGTGACCCGCCGCTGGGACACCTACTACCTGCTCCCCGCCGGCAGCCACTACGCCGGCAACGCCAAGGTGCTCGACTTCTGGCGGGACCTGTTCGGGCAGAACGCCGTAGTGCTCGACGACCTCGACGCGGTCTGCGAGACCATCGCGCTCACCATCGGCCTCGGCGAACAAGCCATCGACCTGGACGAGGGCCTGCGCGACCTGGACCGCGCCGGCTCCAGCGCCACCGGGACCGTGTCGAAGGCGCTGGCCCGCCTCGGCCGGGAACGGCGGGCAAAGGTGTCGACGCTGCCGGCGTTCGCCGACACGGCCAGCGGGGTGACCCGGCTGTGAACCACGTGGCGGTGGTCGACCTCGGCTACGGCGACGCCGGCAAGGGCACGGTGGTGGACTGGCTCTGCGCCACCCGTCGGGTGCACACGGTGGTCCGCTTCAACGGGGGCGCGCAGGCGGCACACAACGTCGTGCTGCGCGACGGGCGGCACCACACGTTCGCACAGTTCGGCGCCGGCACGTTCCATCCCGGTGTGGGTACGCACCTGTCCCGGCACGTGGTGGTGGACCCGCTGGCGTTGGCCGCCGAGGCCGACCACCTCGCCACGGTCGGGGTGCCCGACGCGCTGGACCGGCTGACCGTCGACGGGGACGCACTGCTCGCCACCCCGTACCACCGGGCCGCCAACCGGGCCCGCGAGATCGCCCGGGGAGCCGACCGGCACGGCTCCTGCGGGCTGGGGGTGGGCGAGGCCGTCGCGTACGGTCTCGCCCACCCCGACGACGCGCCCCGGGTCGTCGACTGCCACCACCCGGCACTGCTGCGCCGCAGGCTGACCACCCTGCGGGACCGGCTGACCGCCGAGCTGGGCCCGCTGGACGCGCCACCGGTCGAGGACTGCCTGCCCGCGTACACCGGGTTCGCCGACCGGGTCGCCGTCGTGGACGCCAGTTGGCTCGCCGGGGCGCTGCGCACCGGGACCTGTGTCTTCGAGGGCGCGCAGGGGGTGTTGCTCGACGAGTGGCACGGCTTCCACCCGTACACCACCTGGAGCACCACCACGTTCGCCAACGTCGACAGCCTGCTCGCCGAGGCGGGCCGGCCCGGCGACGTGACCCGGATCGGGGTGCTCCGCGTGGTCACCACCCGGCACGGGCACGGCCCGTTGGTGACCGAGGACCCGAGCCTGCCGTTCGCCGACGCGCACAACGCCACGAACCCGTGGCAGGGCCGGTTCCGGTTCGGCCACTTCGACGCGGTCGCCCACCGGTACGCCCTCGCCGCGGCCGGCGGCGTCGACGGCCTGGCCCTCACCCACCTCGACCTGGCCGGCCCCGACCTGCGAATCTGCCGCCGCTACGACACCGCCGACCGGCTGACCCCGGGCCCGCCCGGCGACCTGGACCGGCAGGCCGCGCTCACCGCCCGCCTGCTGCGCTCCCGACCGGTGTACGACGAACCGCCGACGGACTGGGCCGAGGCGGTGAGCGCCGAACTGGGTGCGCCAGTGGTGCTGACCTCGCAAGGCCCCACCGCCGACGACAAGACCCCGTGCGGTCCGCTGCTCGCCCCACCAGCCCTGGCTCGCGCGGCCTGACCCACCCCGTCCCAACCCGTCGATCTTGCACTTTCGGTCGTTGTTCTGCGGCTTTTGCAGCGATTGGTTCGGACCCAAAGTGCAAGATCGGCGCGGGGCGAGGTCGGGGTTATCCCGCGGCTTCGGCCACCGGGCGGGTCGCACCCGGCGAGCATGGGGGCATGGACTCCGCGCTCGACCTGCTCCGACAGCTGGTCACCTCACCGTGGGTGTACCTGCTGATCTTCGGACTCACGGCGGTCGACGCGTTCTTTCCGGCCGTACCCGGCGAGGCGGCCGTCATCACCGCCGCCGTGCTCTCCACCAGCGGAAATCCCAAGCTGGCGGCGGTGATCGTCGCCGCCGCGCTCGGCGCCTGCGTCGGTGACCACGTCTCGTACGCCATCGGGCGCGGTGGCGGCGCGAGACGCCTCGCCGGGTTTCCCGATGGCAGCCGCCGACGAGCCAGTTCGGAGTGGGCCCGGCGCGCGCTGAACCGGCGCGGCGGGCTGATCCTGACCACTTCCCGGTATCTGCCGGGCGGGCGGACCGCCGTCACCCTCACCATGGGCGCGGTGCGCTATCCCCGCCGGTCGTTCCTGCTGTACGACGCGATCGCGACGATCACCTGGGCCCTGTACTGCGGGCTGCTCGGCTACTTCGGTGGGCTGGCCTTCGAACGGCACCCCGTCAAGGGCGTCCTCGCCGGGATCGGCCTGTCGGTGATCGTCACGCTGGGCATCGAGGGCATCCGTTGGCTGCGCCACCGGGCGCGCCGCCGCGCCGCCGCCACCACCGACCGGGCCGGATCGACCTGACACCGTCACAGCAGGTCGGCGTCGTACACCAGGATGGCCAGTTGCACACGGTTGCCCGCGTGGAGTTTCGCCAGCGCCCGGCTGACGTGTGCCTTGACGGTGGCCTCGCTCATCGTCAGCCGCCGGGCGATCTCCGCGTTGCCGTGCCCGCGCGCCACCTCCCGGACGATCGCCAGCTCCCGCTCGGTCAGCGGTGCGAGCCGCTCACGGGCCGCGTCCCGGCGGGCCGGACCACGCTCGGCGAACGAACTGATCAGGCGCCGGGTCACCGTCGGGGCGAGCATCGCGTTACCGGCGGCCACCGTACGAACGGCGGCGGCCAACTCGCGGGGCGGAGTGTCCTTGAGCAGGAAGCCGACCGCGCCGGCCCGCAGCGCCCGGTGCACGTACTCGTCGAGGTCGAACGTGGTCAACATGATCACCTTCGGGCCGACGGCGACCACGTCGGGCGCCACGGTCAGCCCGTCGACGCCCGGCATCCGCACGTCGAGCAGCACCACGTCGGGGCGTAACCGCTGGGCCTGCTCCAGCGCGCCGGCGCCGTCCGCCGCCTCACCGACGACGGTGATGTCCTCCGCCGCCTCCAGGATCAGCCGCAGCCCGGCCCGAACCAACTGCTCATCGTCGACCACCACGACCCGGATCACGCCGCACCCGCCAGCGGGATCAGGGCTCGGACCAGGAAGCCGCCGTCCACGGGAGCTGCCTCCAACCGGCCGCCGAGCAGTTCCACCCGCTCACGCAGCCCGAGCAGCCCCTGCCCGGCACCCGGCAGCGTCGACCCGCCCTCGGACGGGCCGTTGCGGACCAGCACCTCCAGCCCGTCGGGCAGGTAGCGCAGGCAGACCGTCGTCTCGGCGTCGGCCGCATGCTTGCGCACGTTGGTCAGCGCCTCACGGACCACCCGGTACGCGGTACGCCCCAGCGTCGCCGGAAGGGCCGTCGGCACACCCTCGTCCTGCCGGGACACCCGCAGCCCGGCGGCACGGGACTCCCCGATCAACTCGTCCAACGTCTCGAGCCCTCGCTCCGGTGTCACGGCCGGGCCGGCCTGGCGCAGCACACCCAGCACCTCGCGCAGGTCGGTGAGCGCCTGCCGGCCGGTCGTCCGGATCAGCGCGGCGGCCTCGACCGTCGCCGGGTCCACGGCGGTCACCTCCAGCGCCCCGGCATGCACCACCATCAACGAGACCCGATGCGCCACCACGTCGTGCATCTCCCGGGCGATCCGGGTCCGCTCCTCGGCGCGGACCCGGTCGGCGCGGGCCTCCTGCTCGCGTTCCAGCCGCTCGGCCCGGTCCCGCAGAGCGGCGAGCGTGTCCTGACGGGCCCGCACCCAGAGGCCGAAGACCAACGGAAGCCCCACCAGGCAGGCGGCGAGCAGCAGCACGTTGCCGGTGCTGGCGGTGGTGATCCGGCGTACGCCACCCACCGCCAGCCCGACCAGCACCCCACCGGTCAGCACCACTGCCGCCCCGGCGAGGTAGCCGGCTAGTTGGCGACCCCGCAACCGCAGACCCGCCTGGTACGAGGCCAGCACCCCGGCGGCCGCCGCGGCGAGCACCAACCAGCCGACCGCCGCAGCCAGGAACAACGGCCAGCGGCGGGTCCGAACCGTGGCGGCGGCCCACGCCGAGCCCAGTGCGATCAGCAGCACGACCACGCTCGGCAGCGGCGAGCGGACCCCGATGTCACCGGTCGCGCTGGCCCACACGGCCGCGGCGACCAGGACGGCGAGCAGCGGCGGGGCGTACCGATGAACGACCCGCCGGAGGGCGACGGCGCTGGAGGCCACGCAGCGAGCCTAGGGCTCAGCCGACGCATCGGGTCGCCCCGCAGCGCCGTACCCGGGTGAGGTGGGGGATGACCCCGATGCACGGTCCGGGCCGGCCGCTACCTAAGTAGTGCCGCCCACCTGACCACTGGGCGATGGCGGGAGCCGCCGCCCCGACCAGCATCGGGATCATGGATCTGCTCGACCTGCTGCACGACACGATGTCCTCGCCCTGGGTGTACCTGGCGATCTTCGCGATCGCGGTGCTCGACGGCTTCTTCCCGGTGGTGCCGAGCGAGACGGCGGTGATCACCGCGGGGGTGTTCGCGGCCTCCGGAGCGCCGTATCTGCCGGCGGTGATCCTGGTGGCCGCCGCCGGGGCGCTGGTCGGCGACCACATCTCGTACGCCATCGGGCGGGGTGGCGGCACCCGGCTGCTCGACCGGCTGCCGCCCGACGGTCGACGCCGAGCCGCCATCGACCGGGCCCGGCGGGGGATCGCCACCCGGGGCGGCCTGATCCTCACCGTGGCCCGCTACATTCCGGGTGGCCGGACCGCTGTCACCCTCACCATGGGTGCGGTGCGCTATCCACGACGACGGTTCCTGGCCTTCGACGCGCTGGCCGCCGGCTCGTGGGGGCTCTACTCGGCACTGGTCGGCTACGTCGGCGGGCTGGCCTTCGAGCAGGACCCTTTGCGCGGTCTCCTGCTCGGTCTGGGCCTCGCCCTGACGGTGACGGTGGTCGTCGAGGTGGTGCGGTGGCTCCGCAACCGCCGCCGTACGGCGCGGGCCGGCGAGCCGGGCACCGACGCTGTTCCCGCCGGGGCCGTCAGTCGGCCGGCGGACGCCAGGTGACGCCGTGCAGCAGTTGGGCGGCACCGAGCCAGGCCACGTTCATCATCCGGGTGGCCGTCTTCTCCGGGTCGGCGTCCGGGTGGTCCGCGAGCCAGTCGGCCAACGACTCGGTGGCGCCGACCAGGGCGTACGCGACGACCTCAAGGTCGATGGCGGCGATCTCGCGGCCCTCGACGCGCAGCGCGTGGTCGAGCATTCCGGCGACCACCTCGACCAGCCGGGCCCGCATGGTGGCCAACTCGCCGGCGAACGGCTGCTCGCCCCGGGCCTGCCGGTAGAGCACCGCCCAGCCGTCCCGATGGGCGCCCACGAAACCGAAGAACGCCCTCAGCCCGCGCCAGAGCCGCTCGTCGGCCGGCAGGTCGGGGGCCGCCGCCCCGGCGATGGCCTGCATCATCCGGGTGCCCTCCCGGTGCAGGCAGGCGACGAAGAGCTCCTCCTTGGTGCCGAGGTACGCGTACACCATGGGTTTGGAGATGCCGGCGTCCTCGGCGATCTCGTCCATGCTGGCGGCGTGGAAGCCACGTCGGGAGAAGACCTTGACGGCCGCGTCGAGCATCTGCTGCTCGCGGACGGCGCGAGGCAGGCGCTTGAATGCGGGGACGCTGGACACCTTGCGAGCATACCTACTCGTGCGTAGGGTTACGCGCGAGTAGCCAATCTTCCGGAAGGCGCACCTGATGACTGACTTCGACCCGGCCACCTTTGCCAACGTCGGCCCCAAGGAGTTCGCCCAGCTGGTCAAGTCCACCCCGGACGACAAGATCGCCCAGGTGATGTCCGGCGACATGCGCGACAAGGTCCTGGGCGAGGTGTTCGGCCGGATGCCGTCGCTGTTCCGCGCGGACCGTGCCGGTTCCACCAACGCGGTCATCCACTGGATCATCACCGGTCGCCCCGACGGCGGCAGCGACACCTACGAGGTGGTCATCGCCGACGGCACCTGCGTCGTGAACGAGACCCCGCAGCACGACCCGAAGCTGGCTCTCACCATGGGCCCGGTCGAGTTCCTGAAGATCGTCTCCGGTGGCGCCAACCCGGTGATGATGTTCATGACCGGCAAGTTGAAGGCGAAGGGCGACCTCGGCCTCGCCGCCAACATCGCCAACCTGTTCGACATCCCCAAGGCCTGACATGGCCGAGTTCTCGCTAGACCTGAACGAGGAACAGCGGGATCTACGCGACTGGGTGCACGGCTTCGCCGCCGAGGTCGTGCGCCCAGCCGCCGCCGAGTGGGACGAGCGCGAGGACACCCCGTGGCCGGTGATCCAGGAAGCCGCCAAGGTCGGCCTCTACGGCTTCGAGTTCCTCGCCACCTGCTGGGCCGACCCGACCGGGCTCTCCCTGCCGATCGCCAGCGAGGAACTCTTCTGGGGTGACGCCGGCATCGGCCTGAGCATCTTCGGCACCTCACTCGCCGTCGCCGCCATCTACGGCGCCGGCACCCCCGACCAGATGGTCGAATGGGTGCCACAGTGCTTCGGCGACGTCGACTCGCCGGCCGTCGCCGCCTTCTGCACCAGTGAGCCGGAAGCCGGCTCCGACGTCGGCGCGATGCGCACCCGGGCCGTCTACGACGAGGCCACCGACGAGTGGGTCCTCACCGGCCAGAAGGCGTACGCCACCAACGGCGGAATCGCCGGAGTGCACGTGGTCACCGCCTCCGTCGACCCCGCGCTCGGCTCCCGGGGTCAGGCGGCGTTCGTCGTACCGCCGGGCACACCCGGCCTGGCCGCCACCCGCAAGCTGCGCAAACTCGGCCTCCGCGCGTCACACACCGCCGACGTCTTCCTCGACGGGGTACGCGTACCCGGCCGCTGCCTGCTCGGCGGACGGGACGCCCTGCTGGAACGCCTGGACCGGGCCCGCTCCGGTCAGCGGGCCACCGGACAGGCCGCGATGCGCACCTTCGAGCTGTCCCGACCCACTGTCGGCGCCCAGGCGCTCGGCGTGGCCCGGGCCGCCTACGAGTACGCCCTCGACTACGCGAAGGACCGCGTCCAGTTCGGACGCCCGATCATCGAGAACCAGGCGGTCGCGTTCGCGCTGGCCGACATGCGGATGGAGATCGACGCGGCGCGGCTGCTGGTCTGGCGGGCCTCGTGGATGGGCCGCAACAACCGCCCGTTCACCGCGGGCGAAGGGTCGATGTCCAAGCTCAAGGCCGGCGAGGTGGCCGTGTCGGTCACCGAGAAGGCCGTGCAACTGCTCGGCGGAGCCGGCTTCCTGCGTGACCACCCGGTCGAGCGCTGGTACCGGGACGCCAAGATCTACACCATCTTCGAGGGCACCTCGGAGATCCAACGACTGGTCATCTCCCGGGCGATCTCCGGGATGCAGATCCGCTGACCGCCGTCGGCCCGACGCCATCTCCACGGGTCGGGCCGACGGCGGCCCCGGATTCCACGATCTGTGCCGTCTTCGTCACCCCACGCCGACGCCAACTGGGCCCCCAGCCGCCCCCAGTGCATGATCAAGGAAAGAAGCCCTGATGGGCGGGGAGTCGGTCGCCCCGTCCGCGCACCACCCCGAGGAGGTCTGCGGCATGGACCTGCCGTTCATCGTTGCCACGCTGACCCGTCGCGGGCTACTCACCCCCGGCAGCCCGGTCCGGGTCGCCTCGCAGCTCAACGCGTTGCGGACGTGGGGGTGGAGCCTGGCAGGCGAGCTACGCCAAGCAGCCGCCCGGGACCCGGGCCGTCCGGCCGTCATCGACGAGGACGGCGTCGAGCTGACCTACCACGACCTGCTCGACCGGGCCGAACGGATGGCCCGCTCCATGCGGGCCGGGCTCGGCGTACAGGCCGGCGACCGGATCGGCGTGCTCTGCCGCAACCACCACGGGCTGATCGAGACGATCGTCGCCGCCACCCTGCTCGGCGTCGACGCGGTACTTGTCAACACCGGGCTCAGCGCCGCCCAGCTGGGCACCGTCGCCGAGGAGCAGCGGCTGCGGCTCCTCGTGCACGACGACGAGTTCACCGAGCGGGTCCTCGGCCTCCCCGCCGAGCTGTCCCGGCTCGACGAACGCGCGCGCGAGGAGTTGGTAGCCGGGGCACTGCCAGGTGAGCTGCACCCGCCCGAGCGCGACGGCCGGATCATCGTGCTCACCTCCGGCACCACCGGTACGCCCAAGGGCGCCCGCCGGCCGACGCCCAGCGGCTTCGGCCCACTGGTGTCCATCATCGACCGTATTCCCCTGCACGCCCGCAACCGGGTGATGATCGCCGCGCCGATCTTCCACACCTGGGGATTCGCCGCCCTCCAGGTCTGCCTGGCACTACGGGCCACCATCGTGCTGCACCGACGCTTCGACCCGGCCGCCACGCTCGCCGCCCTGACCGCGCACCAGTGCGACGCGCTCTTCGCCGTACCGGTGATGGTGCAACGGCTGCTGGAGGTGCCCCCGCCGGAGCCGCGCCCCCCGCTCAAGGTCGTCGCGGTCAGCGGCTCCGCCCTGCCCGGCGGGCTTGCCCCGAAGTTCATGGACGTCTACGGAGACGTCCTCTACAACCTCTACGGGTCCACCGAGGTCTCCTGGGCCTCCATCGCCGGCCCGCAGGACCTGCGTCAGGCACCCACCGCCGCTGGTCGCCCGCCGCACGGCACCCGACTGGCGCTGCTCGACGACGACGGCCAACCCGTACCGGACGGACGGGTCGGGCGGATCTTCGTCGGCAACGAGATGCTCTTCGAGGGCTACACCTCCGGTGCCAACCGGGAAACCCACGACGGCCTGCTCGACACCGGCGACCTCGGCCGGCTCAACGCCGACGGGCTGCTCTTCGTCGACGGCCGGGCCGACGACATGATCGTCTCTGGGGGCGAGAACGTCTTCCCGTCCGAGGTGGAGGACCTGCTCGCGCAACTGCCGCAGGTCCGCGAGGCGGCCGTGATCGGCGTGCCCGACCCCGAGTACGGCCAGCGCCTCTCCGCGTTCCTCGCCCTGCACCCCGGCGAAACCCTCGACCCCGAGGCGGTACGCGAGTACGTCCGGCACTTCCTGGCCAGGTTCAGCGTCCCCCGGGACGTGATCTTCGTGAAGTACCTGCCCCGCAACGCCACCGGCAAGGTGCTCACCCGAGAACTGCGCCGCTACTACGGCTGACGGGGGCGAGCCGCGTCGCTCACGGGTACAGGTTGAAACCCGGCCACCGGCCAATGGTCACCAACTGGTCCTCGGTCAGCAACAGCTCGTCCACGGACGCACCGGGTTGATCCAGCTTGACCACCACCGTCGTCCCATCGGGACGCAGCACCGTCGCAGAGCGGCTGCCGGTGCCCGCCGCCGGGTCGACCTCGGTGCCCAACGCCAGCTGGGTGCCGTCCGGGAGCTGAGCTGTCGAGCAGTCCTCCGTTGAACGCTTGACCAGCGTGCAGGCAGGCACCGCCCCGAGGGACGGACTCAGGCTGATGACCAGATCGCCACGATCACCGCCCCGGGACAGCTTGACCGTCACCTCGTAGACGTACCCACCCACCGTGCGCTCGTACGACAGCTGCGGCAGCGGACACCCGGGAACCCCCGACTCGACAGTCAGCTCCCGAGGCAGGTTGACGCTCAGCGCCTCGCGCAGCGCCGCGGTCAGCCGGACCGCCGCGGCGGCCGGCTGCTCCGACGGGAACGGGGGCGCCGAGCCGTACCGCTCGAACGGCGGCACGGTCCCACTGGGAGACGCGTTCAGCGGGGCACAGAGCGACGGGCCGGTGTTCGCCGTCGGCTCCCGCGAGTCCCGGTACGGTCCGGTGACCAGTGTCGACGTCAGTGCGATCACGGCCACCGCCACCCCGGAGCCGGTCAACGCCCACGCCCGGTGCTGCCGGCGACGCCGGTCGGCCAGGATCAGTTCGTCCACGTCGATCCGAGTCGGCGGTGCCTGGGCGACCGCCGCACGCAGCTGGTCGTAGAGCTCATCCATCGTTGCGTACCTCCTCGACTCGATCCGGCATCGGGGCGAGGCGGGCTCTCATCGCCTCGATGCCACGCGCCGACTGGCTCTTGACGGTGCCTGGAGTGCAGCCGAGTTCCTGCGCGGTCTCCTCGACGGACAGGTCGCAGAAGTAGCGCAGCACGAGGACCGCGCGGCGGCGCGGCGGCAGCTCGGCCAGCAGAGCGAGAAGGGTCAGCCGATCAGCCGCGCCGTCGGTGCCGGTGGCTGCGACCGCGCGATCGGGCACCTCGGCCCAGGCGGCCTCCCGCCGCCACGGCCGACGTCGCTCGTCCAACCAGACCCGCAGCAGGATCCGCCTGGCGTACGCGTCCGGGTTGTCCATGACGGACACCCGTGACCAGTGCCGGAGCAACTTGACCAGCGTCGCCGACACCAGGTCGTCGGCCGTGTGCCAGTCACCACAGAGCAGGTACGCCGTGCGGCGCAGCGGCTCCAGCCGCGCACCGACGTAGTCGCGGTAACCCTCGACATCGACCGGCATTCCGGCCACCCCCTCGTCTCACCGCTCAAACGGCAGCGGGGTGGCCCGGGGTTGCCTGAGTTCAGCCGGGAATTGTGATCCGATCCTCGATCGCGGCGGTGGCGATGTCGGTGCGGTGCTGCGAGCCGGCCAGCTCGACCCCGTCCACCAGCGCGTACGCGGCGTCCCGCGCGGCGGCCAGGTCGGCGCCGGTGGCCGTACCGCAGAGGACCCGGCCGCCGGCGGAGAGCAACGCGCCGTCGCTGGCCCGGCGGGCGGTGCCCGCGTGGATGATGCCCGGACCCTCCGCGCCGGTGATCACGTCGCCGGTGCGCGGCGCGGCCGGATAACCCGCCGAGGCGAGCACCACTGTCACGGCGCTGCCGTCCCGCCACCGCAGCGGCGGGTGCTCGGCCAACGTGCCGGTGGCCGCGGCGTGCAGCAGCCCACCCAGCGGGGTCTCCAGCAGCGCGAGCACCACCTGGGTCTCCGGGTCACCGAAGCGCGCGTTGAACTCGATCACCCGAGGGCCGGCGGCGGTGATCGCGAGCCCGACGTAGAGCAGGCCGGCGAACGGCGTGCCCCGGCGGCGCATCTCCGCCAACGTCGGGTGCACCACGTCGCGCATGACCTCGTCGACCAGGCCGGACGGGGCCCAGGCCAGCGGCGCGTACGCGCCCATGCCACCAGTGTTCGGCCCGGTGTCGCCGTCGCCGAGCCGCTTGAAGTCCTGTGCCGGCAACAACGGCAGCGCCGCCTCGCCGTCGGTGACCACGAAGAGGCTGACCTCCGGGCCGTCGAGGAACTCCTCGACCACCACACGTCCACACTCGTTCGCGTGCGCCAGCGCGGCGGCCCGGTCGTCGGTCACCACCACGCCCTTGCCGGCGGCGAGCCCGTCGTCCTTCACCACGTACGGCGCGCCGAACTCGTCCAGCGCCCGAGCGGTGCTCTCCTCGTCCGTGCAGACGTACGCCCGTGCGGTCGGCACACCGGCGGCGGTCATCACGTCCTTGGCGAACGCCTTGGAGCCCTCCAGCTGCGCGGCCGCACCGGATGGACCGAACACGGCGATGCCCTTGGCGCGTACCGCGTCGGCGACCCCGGCGACCAGCGGCGCCTCGGGCCCGATCACCACCAGGTCAGCCGCTGTCTCCACGGCCAGCGCCGCCACCGCGGCCGGATCTGTCGGAGTGACCGCTCGCAGCTCAGCCACGCTGGCGATCCCCGGATTACCCGGCGCCGCAACAACCGCGGAGACACCTGGATCGCCAACCAACCCGAGCGCAAGCGCGTGCTCCCGCCCACCGCCACCAACCAAAAGAACCCGCACGCCCGAGATCCTACTGTCCCCCTGTCCAACCCCCGCCCCCGTAGGGCCTCGGTGATCAAGAGGTTTGCGTCAGCAGAGGGCTCGTCTTTGACGGAAACCTCTTGATCACCTCCGCCGGGCGACCGCAACCGCGATTGCTTGGCGGACCGTTTTGGGGATGTAGGTGGGGTGGAGGGTGTCCTGCCAGGTGAAACGGAGGATCGTCCAGCCGGCGTTGACCAGGCGGTTCTGGCGACGGCGGTCGGCGTAGGCGGCCTCCGGGGTGCCATGCGCGTCTCGGCCGTCCGCTTCGGCGATCAGCCTTGGGCCGCGCCAGCCCAGGTCGCCAATGCCGAGCAGATAGCCGTCATTGTCGCGCACTTCCAACTGCAGCGTGTCCGGCGGAACTCCCCCGTCGACGCATCGCAGTCGAGAGCGAGTCTCCAGTGGCGACTGTGCCCGGCCATCCGCCTCAGCGAGACAGGCGCGTGCCATGACCGCGCCCCGACGTCCCCGGATCAGGTTCGGAATGGCCGCCAGATGTGCCGGATTGATGCGGCCCTGGTTCAGGGCGGAGTCGAGGACCGAGACAGCTGGATAACGATCAACCCGAAGGATGACGTCCGAGACGGTGTGAAGCGGAGAGGTCGCCGGAATGCCCGCAACCGTGACGATGTCGCCGGGGCCGACGGTCACCTGATGCACCGTCAACCACGGCACCAGGGAGCGCTGGGGTCGGGGTCGCTCGACTGGCACCGAGACGTGGACCTGTGCACTCCGGCGAAGACCCGCGATGCCGTGCAACTCCAACGCTGAGTCCAGAACAGCGAAGGCGCCTGGGCCGAGGCTCATGACCGCAGCGCGGATTCGCGCCCGCCGACGCGTCGAATCACTCAGCTCCGCTTCTGGAACGAAACAGCCACGGAGAAGCCGCTGCCACCTGCCGGACCGGTGTAACTGTCGGATCTGGTCCCTGGTCAGGCCGGCACGCAATGCCTGACCCAGGGTGACCATGCCGTCCTGCCCGGCCGCAATGTGGCGAAGAAGTTGATGTGCACCCATGCCCACACCCTGCCCACCCACACCTCCCGAGCGAAGCCCCTGTGGAC
>NZ_QGSY01000330.1 GCF_003857035.1 Micromonospora arida
CTCCGGTTTCAGGTTCTGCTTGGTCGCTGAACCGTCTACCGGAGACCTCGCCTACTTTCGATCTCCGACACGCGAAGATCCTCAAACCAGCTCAAGCCCTGGCCCAGACTTCGACACGGGCCCTAGCGTCGTACCGGCTCATGCGCGCACCGCCTCCGTCATCGCATGCCGCGCTTGCGTGACGACCTGCCACAGCTCGGTGAAGCCGGGTGGCAGCAGTCGCCTGCCGTCGCCGCTGGCCTCCAGGCGGCTGACGAGCCGGGCCAGGTCGTCGAGTTGTTGCGGACGGTCAACGAGAGCGTTGAGGAGCAGTTCGAAAATCCCAGTTCCGCTGCTACGCCACGCGCCGGCCCCGCCAGCGTCGCCGCTCACCAGCATGGCGGCATCAGTGCCGAGGCCGAGCATCAGCAGCAGGAATCGCAGGAACTTCTCCGGCGTGTCGATCTGCTGGGCGATGACGTGATCGAGGCGGTGCACGGGATCGCCGACCAGGGCGGCGACAATGACGGCTTGTCCCCGGCCGCTGCTGTCCTCGGCGGAGACGATGACGAACGGGGTGATGTCGACCAGCGCAAGCCCGGCGAACTCTGCGTCGACCGGCTGTCCCGACGCGAGCACGATCGCCTCACCGCGGCGAGTGTGTAGCTGCGAGGTGATCCGTACCCCTTGCACATTGGGCACGGTGTCTTGGGAGGTCACCCGGAGGCGGTAGCTGTCTGCCTCGGGCATGACGGTAGCTAGCATCGGAATTGCCGCGAGGTCGCGGACCAGATTACGGAGACGGTCCGCTTCGGGATCCGGTTCGGCGACGTTCTGGCGTTCGTAGGGTTCGAGGATCTCGCGAAACGCTGCCTTCGGGCCAAGGAGAGCATCGATACCCCACTGGGCGCGGCCACCTACCAGCTCCACCATTAGCTCGACGTTGCCGTCGAACGCCGCACCTGTGGCATTTGCGGAGCCGAGGAGAACCCGCGCCTGATGGCCCTTCTCCACCACGTACACCTTTGCGTGCAGCCCGCTGAGCACCTCCTGGCCCGACGGCGACTCCTCAGTCGGCAAACCGGCCAAGGCGTTCACCACGAACGTCTCAGAACCGGCCAGGCTCTCCTCGGGCAGACAGTCGAAAGTCTCCTGCCGGCTCACCAACGCCAGCTTGCCGCTCGGTGCGCACCGGCCCAGACCCTCGGGCGTGCAGAACGGCGAAATGACCAGGTGACGTGTGCCTGCGAAGTCCGGTAAAGGAGTACGAGGAACTCCTAGCGCATGGAAAAACATCTCCCGAGCGCCGTCGGGGTACTCCCACGCGGCTCGGCGTAGATCCTCGCCCAGCGCCTCGACCGCCGCCTGCCGGTCCGGCGGCAGGGGCGCGACCGTCAGCCGCAGCGTGTGTTGTAGCAGGTCGAACAAGGGCTTGTTGCCCGCCACCCGGCGGGTGCCGGGGTAGCCTTCCAGGCGCAGGCACACGTCCCAGCTGCGGTCCTTAGTCAGGTTGCGACTGAGCACCAACAGCCGCAGCGACGTCTCCCCGGTCGCTTCGTCCTCAAAACGCAGCGCCCACAGCTTTGGGTGGAACAGCCGACCCGGCTTGGGCCGGCGCACCTGGTGCACCATTGGCTCGACAAACGCCAGCAGCGCTGACTTCGTCGGTGGAACCGCGATCTGCCCCGCCTGACAGAACACGTCGATCCTGTCGGCGCACTGCCGTACACCCTCCATCACCGCAATCGGGTCGGTCGTCTCGCGTAAGCCGTGCGCGGCGAAGGCCAGCGGGGCGACCAGCAGACTCTCCAGATCCAGGGTGAAGGTCAACGCCACGGCGCGGGACATCCGCATACCCGGTGGCGGGCGCAAGGCATCGAGCAGCAGCGAACGAGTGTCAGGCGCGAGCATTCGCAGCCTCCGACAGGTCAGCGGCGCAGCCCTCGTGGATGTCGACGAGGATCCGGCGGACTTGAGGCCATCGATACACCAGCGGTCGACTGCCGGAGGCACCACTCCACGTACGCAACAGCTTGTCGTTGATCAACCGTGACTGCCCCTTCTTCACCGCCCGTTCCCGCTCGGCCACGAGATTGCGCAGGCTCTGGTCCGTGGCGGCATCGCTCGCAGTTCCGCTCGTGACCGCGTCAAGCCAGCGGTCGATGAACCGGCGCGCAGCGGCGTTCGTGGCTATTCGGGGGTTCCTCTCGATCAACCGGTCCCACATGCCCGACCGGTCCCAGCCCTTGAGGCCCTGTTCCTCCGACACGCGCTGGTTCCAGCCCGACAACTTGTCTCGATATCGGGCCACCGGCGCCTCACGCTCGGTCAGACCGGTCTCCTCGTACCGCTCCGCCACGAGGAGGTTGTACAGCAACGCCGCGCCGCGGATCGCCAGCGAAAACAAGGCGGCGTCCCGTACCAGCGAGCTGATCGGATCCGGCGCGGCCAGCACCGCCGGCTCCTCCCATGGTGCGTCGCTGTCCCAACCGGGTCGATGTTCGGGCTCAAGGAGGTACGCCAACAATGTGCCGGGCGCCGCAGTGAGGATCCGCTCTCGCAGCCAACGGCCCTCATCCGGCGTTAGCCTCAATCCACCCTCAACCTCGTCTGGAAACTTCGTCGGTCGGGCCGGCAGCGTCGGGTGCCAGATCCCGCTCGCTCGTTCCGTCAGCTCATCGGCGTCGGCCAGTCCGGCCAATCGGCGGTTCGATGCGCCCTCATCGTCACCAGTGCGGATGCCGTACTCGAGCAACGCCGCCGCATAAATGCTCGACGGCAGCGTCTGTACCCCGACACCAGCCCGGCGACCGATCACGCCCTCCGTGTCGTCGCCTCGCAGCAGCGCGGCGATCACCTTTCGTTCGGTGCGGTCCACTTGCGCAGTGAGACGGTCACCGTGCAGTCCACGCCGCTGCGCCTCCTGGTAGCACCACGGCACGATCAGTAGGTACCGCGCCCGGGCCTGCAAAACGGAGGTGCCAGGGAAGAGTAAGTCGCTGAACGCGTCCCGGACCTGGCCGATGCCCAGCTCGTCCCGGCTTTCCGTGTCGCTGAAGAGCTTGAGTAACTCCCGCATTCGGTGTTGATCGTCGCGGGAACTGTCCAGCCAGCTCAGTCCTGAAGCCATGGGTACCCTCCGGTTACGCTGCTGCCAAGTCGAGAAGGCCGGCGAGAGGGTAGGTAGGCAGCGCGATCCATCCCTCGGAACGCGCGGCGACCCGCTGCTCGTCGTCCGGCCTGCTCGCCTTGCCGGTCGCTGCGGCACGGGCAACCAACGACGCGACCACCGAGTCGAACGCATCATGGCTACGCCGGACCAACGCCTCGAACGCTCCAAGCTCCAGCCAGGGCGCGGCCGCACACAATGCGGTGACGAGTTCGGCGTGCTGGGCCTGCTGACGGCGCCCCTTGTAACCGCGATGCGCTAAGCCCCAACGGTTCAAGGCCGCTGCCGGGTACACCTCAACGATCTTGCCGTCGCCGCAACGATCGACATCCTGACCATCGGCGGCCAGCATCGCCAGCAAACCGGCGCAGCGGAAGGCGGCGTGCCCGATGCGGTCTGCAGCCACGCTGAGGGGGATGATTTCGGTCTCCTTGCGTACCACCTCGTCAGTCTGGCGATAGGCCAAGCGACGCCGCCACGGCGCGCCGCCACCGTCATCGACGGTTACATGACTGGCCTGATGGGCCGTAACGAGTGCGACGAATGGCTCTGGCCAACCGAGCGGACAGTCCAACCCGATTTTGTCCCCGCGCCGACTCGCTTCGACGATCCGAGCGTCACTGACGTCAAGGACTACCTCCCGTACCACTGCCCGGCCTGGTAGCCACTCGATCACGGCCATCGCCGTACGTTTGTCTGCGGCTGCGAGGTCAACGCCGAGGGTTAACACTTCACCACTCTAGGAACTGCTGGGGTCGGCGGTCATGATCCGATCGACGGTCGTTGGAAGCCGTTCAGCCGTATATCAGTGCCAGCATGGCCACGAGCCGGGTTCTTCGTTGCTACGGCCTCCGCACGTGGTGGCGGGCGATGGAAATGACGGTTTGTAAGCCCACGCTTCGAGTTTGTCCAGTCCAATGCGTCGGCCGGCGCGCGGAATCACCCCGTGTGCGTGGGGAACAGTCCACCTGAGAAGAAGCGGAGTCGGACGACGATCACTCCGTGCGGGAGCAGCGAGCCCGCATCGCCAACTGCGTCTCCGACGTGGACACCCCGCGTGCTCGGGAGCAGATGTGGGGCGAGCCGGACGACGCCGGAGCGAGGGATCATCCCCGCATGCGCGGGGAACAGGAGATCGTGATGACGGGCTGGACGCGTCCGCCGGGATCACCCCAGCGTGCGCGGCGAGCAGCCGCCGCCGTACACCTTCCCGAAGCCGACCCCCGGATCACCCCCGCGTGCGCGGGGAGCAGGGACTGCCACGTCGAGTCTGAGGCGCGAAAGTAGGATCACCCCGCGTGCGCGGGGAGCAGTCCGGCGGCTCTTCCTCGCCAAGCCCGATCAGCGGATCACCCCCGCGTGCGCGGGGAGCAGAGCCACGCGGCGTTGCTCGTCGGGCGGCCCGGCGGATCACCCCCCGCGCGCGGGGAGCAGCGGGCTCCTCAGGGCTTGCGGCGGACGAGCGGGGGATCACCCCCGCGTGCGCGGGGAGCAGGTCCGGATGGAGGTGGGCCAGGAGCTGGAGCAGGGATCACCCCCGCGTGCGCGGGGAGTAGGACGACCGGGCAGGGCCCGGCGAGGTGGTCGCGGGATCACCCCCGCGTGCGCGGGGAGCAGCGGATCCGGCCCAACTCCCGGTTGATGAGCAGCGGATCACCCCCGCGTGCGCGGGGAGCAGAAAGTCTCCCCGGCGCCCTGTGTGCGGGGTTTTGGATCACCCCCGCGTGCGCGGGGAGCAGTCGCCGAAGGCGCAGGAGTTCGCCCGGTTCATCGGATCACCCCCGCGTGCGCGGGGAGCAGACCGCGTGGTGGACCCGGTTAGCGTGCGCTCGCGGATCACCCCCGCGTGCGCCGGGAGCAGACTTTTCTGCGTTGGTTGCAGAAGACACGGAGTGGATCACCCCCGCGTGCGCGGGGAGCAGGGGGGCCGGCATGGAGCGTGACGAGCAGCCGGGATCACCCCGCGTGCGCGGGGAGCAGCGGCTCTGCACCGGGCGCGTTGGGCCTGCCGTGGGATCACCCCCGCGTGCGCGGGGAGCAGATGCCCGGCCTCGACCCGACCTTGATCAGGAAGGGATCACCCCCGCGTGCGGGGAGCAGGCCCGTCGCCGGGCCTGGCGAAGCGCCCCCGCCGGATCACCCCCGCGTGCGCGGGGAGCAGACGCCGGCGGCGCCCGGATCCTCCGCCGAAACGAGGGATCACCCCCGCGTGCGCGGGGAGCAGATGTCCGCGCAGTCATGGTCGGCGTCGGGGTGGGGATCACCCCCGCGTGCGCGGGGAGCAGGTCAGCACGAACTGGTGTGGGTACTTCCCCGAGGGATCACCCCCGCGTGCGCGGGGAGCAGAGCGACCCGGCGCGGAAGTCCGCCAGCGCAGCGGGATCACCCCCGCGTGCGCGGGGAGCAGCCCGCCGCGTACCTCGATAGCCTCTGCCAGCACGGATCACCCCCGCGTGCGCGGGGAGCAGCTACCGGCCGTGAACGCGGTACGGGCACCAGCGGGATCACCCCCGCGTGCGCGGGGAGCAGGACGCGGCGCGCCCCCTTCGGGTAGCCGTTCCAGGATCACCCCCGCGTGCGCGGGGAGCAGAGGGACCGGCGGCGGGGGTCCGCGCTGGACACCGGATCACCCCCGCGTGCGCGGGGAGCAGCTAGGCCGCTGTGTGAGCGTAACCATCGTGAGGGGATCACCCCCGCGTGCGCGGGGAGCAGTTCAGCTTGGCACGGACACGAGCGGTTGCCTTCGGATCACCCCCGCGTGCGCGGGGAGCAGATGGTGGCGTCGCGGTCCACTGGTGGTCCCCCCCGGATCACCCCCGCGTGCGCGGGGAGCAGGCAGTAGCAGTCGCCCCCGTCGGCCTTCGCGCAGGATCACCCCCGCGTGCGCGGGGAGCAGGGCGACCGGTACGTCGGCGACCTGCGCGTGTGCGGATCACCCCCGCGTGCGCGGGGAGCAGGCCCTGCGCTGGCTGCCGCGTCCTAGAACGTACGGATCACCCCCGCGTGCGCGGGGAGCAGCTGCGGGCACCGGCCGTGAGTCGTTCCGCGATGGGATCACCCCCGCGTGCGCGGGGAGCAGGGGGGATCCGATCAGACGGTCGCCGCGACGGTGGGATCACCCCCGCGTGCGCGGGGAGCAGTCCCGCTTTCGAAGCTTTCAATGACAAGGGTAAGGATCACCCCCGCGTGCGCGGGGAGCAGGCCAGCCCGAGGGCTTTCGCCCGGGCGACCACGGGATCACCCCCGCGTGCGCGGGGAGCAGGCCATCTCGGCGACCAGCGCCGCATAGCCGGAGGGATCACCCCCGCGTGCGCGGGGAGCAGACTTCTTGACCTGCGGCGTTAGAGATCGACTTCGCGGTTTTTGTTCACTAGGTTCCGCAAGATCATCGCACTCGGTCTCGGTTCCGGTCGGTGTAAGGAGGCATGTGGAGGGCAAAGCGAGTTCGGCTACAGCGTAGTTGGTGAGGCTCAGTGGAATGACCAGCGAACACTGCCACTTACCGGCTGAGCAGAGGTGAGGTCACGCGCTCGCGACCGACTAGGCGAAGTCAGTGGGCCCAGAAACGCGAGGTGAGGGATGGAATCGCTCCACGCCAGCACGTTGAGGTTCTGCGTAGGCGGCGGTTACGGAGCCGTCGGTGGAGGCGCTCCAGGCTCAGGTCGGACAGGCGCGGTCGCCGTTTCGATGATCGTCGTGGAGGAGTCGTCCAGGCGGTCATCTACCCGGCAAGCCGAGCAGACCGCTACGAGGTCTGCCACCGTAGCGAGTGGTCGGGTTCGCGCTGCGGCGGAGTGAGCGACGGCACGCTCACTGTTTCGCTGGGTCGATGGAAGGCGGGACGGGAAGTCCTAGCGGGCTGGCTCCTGCTAGATAGGGCACTGGGCGCTCATTGTGGTCTAGCAGTAGTGATTTTTCCTAGGATGCTTTGCAGAAAATGCGGTCCATCACAGAGCTGCTGGACTCAACGTCAGCGCGGACTCTTGACTAACCGCCGTAACCACTTCGGTAACGGATCACGGTCCGCAGCGGAGGAGTGGCTGACATGAGCCGGCAGTGGGCATCATTAGGGGATGCGGTTCTGTCCGCATTGGAGGACGTATAAGACTGTTCTGGCATGGCGTGACAGAATCGTTGTAAAACTGGGGGTCAAGGGGTCGTCGGTTCGAATCCGGCCGTCCCGACAGACAAAAAGCCCTGACCAGCGTAAACGCTGGTCAGGGCTTTAAGTTTGTCTATGGGGTTTTGAACCGCCCCCCGAAAACCCCCCATTTACCGGCGTCGGCGACCAGGTTCGTCATCCCTGCGCACCGTTGGGCAATGCGTTTGTGGGACGTCGCCCGCGGTCGGCCCCCGCCGCGCAGGTCTGGGGCAGCCGCCGAAACCCCCGGCCCCGGGTGCACTGCGACCGCTGCGACACCACGTTGGACGCCGACATCTCCAGCGTCGACGGCGGCGCTCTCGCCGTGGACCGCGGCTGCGGATACCTGTACGAGATCCCACCGGACCTGCTCGCCGACCTGGTGGCGCACGGCCGGTACGCTTCGCGCCCCGCCGACTGCCTGCGGGAGTAACGGACGCGTCGCGATCGGGTTAGGTATCTATAGTTGTCATCGACAAGCGTCGCCATTGATCTCCGACAACTTTTTCGATGCGGACCGCCTCGCTCGTGGCCATCGATCCCAGTCGCGCATTCGCGAGATCTACTGATTGAGGGATATGTTCTGCCCACGGTGGTAGCAGAGACCAAAGGGGTCGTATTCGGGCCCCCCGCCGGACCTTCGCCTCGTAGGAGCTCACTCCGAGGTTCAACCGTGGTATCCCGCGCTGATAGCAAAATTCGAGTGGGGCATGTACGGCTAGCCGCGCGTACTCGCCGACACCGGGCAAGGCTTCGTAGTCGAAGCCGACGCCGCGGAAGCTCAGTTCTCCCGCGGTCTTGTAGAACAGGGAGAAGGCGACTAGCCGATCGGCCAAAAAGCAGCCGAACACGACGGCGTCCTCGTCCAGCATGGCTGCTTGGCGAGCGAGAGAGTCAGCATAGACTTCGCTCGGGCTGTGGTCGCCGTACTTTCGCTGCACGTTGGCCAGCAATGGTGCCAGGTCTCGCCAGCTCTCAGAGAGGCGCAACTCCTCGACTCGTAAGGGGCTCCTGTCAAACCGCGCAGCTTCACGGCGGTAGTGGGACCGTCTGTTGGCCGTCGGTAGGGCTTCCACGTGGTCCTCAACGCTCGAGCCTGCTAGGTCAATGACACAGTCTGCGCGGGCGAGCCGCACGCGGGGCCGGCGAATGCTCCCGTGGAGTAGACTCGCGCGGAGCACTGATTCAGCATCCTCGAACAAAAGATATGGCCACCAGCAATCACGTTCCGGGGTCGCTGTCTCTATGGCGCGAAGCAGCTTGGCCAGCGCGGATTCTACGACATCGGATGGGAAACGCTGGTTGCGGATAAAGCCCGACAGGTAGCCCTGCCGGCCGCCGAGGAGCGCGGGTGGCGAGCGGTGGGATGTGTCGACATCGAACAGAGCGTTGAAATTGTATGCCCTGCTCATCAGGGATAGCGGATTATGCGATGAGACGCCCGCAACCAGGGAGCCGTCGGCATACGCGCCCCAGTAAGTGCCTCGCCCGCGGGCGTCCGAGTCGACATAAGTCAACCAGCGAGGGTTCAGATAGAAGGTTTTGTCGATAGCGAGCTCGCCCCATCCGCATAGATCTGCCGCGCGCTCGGCTTGCGTGATGTTCATCCTCAGTTGCCTTGGGGTTCGACGATGACCGAGACGCCCCTCAGCAACTCGTCGGCTCGTTGGTCGGCCGACGTCTCGTCCGTGGCGGTGACGATGAAGTAGCCGACGCGCGCGCTGTTGCTGTCCGGACTGGCCACCGATGCGCCGATCTCGGTGGTCACCTCGGAGAAGGGCACGTTGACTCCGGTGCAGGGCATGCCCTGCACGGCGAGGAGCCGGCCGCCGCGTGGTGCCAGGGGACGCCTGATGGCCGCGAAGGCACGCCGAGTCGGGGCAAGTTCAACCGGTTGCCCTAGGGCGACCGCCAAGGCCGCTCCGGCCATGTCAATTTCAAGGGCCAGGCTGGTCAGCAACGTGATTCGGCCACCGCCGATCCGTGGAGCGATCTCCAGCACCACCCATGCGCCATCCGGTTTCCGCTTCACCTCGCAATGTGACCAGCTATTGCGTATACCCGTTGCTGCTGCTGCCATCGTCACCTGCTGCAGAACCTGTTGCCTGGCGATCGGATCGAGGTTCGACGGGAGAGTGTGACCCGTTTCGACACGGTAGGCACCAGAGGTGGTCTGCTTCTTGGTGATGCACACGTGCTCGGTCTGGCCGTCCTGCGTCAGCGATTCGACGCTGAACTCCTCCCCGTCGATGTACTCCTGCACCACCACACGGGGGTCGAGGTGGATCCCATACGGTCCACGCTGCAGTCGTACACGTTGGAACGCCGCGGTCAGCTCGTCCAGCCGTTCCACCACGCTGACCCCCGTTGAGCCGGCGTTCTCGGCAGGCTTCACGACAAGCGGAAATGAGAAGGTCTGGCGACGGAGGTGATCATAAACCTCTTCTTCGCCGGTCACCGCAATCGTCGATGGCACAGCAACTCCGGCTACATGCAGCCGCTCGACCATTGTGATCTTGTTTCGAGCTGCCATGGCGAGCGTCGCATCATTTCCGGGAAGACCCAAAGTCGCACAGGCGAGTGCTGCGACCGGGGTGAGGAACTCGTTCACGGTGACGATCGCGTCTACCCTCCGGGAACGCGCGAACGCGACGATGTCTGAGACTGCCGCTTCGTAGGAGGAAAAGTCCACGACAACGGTGCCGGCGACCTCCCTCGGCGTTGTCGCAGACGCTTGGCCGCGCGGTGTAGCCGTGTATACCTCATGCCCCGTGGCGATGGCCGCCTTGAGTAGGTCCTCACGGTCAGGGCCGGACACATCCAGGAGCATAACCCGATTCAATGCGTCTCCCTCATCGTCGTCGTCGCAGCGCCAACACGACTGGTGCGCTAGCCGTGCCGAAGGTTGTAAACGGAGCGGGAAAGTAGCGGAAGAAGCGCCGCCGCGAGAAACAGGATGCCACCGACCAGGGCGACCTGCTCATTGCCGAATATGGCGCCGGCAGGGGCAGCGCACATCATCCCAATGGGAACGGTGACGTACGAAAACAAGTCGTCGTAGGAAGTTACCCTGGACAGGACGTTGTTCGGAACGTGTTCTTGTAGCGAAGTTTCCCAGGCGGGACCGAACATGCCCGAGCCGATTCCAGCCATGAACGCCGCGATGAAGAGCCATAATGCGTTGGCACCGACCCCGAGCGCGATGAGGGGGAGGCACCCCAGCGCGAAGAACAGTTGGCCGGTGCCGAGTAAACGTCTCACCGTCAATCGGTACATCACAAGTCCCATGACCAGCAGGCCTACCGCACGCGCGCTAAGGACCCCACCCCACGAAGCAGCCCCGATGGTGGTGATAGCGATAGCTGGGCCAAGAACAACCCAGATCCCGGTTTTGAGGAGATTGGTAACCGCCAGGGAGGCAACCACGGACCAGACCCAGGGGATACTGCGGAACTCGCTCCACCCTTCGCGTACGTCCGACAGGACGCTGCGGGAACTGCGGGCGATCTCTTCGGTTAGGCGGATGCGGGAGATGAAGAACGCGGCCAGTAGGTAGCTGGCCGAGTCGAGCGCGATCGCCCAACCGCCGCCGACCGTGGCGACCGTGATTCCCGCCGCAGTAGGACCTAAGATCGTTATTGCATTCTTGGACGAGGCGACAAGGGAGTTCGCCCGTCGCATCTGTGCCTTGGCTACCAGTTGGGGAATGATCCCCCGCATGGCGGGCTGAGTGAACGCGGTCAGGGAGCCGTTGAGAAATTCAAGAGCGATGATGAGCATGAGGCTGTACCGGCCCGAGAGCAGCAGGAAAGCGACGACGCCTTGAGTGGAAGCAGCTCCGAGGTTCGACAGCTTAAGGACCGTGCTCCGTGGGAATCTGTCGGCCACAGCACCGCCGACAAGGAGGAATGCCACTAGCGGAATGCTCCGTGCGGCTAACACCCAGCCCAGGTCGTATACGCTGCTCGAATGCTCGAGCACGGAGAATGCCAAGGCTACCGGGGCCATCGCCGTGCCCAAGAGGGAGACGGACGTACCGGTGAAATACCATCTGAAGCCTGAGGTCCACAGTGTGGTCTCGGCATGACCGGTATCCGCCTCCGCAGGCGCGTCCATTCCTTGCTGCTGCAACTCTTTCATCCTTCATGAGGAACAGGAAGTCCGAGGGTCCGGGGTAGTAGACCTCGGCGGGTCAGTGAACCTCTGTCGGGCCCGGCGTGGTCGCCGAGCCCGACAGGCCTCAGGCTCAGTGGTCGTAGCTCATGATTACACCTCCTTTGTGAGGGGAGATTTATCCCCGGGCGCCCTGGGGCGTCTCCGGTGGCATGGGCGTCCGCAAGGGCGCGATAATGTTCAACGCGGCCTATGGCTGTTTGAGAACCGACGGGAGCTGCTGCCCGATTGCTCAGCATCGTGGCTGTAGTCGACACGCTGATCGCCGGCTCACGCCGTACGCCATGGCGACGAAAGGCGAGGACCCTCGGGCGCCCATTTATTTCAAACACGAGCTTGAAGTGAATGGGCGAATCGTAGTCGTTGCCGACTAGCACGGCGCTGTCTACCGACACTTGGGCATGGACGTAGACATCGATCTAGAGCGTAGCCAGCTTCGCCAGAGAAGAGCGCTCGCGGCCTATGGCTGGCGCGCGTAGCTTAGGCGAGCTTCTAAATAATGATCAACCATCACGCACTACCCCCGTGGTGTCATGTCGGCCTAGGTAATTCCTTGATCGCGTGACGACTGCAGATTTGCATCGTTCCGCGACTAGCGTCAAGAGGCACTTCTATGAGAGTGCCTCGGATGTGACCACGTCATGCATAGCAAGGTCGGCCGACGACTGAAAGAGACCACCCTCTGTTAATCGGTGAATCCCTGGGGCCGCCAACCAGCCTGACGCATGTGGCACAGTAACCCGGACGGTTGCCTGGGGCAACCCCCTAGCCAGGCGCGAGGACGTTTCCGCAGATGGGAGACCATTAATCAAGGAGATACAGGCAGTCTCACCGGTAAATTTCTTTCGCCCGCAGCCTGCGTCGTTGACAACGATGTCCAGCCGGTCGTAGCGTCACGTCAGTACCGATCACGGAGTCGGGTCTGGGACAAGCTGTCAATTGACCAGGCTCGGACGCGTCGTTATGTCGCGCACATTGCGCACGGGGAACCCATCAAAAGGGGTGGCAATTTGTCTACAGCCGTGGAATACGACCCTCTGTCTCCAGAAATGCTCGCCAACCCGTATCCTCAGTACGCTCGGTTCCGTAGAACAGCGCCCATCTTCTGGCACGAGGGCATGAAGTCATGGGTGCTCAGCCGGTATCAAGACTGCCGCGACGTGCTGCGCGACAACGACACGTTCGCGCGAGACCGCCGGCGGGTAGGGGCGGAGCTGCCGGAGTTCCTGCAGAACATCCAGACGATTGATCCACCGGACCAAGGACCACTGAAGAGCGTCCTAATGAACGCCCTGCGTTCTCAAGACCTTGACACCGCTGGCGCCCAGGCACGGGAGCAGATCACGGGGATCTTCGCGGACCTCGCGCGGCGTGAGCGCTTCGATTGGATCAAGGAGGTCGCCGCTCCGGTCGCCCTCACGATCACCTCGCACTTGTTCGGAGTGCAGCGCCCCGACCTGCAGTGGTACGTCAAGTTGTCGGACTCCATCGCCCGCCGGATGGATATCGGGCTGCGCCCCGAACGAGCGGCAGTCGGGAACGATGCCCGCACTCAGCTCAACTCGTTAGTCGACCAGTGGTACGCCGCCGAACGACGGCCTGGCGTGTTCGCCACCATCCGGGAGACCGCCGGCCAGCTCCAGGTTCCGCCGCACTACGTGCACAACACCGCAGGTGTGATGTTCAACGCGAGCTACGGGACCCTTTTTGCGACGGTCAGCAACATTGCCCTGACACTGATCGAACGACCTGAAACGCTCAATGCCCTGCGCGGGGCAGACCGCAAACTCCTCGATTCCGCTACTGACGAGCTGATCCGCTTCGAGGGGCCGGCCCAGGGAACTAGTCGCGTCGCTACTGAGCGAACGGTCATCCATGGCACGACGATCGAGCGTGGGCAGATCGTGCTGACCCTGATGGCCTCCGCGAACCGCGACGAGACCGAGTTCACGCGTCCGGATGAGCTGGTGCTGGATCGATCGCCTAACCGGCATCTGTCGTTTGGCTGGGGCGTTCATGGCTGTCTCGGAGCAGCCTTCGGCAGGGTGGCGGTTCGCGAGCTGATTCTATGCTTGACCGAAGCCCCTCGGCTGCGGCTAGCTGGCACACCGGTGCGACGGACGACGGCAACGGTCCGAAGCCTCGATTCATTGCCGGTCTCCTTCACCGCCTGACGCCGTCATCGTCCGGCAGCCTCAGGGGACAACTAGGGCAGTTGCGAGAGGGAGCAGATCGGTAACCCTAGCCCGGGTAGCGGCTCGTTCCCCTACGTGCTGAACTCAAGCTCCTACTGCCGGACCTGCCGCCAAGACTCGGCCATGCCTATCGGCTAGTCGCAACCTTGGTCAAACGCCCTGTCTGCGGCTCGGGTCGTCCGCCCCCGCCTACCCTTGGTGATGGGCGGACGACCTCAGCACGATCAATCGTGGGCGCGTCGGCCGTCTGCGCGATTGCGCGGGCACGGCGGACGTAGCTGCCCGCATGCCGGCTCTTATCCCGCGTTGTGCGCCGCGCGAGTTGAACCAGCCGAAGCGTTCCGGCGGTAAGAATGCGCACGCGACGATGCCACCCGGACGCGATCCGTCGCCGGCTCCCCTTCGATGGCCGGTAGCCACAGGACCCCGAACGGTTGCAGCCCTGCCGGCGGCACGACACGAAGAAGCCCCGGGCCACCAGCGGAGATAGCTCGGAGGTGTGTCGTTGACGGTGAATCGGGGTCGCAGTACCGCCGACGCGGAGGCGGGAGGTGACGTGCTCTCGTGACCGCGTGCAGCTGCCGCCGTTGATCCGGGCAGTAAACGGCAATTCCTCTGCGGTGCAGTATTGGGGGGTATCGGCATTCCGCTCGTTTTCGCTCTCTCAGGGGATGCCGACGCTCAACCTCATGGATTTGACAACCATGGCCGCCGGCAGTGGCGTCTTCGCGACGTGTCTGCGGCAAGCAGCCTCCCGGCAAGCACCCATCGGCCGTCAGCTCACTGATCTGCGACACGTCTCGCTGCGGCGGTGCAGGCGGTACCGAGCGGCACGACCCTCTCGTGAAGCTGGGTCAGGAGCCGGACACATCGCTTGCTAAACCCCCGACGCTGACAGTGAGGAAGTCACAGCTCTCCTGCCAGCAGCCGGTGAGGACAGCCGTGTTGCCCACCTGGCCTACGAGGCCGCACGACGCCGCGACGCCGTCCTCTCGACCTCGGCGCGCCAATGTCCTCACCATCGATGGAACGTCGCTCGTCGAGGCCGCGTATCGAGGACCCCGTCGAGATCGGGATACGTCTCGATCGCCCTGACTCGTCGCGTAGCGTCGTTTCCGGCCGGCAGGTTCGGACCGGACTACCGTGCTGCGGGGGACCAAGCGGGCTGTGCGAGCGGTGAGGCCGAAGGACGGCGCCGCATCCCTGCTCGGCGAGCATCGAGCCTGCTTGCCGGCTCGCGACAGATCCATTCCCACCAGCCTCAGTGGGGTGGCAGTGGTGCGGCCGGGCGTACGGCTGTGAAGTCGGCGTGTTCGTACCGGGTGGCGGAGAGCAGTAGCAGCCACTCGTCACAGCCCTGCCACGGGTATGAATCGGCGGCTCCGCCGCGTACGGTCCGGGGCCCGTCTCCGGTCCGCGGTCGCGCGGTCGACGGTGCGCCGTCGAACCCGGGGATCCACACGTCGGCGCAGAGCTCGTTCGCCGAGCCCATCGCCGCCAGCCCGAACGCGTTCTCGCCGACGGCCGTCCGCGTCTCGTCGCCGAAGTCGTCGAGAAGCTGGTCCTCGTCGGGTTTCCCGTCACCCCGGAACGTCAGCGTGGTGGTGCCGGCCCGGGCCGCGTATTCCCACTGCGCCTCGCTGGGCAGGTCGAACGGCAACAACTCGAGCAGGCACTCCAGGTCGCCTTCGAGCCGAGCCGTGCCGGTGTCCGCCTCGGCGTAGTCGTCTTCGTACTCGGGCAGCCAGTACCGGACCTGCGCCACAGTCAGCGGGTGCCGGGCGAGCAGGAACGACTCGACGTGCACCTCGCGTACCGGTTGTGCGTCCTTAGCGCTGGCAAGGAACGGGTCGATGGTGTCCTCGACACCGCCGCTGCGCTCAATGGCGCGTACCGCATCGAGCTCCGCATCGGACAGCCCCATCCGGAACGCGCCGCCCAGAACCTCGCGAAACACGACCCCCGACGGGATGTGCCGCCACGCCGGTCGCCCGGCCACGACCTCCTCGGTCCACATGGCGGCGAACGCTAGCAGCCAACCCGTCCGGTGATCTCTCCCGATGCCCCGCAGCTCGCGCTCGATCGTGCTGCCGTCACGTACCCCGTAGCAGTTAGCCGCACACGTTGCGGAAGCCAACGCGAGGAGGGCAGGAGCTCGCCCGCAGGTTGGGTGTCAAATGAGAGCCGCCGGTCGACCGGCGGAAACAGCGGTTGTTGACCTTCACACGTGACGAGGTCGGCCGCCGCGTCTGCCCGCGCGGCGCGATGACCTGGTCGGTCAACTGGGACGTGACGAACGGCAACCGCTTCGCCAACACGGTCGGCCCGCACCTGGACGCGCCGCCCTGAGACCGGCACCGCCGGCACGGATCCCGCAACGGGATCCGTGCCGGGTGGGCCGATCAGATGAACGTGAGCGAGCTGAAGAACGCCGGGTAGCAGTCGACATAGATGTCGTAGACGCCGGGCGGCACGTGCACGGGGCCCAGGGTGGCCCCGTTGGAGCACCGGGCGCTGACCGCGGTCGTCGGCTGGCCGGTGAGGGTGCAGCCCTGGAACACGATCAGCCACGGGTCGATGTACTGCCCGGCGTACGGGCAGGAGCCCGACATCACCGAGAAACCGCCGCCCTTCGCCGGTGAGGCGGCGGTCGCCGTCGACGTCGTGACGCTCAACGTGCCGGCGGAGCTCGCCGATGCCCGCTCGGCTCCGATGGCGGCGACAGCCGCGTCGCCGCTCGGCGCGGGTGCCGCGACCGCCGCGGACGGTGCGGCCATGAACGCGGCGAGCATCGCCGTCGCGGCCAACAGCAGACTGGATGCGCGGAGAATGCCGGATCGTGCTCCGGCGGAGGGTCGACTACGCCATGTCATAACCAGAACCACCTCTCGATTGCTGTGCGATCTGCGGATGCCGGGGCGCGTACCTGGTCGCGCCCGAACCGGCCGGGCCGTCGTCTGACGTCTATGGCGAAGCGTTCCAGGGTTCCGGTGGCCGGGTCTTCGTGATATTGCGAGAACCGGGTCGCGGGCGTACCCCGGTTCTTGCGAATGTCCGCAAGGCTGTCCGGTCCGCGTCAACCGGGCGGCGTGGCCGGAACGCATCGATTACCGTTGACCGGCATGGGCGGTCTGTTCAGCCTGTGGCGGCAGCGAGTGGCCGACAACGCGCGCCGGGCGGTGGACGCCTACCAGGAGGAGCTGCTGGAATACCGCAACCTCGCGGCCATGCCGCAGGTGCGGTCGGAGATGCTCGATTTCGCGGTCTTCCTCCGTCAGCGCACGGTCGACCTCGCGGCGGACAGCGCGCCGTTCCACGTGCAGGATCTGGACCTGATGGCCGCGATGGGCCGCCAGCGCGGCGAGAAGGGACTCACCCTGACCGCGCAGCGGCAGGTGCTGCTCGTGCACACCCGGCTGACGCTGCGCGAGGTGTACGAGGCGGCCGGCCCGAACGACATCGCTGCGACGATGCACACGCTCGCCTGGCTGGCTCCCGCGGGACTGGCCGCCCAGGGCGCGTACACCCGGGGCTGGATCGAGGGGCAGCGGCGCGCGCTGGCGACCGTCGCCCAGGTGCGGCTGCTGACGGTGATGCTGCTGGCCGGCGACGACAGCGCGACCGACCTGGCGCGCGGCCTGCACATGCCGGTCCCCGATCACGTCGTCGCGACGGTGGTCCGGGTGGCTGGCGGGTCGCCCGGGCCGGACCAGGCGGCGCGGGACGAGTTCGCCGGCGCGCTGTTGAAGATGCACTGGATGCCGCTGAGCTGGCCGGAGCCGCACGAGGTGGTCGCGCTGATCCCCAGCTCGCCGGGCGGCCGGCAGCCGGCGGTCGAGCGCGGGCTCGCGCTGGCCCGCGATGTGGCCTCGATGACCGGCCGGCCGTGCGCGGCCGGCACCGCGCCTGGGCGGGTGCGCGCGTTCGGCGACGCCGTGGCGCTGGCCCGGCAGGTCAGCGAGGTCGCACCGGTGCGGGCCGTGCCGCGCCACGCGTACACGGTCACCGACGTCTTCGCCGAGCTGGGCGCCGCCCGGCTGGCGGAGGTCGGGCAGTGGCTCCAGGTGGTGGCGGCGCAACTTGACGCCGGCCCCGACCTGGTCGCCACGCTGGACGCCTACTACCAACACGACATGAACCGGCTCGACACCGCGGCCGCGCTGTGCATCCACCCGCGCACGCTCGACTACCGGCTGACCCGGGTGCGCGACCTGACCGGGCTGGAGGCGGGCTCGACCCGCGGCGTACGCGTGCTGAGCACCGCCGTCGCCCGGATCCTCGCCGGCTAGATCAGCAGCCGGGTGAGCTCCATGTTCTTCATACTGATGTAGCTCAGCTTGTTACCGAACGCATCGAAACCTGTAGCGAGCTGATCATGCCGGACGGGCATGTGGGGCTCGAGAATTGGGTTACGTCGGCTGAGCTGCAGTTCGCTCGACATCGACCTGGCCGACACGATGAAGGCCATGAGCACATCGCTGATGTACCTGCTGCTTCGCCAGGTTCTGCAGATGTTGTCCCAGCTCGCCGTCGGCGTTCTTCGTCACCCCAGCGACACTGCTTCGGTGGCATCGGGAGCTGGTCGCGCGACGATGGACCAACCCGCATGCCCGGCCGGGCCGGCCGCCGGTCGACAACCGGGTCCGTGGGCTGGTGCTGCGCCTGGCGGCGGAGAACCCGACCTGGGGCACCAGCGCATCCAAGGTGAGCTGGCCGGCCTGGGCTACCAGGTGGCGGCCAGCACCGTGTGGAAGTTCCTCCACCAGGCCGGCATCGACCCCGCGCCGCGGCGGTCCGGGCCCACCTGGCGACAGTTCCTGACCGCCCAGGCCCACACGATGCTGGCATGTAACTTCTTCACGGTCGACACCGTGCTGTTCAAGCGGGTCTACGTGCTGTTCTTCGTCGAGATCGCCACCCGCCAGGTCCACGTCGTCGGGGTGACCGCCCATCCGAACGGCGCCTGGGTAGCGCAGCAGGCGCGCAACCTGCTGTCGGACCTCGACCAGCGGGTGGCCGAACTGCGGTTCCTGCTCCGCGACCGGGACACGAAATTTACGGCGGCCTTCGACGCGGTGTTCACCGCCGCGGGCATCGACGTGATCATGACTTCGCCGCAGGCACCGCGGGCGAACGCGTTCGCCGAGCGCTGGGTGGGCACCGTACGCCGGGAGTGCACCGACCGGATGTTCATCGTCGGCGAGCGTCATCTGGCGGCGGTCCTCAGCGAATACGTGGCCCACTACAACGGCCACCGCCCGCATCGTTCATTGGACCAGCAGCCACCGAGTCGGCCGCCGGAGGTCGTAGACCTGACCACCGCCCGGGTCCAGCGACGCCCAATCAGTCTCGGGACGTGGGTGACACGTCCGGCTAGTGATGGACACAAGTGCTGTGTCAATGGCTGGTCCGCAACATCTCTACACTGCCCGCGTGACACTGCAGCCGTACGACCGTGGAGTGCTCGCTGTGCAGCGCGGGGCCTTCGGGGAGGCGCGTGAGCAGTTGGAGCTGGCCGGGCCCGATGACCGGGCGCTGCTGCTGCTGGGCCAGCTGGCCAGCAGCGGTCAGGGCGAGCCGACAGATCCGGTGAGGGCCCGCGGGTTGTACGAGCGCGCGGCCGAGTTGGGAAACGCCGAGGCGGCGCACAACCTCGGGGTGCTTCACGCCATCGGCCGGGGGGTCGCACAGGATCAGCCGGCGGCGCTGCGGTGGTATCAGCGCTCGGTCGAACTGGGCGGTGTGCCTGCGCTTCGGATGGTCGGGCTGATGTACGGCACCGGTCAGGGCGTGCCCATGGACCAGGACAAGGCGGAGCGACACTGGCGAATGGCTGCCGCCGCCGGGGAGACGCAGGCGCTGCACGACCTGGGCGCCCTCTTCGCATACCACAAGGTGGACCTGCCGGAGGCTGCGTTCTGGTACCTGGAGGCCGCCAAGGCGGGCATCGAGATGACCGAGCGGGAACTGACTCTGCTCGCGCCGAAGCTGCGCATACCGGCTTCGGTGGACCGCCGGGCGCGCACGATGCTCGGCGTGATCCGCGCCTTCCATCTCGGAGATCCGGCCGGAGGGGTGAAGCTGCTGACCGCATCGGCGGATGACGGGGACCCGGTCGCCCAGCGCACGCTCGCGTACCTGGTCCAGCACGGCATTGGTACGACACAGGACGACGCTCGGGCGGCCTCCCTCTATCAATCCGCAGCGGAGGCAGGGGACGCATGTGCTGCGTTCAACCTGGGTGTGCTGTCCGGTGGGTCCGACGAGGCGGTGCGCTGGCTACGCCAAGCGGCTGAGGCCGGGATCATCGAGGCATATCCGCGGCTGGGTGACCGACTCAGTGAGCGTGACCTCGACGAGGAGGCGCTGCAGTGGTACCAGCGCGGCGCTGAGGCCGGCGACAAGGGCAGCATGTTCGCGGCGGCTTGCTGGTACCGAGACGGATTCGGCGGACCGGTCGACCTTGTGCAAGCACTTCGGTGGTACCTAGCCATGTTGAACGTCGGCAGCGGCGATGGCATCCACGAAGCACACGCGATCGTGCCACGAATGACCGCCGATGACATTCACGAGGCGGGCCGGCTTTCGGGCCGGTTGCTGGAGGCAGACCTTTTCGTACAGCGGCAGACTTCCGCGAGCGCTGCCTCCGATTGACCTGATGCTGGTGCCGGTCAGTACCCCGTGCATCCGGGAGTTCATGTCTGCGCTCAAGACCCGATGCAGTGTCACGCAGGTCTTGATACCGATGTGTCACGCAGGTTCAGAGACCGGACACCGGCTTCGAACAGAGTTTGTGAGAACTGTCTGTACGGGATCAAGGCGGCCCGCTTCGCAGGCCGCTCGCGCCGCCGACCAGGGGCTGACCCAAGCAGGTCGCCGCTCGGGACCCCGCGCCTTAGCGCAAGCGCACGGGCGCACCCCGAACGGTTGCAGCCCCGCCGACGACGCGACGCACGAAGAAGCCCCGGGCCGCCATGATGAGTGGCAGATCCAGGGCTTCGATGTTGAAGGCGACGACCAGGGCGTGCCTCCCGGCGGGGCGCTCGGGCGCTCTGGGATGGTTGGCGCCATCCAGACAACCTTCGTCCGGGCAGAGCCGAGCAGCTGGGGCATGCCCGGTCAAGGTCGTTCAGACGGTGGGGTGCTCCACCTTGACCGGGCCGCGCTGATTGAGGCGGATCGCCTACCGGAATTGCTGGAGATGGTCGGGCGGTCGGCGATGTGCGGGAACGATGGGGGTAATGTTCACCAGCTTGGCCGAATGCTCGAACGTCACGCATATAGGAAATTGCGGAGGTTTTGCGGAGGCGCGGCCTCACAGCTGAAGGTACTCCAGCGGCGCCCTTACCCTTCCCGCAGCGCCTTATGGATCCCCCGGCGGGGTCGCCGCCCAGCTGCGTCGTCCTGAGTGGCCAAGGCGGTGTATCCGCCCGACTTCCCCGTACGGCAGCGGAAGGGCTGACCAGCGCCGCCCGGGGGTGACCACGCTGTGCCCGCGGCTGGCAGTGTGGGGCACACAGGGGCCACAAGACACTGTCAAACGTCGTTAATCAGCCACCAACGATGGCAGCCCGAGACGCCCTGCGAGCAGGTGTCGCGGGCCATTCATGCTGGTGGCCGGACGGCGGCTCCATGTTCCGCTTCAACGTCTGACTACCGAATGGTCTGAGGGATCGGTGGGATCGACTTCCCGAGCCAGGAGCGCGAAGCGGCGAGAGCACTCGATGCTCTGGTCCAGATGCAGGCTGGTGACCGGCGAGTCGCCTAACGGCGGTGTGTCGATGCGGACAGCGTAGCGTGTGCGGACCAGCGTATGGTCCGGGCCCTCCTCATCGATCTCGTCGAGGACGGGCAGCTTACCAGGGGAGCCACTGCCCGACGCCGTCCATCTGTATCGCAGCTCAACCGCGCCCTGGTGAGGGCAACTCCAGGTGAGGTGACTTACCGAGGCACCGCCGGCGGCGTTGGCCCAAGCGGTCCAGCCGGTGCCGTCACCCCGAAGGCAAAGCCAACTCGACTCCATCGACCCGTAGTCATACGGGCCGCTGTCCCACAGTCCCACGAGGTTCTCGTCCCGCATGCGTAGCATGATCTCAGCAATCCACGCGCCTGATTCCTCCTCCTCCTTGGGATTGACCGACCGTCCGTCCAGGGGAGATGGGTGACTAACTGGGTGACGTTGGCGGTACCAGCGTCGTATCGACGCACCTGGTAGTGGTCCAGGCCGACCTCGGTCTTGGCGGTCTGGAAGCACTCCTCGATCGCCCACCGGGTCCCGGTGATACGGATCAGGTCTTCGTCCTGGAGGGGTCACGCTGCGCGGCACCGACCTGGGCGCCCTGGTGCCGGCCAGGCCGAAGCACCAAGGCGGGGACCCGCTGGCTGCGGGGGAACGGCGAGGACGTAGCCGATGGGCTGCTGCTGCAACCACGTCCGGAACTTGGAGTCCTGTCCGTAGGCCTCGTCCGCGGTGACCCACCGCGCTGGCAGGCCGGCGGTAATGGCACATTCGACCATCCGCAGACCCAACGCGGGCTTCGTGGCGAACCCGACGTTCACTGAGCCGTTTTCATCCTGATCTTGCAGGTGGGCGGAGGTAGACAAGGTTCGCGGATCGATCAACGTTAGGCCTTCAGGAAGACCAGAGTTAGTGGCCGGGCGTCGAGGCCCGCAGGCTGTCGGTGGCGTTGGCGGCCTGCTCGACCAGCTCGTCGATCCACGTGCTTGCGTCCGGCACTACGTGGATGCCCTCCTCGAGCACCCAGCGCAGCGCGCGCAGAGTCCACACCATCCCGCCGAGGGCGAGCTGCCACTGCAGGTCTACCGCAGGTGCACCAAGTAGTGCGCATTCGTCCGCGTATGCGGCGATGATCGCGTCTGTCGGTCCATTGGTCAGACCAGCGTCGCGCACCAGGCTGTAAAGGTCACCGAGGTGCGCTCCGATCTGTGCGGTCGACCAGTCGACCGCGTATGGCCCGGCGTCGGTCAACACGATGTTCTTCGACTCGAAGTCGCCATGGATGATCGTGTTTCGGATCATCCCGGCGAGCCGGTGCAGATTCGGTGCGAGTACCGGCTCGCATGCGTCCAGGGCGCCGGCGAGGTCCGGCCGTACGCGGGTGAGCGCGACAGCCGCCCGCGCCCGCGTATCGGCGATCTCGGCCGTCGAGAACCGGAACCGGTTGGAGGCCTGCACCCGCTCCTGTGCCGCGTGCCGGAGCTGTGCGAGTAGCCGCGCCGTCGCGAGCCAGCCACCCACGGTCGGGTGTTCCGCCAGCGACCGCCTGCCGAGGTCTTCGAACATGAGGACGACGAAGCCGTTACCCCGATGCGCCGCGATTAGCTTTGGCGCCGCGATTCGGTAGGGCATGAGCAGTTGTTCGTACACCTCAAGCGCAAGAGCCTCCTCGCCGGCACCGCGTTTGACGATTGTCGTCGAGCCGTCGGTCCAGCAAATGCGCCATGTTTCGCTGATACCCCAGTGCCGTAGCCGGTCGCCGCCGACCGCGGCCTGGCCATCGGACACCAACGAAAGCCACGGGGGCAACTTGGCCTGCATGCGCTGGGATTCCGTCGGCGGATGCATGGACCCTCCTGAGGTCGGCGACGACCCGCCAATGAGCCTGTCCAACTGATCTTGTGTGCCAGCTGGGTCGGATGGGGGTGCTGATCGATGGGGGCGAGGCTCCAGTTAGGACAGCAAGTCGATTGAGATCCGATGCCGACCGGGAGCCTCGCCATGCTGTCCTACCCTGCCACGATCCCGTTGTCCAGCCGGACCCTGAACCACCTCGCCGACCGCATCCGCAGCCACCGTCAGCAGCGTAAATCCCGATGGAGGAGGCTGAACCCGGGCCGCCAGGCCCTGCTCGCCCTGGCCCACCTGCGCAACGGCGACACCTACACCCGGCTCGCCGCCGGCTTCCAGGTTGGCGTCGCCACCGCCTGGCGCCATGTCCAGGAAGCGATCGCCCTGCTCAGCGCAGCCGCCGAGGATTTCAACACCGCGATGCGGCGCATCCGGCGGCTGGCGTACGCGATCCTAGACGGCACGCTGATTCCGATCGACCGGGTCGCCGACCAGAGGCCGTACTACTCGGGTAAGCACAAACGCTACGGCGTGAACGTCCAGGTCATCGCGGATGCGGCCGGGCGTCTCGTCTGGGCTTCGGCAGCGCTGCCCGGTGCGACGCATGACCTGACCGCCGCCCGCACCCAGGGCATCATCGACGCCTTGACCAGCGCAGACGTGATGACCTTCGCGGATAAGGGCTAGCAGGGCGCCGGTGGCAGCGTGCGTACCCCGTTCAAGCGGCGCCGCTTCCGGCCGAAGCTGTCACGCCGGCAGAAGGCGGTCAACCGGGTGCACGCGAAGATCCGCGCCCGCGGCGAGCGGGCGATCGCCACGCTCAAGACCTGGAAGATCCTGGCCAAGCTGCGCTGCTGCCCACGCCGTGCAACCGCGATCGTGCAGGCCATCCTCGTCCTGCACCAGGTCGAAGCCAACCGCTACGCAGGATGAAAAGGCTCACTGCGATGCCCGCTTCCTCGCGGCGGGCGGGGTCGTCGCACCAGCCGCAGGGCAGATGGCGCAGGCGAGGGTGAGGAATGCTTCGTGGATGTCGTCGCGGATCTCCCAGCGGATCCGGAGGCGGCGGAACCCGTGCAGCAGGGCGGTGGTTTGCTCGACGACCCAGCGTCGGGTGCCGAGTCCGGACCCGTGGTCGGTGCCGCGTCAGGCGATGACCGGGGTGATGCCCTTGGCGCGTAGCTGGCGTCGGTAGCAGTCGTAGTCGTGGCCCCGGTCGGCGTAGATCCGGTCGGGTCGTTGCCGGGGTCGGCCGCGGACGCCTTTGATCGGTGAGATCTTGTCGACCAGGGTAGGAGTTGGGTGACGTCGTGGCGGTTGCCGCCGGTCAGTGTGACGGCGAGGGGGATGCCGCCCGCATCGGTGATGAAGTGGTGTTTCGAGTCTGGCTTGCGGCGGTCGACCGGGCTCGGACTGGTTTTGGGCCGCCCTTGAGCGCCCGGATGTGGGAGCCGTTGATCACCGCCCTTGACATATCCAGCTGATCGGTGGCCGGCAGCTTAGCGAGCAGGATCTCGTGCAGTCGTTGCCACACGCCGGCGTCGTTCCAGTCCCGCAACCTGCGCCAGCAGGTCATTCCAGAGCCGAACCCCAATTCCTGGGGCAGGTACTCCCACGGAATCGCGGTGTGAAGCACGAACAGGATCCCGCACAACACTCTGCGGTCGCCGATGGGGCTTGCGGCCGGGGAACCGGCCGGCGTGGTGGTCGGGATGGCAGCAGCGGTTTGACCTCGGCGCAGCGTTCGTCCGAGACGATCCACGGCGGCTGCTCACCCTCCTCACGTTCAGACAGAACGATCCTCGTATCCCGAGGACACGCCCACCATCACTTCGTGTTGGCGTCGATGGTGTAAACCACGTCTGACCCGACGTCGTGGCGGGTGATGCCGGGTACGTCGGGGATGTTAAGCAGTGGTTCGTATGGGGTGCCTTGGACCCGGTTGCGCAGCAGGACGACGCTGCGGATGCCGAGCTGGTGCAACCGATCCAAGGCCGGCTCGCTGGGGAAGGTCGTCATAACGTCGCGGATCGCCTGACGGTTGGGTGTGGTGTAGCTGGCCGCACCGTTGACCACGGCGGGAAAACCGTCGGTCGACCAAAGTAGGACGTGGAGGTCGATGCTGTCGTCGGACGGCAATACCATGATCGGAGCGTGCGCGGATGCTAGCGCCATCGCGGCCGGTTTGGCCGGGGTTTGGGGGTGGTGCAGGTCAGGCAGGCCCTCCGCTAGCACGAGGACCAGCAACGGAACGGTCAGTAGCCGTGCCTCTCCCACCGACCATTTCGGCTTGGCGCCCCTGCGAGCCACCTCGGCTAATTGGGTAACCAGGCCGGCCGCGAGGATGGCCAGGCAGAGAGTGGGCCACAAGATCAACCGGCCTGGTGTACGGGATCCATCGAACCCGGGCACGTAAAGATAGAGCAGACGGTAGATCGGCCCGTTCGTGCCCAGCGCGAACGACACTCCGACGACCACCCCAAACAGCAGCAGAAGCCGCTGCGCCGGTGACCAGCGGGATAGGAACAGGCCGGCGAAGGCCAGTAGATACAGTGCATACCCGCATAGCAGCACCTTCTCAGTCGGTGCGCCACCAAGAGCGGTGCGGGCGTCGTTGTGTAGGGTGCCCCAGGGCAGCGAGGACTGCGGAGCCACGAGAAGTCCGCGCAGCGTCGGGGAGAAGAACGCGACGTAGTCCCAGTCCCGGGTGACATGTGGGTTGAGTTCGCGCACGTGTTGGTACGCGTACGCGAAGTATCCGGTCACCGCGGTGAAGACCAACCCGCCGATCAGATCACCGACGATCAGCCGGATGCTAAGGCGTGGGCGGTGGATCAGCCAGGCGATCAGTGTGATCAGGCAGAGGGCGGCGAGGACGTATACGAATCCCAGCCCCACGCCGAAGCCAAGGCTGACCTGCCAGGCCGCGACCAGCCAGCCAGCGAACGCCCAGCCCGGCCGGACTCGTTCGGCAAGGTAGCCGCGGGTGAACGAGAGTCCGTGGCCGCGTGCCAGCATCGCCAGGGCCAGAGTGATACCACCGGTGGAGAGAATATTCAAATGGCCGTCGTGGCCGTAGCGCCAGGGCGCGTAGGCGAGGGCGGCCCCGGCTACCGCGGCGGCGACCTTGTTCGCGCCAAGCTGGCGCAGGAGCGCGTAGCCGCCGAGGAAAGCGAGCGCGAAAGCCAGCACGAACAGGATGTTGTAGCGCAGCACGGCGCCGACTACACCGCTGCCTATCAGCCCTGCCGGGGCATAGCCGAGCAGGCTGTCGTTCAGGGCCAGGCCGTATTTGTCGGGATAAAAGGCGTTGGTATCCCACAGGCCACGCAGACCGTGGGTGAGAGCGTGGCCGCCCCATCCCACCAGCCATGCTTGGGCCGTCGGGTCACCCACGTCACCGACGATGGTGTGGGCCGGGTCGGCGATCGGCACAGTCTTGGCGCCGGCAGTCACCACGCGAACCGCGTACGGCGGGATCAGCCAGATCATCGCGACAGCGAGGAGCACCGAACCGAGGCCCGCGATGCTCAGTTCCCGCCCATGGGCCCCACGTGTCAGCCAATCCCTCGCGCCTGAACTGGCACGCGCGAGTCGGCCATTTTGTCCAAGCTCGCTGAGAGTGACGGCTGATGTGGGGTCTCCTACTGGTGGCTCTACCTGCGTCATCACATTGACCCTCACTGTTGAACCGCCGCAGTAAATCATGAGCAGGGCGGCGCATAGAGTCAAGACCTCGATCAATGCATTACAGGTAGCCGGTCTTTAGGCTGTCTATTAAGGGCGTCTTGTCACGCAGGAGTCGCGAGCGGTGCAGCAGCGCATCTTGCCGCTGTCGAAACAGGACACGCCAGGGTTGCTGCAGGCCCTCGCCCGGGTTCCGGACCCACGGGACGCCGCGGCCGGGATGCGGCGCCTGCTTACCACCGCCGGATACGCGCCGATCGCCGACACCGCCGACGGGCCGTGGGGCAAGACCACCGGCGGTCAGCGGCAGGCTGGCCTTGGCGCTCGCGCCGGGGTCCGCGCGGCAAGCCCAAGCATGGGGGCGGTGGCCCCGGAGGGCACGTTGGTCGTCCAGGAGCGGGCTCCACAGCCGTGCAGGGTCAGGTCAACCGCTCATCTGGGAGGGGAGGGGTGGCTGCCGGTGGCTGCAGGTGCAAGGCCAGCAGATCATGACGTTGATAGGAGCCTCGGGATGGGACGGTAGGCTCTGCCGTCAGTCGTTTGCATCTCGCCTGGCAGCGATCTTCAACAGACCTTTGTAGAACTCGACAAGTTTATTATCGCTTTGGTCGATCTTCCGCATGCGTTCGATGACGCCCTCAGTGAGAGCGGCGACGATACGCTCGGCTCGATCTGGTTCCCTGCGGCGCAGGTCTAGCAGACCCATCGCTCGGGCGGGCCGCAGGTGCATAAGCAGATCGTCGTCCTGGAGCATCCCGGCGGGCGCTGAATCGACAATGTCTTCAAAGACGCCGCCCTGGATGTACCACTCTCGGTCATCGTCGAAGAGCACGATCATCATTGCCGTTCCCCCGCACCCCAGGCCCCTGGCATGACTTGATCTGAGCATAGCTGTCGACGCCGGACAGCTACCGGGAGCGCTCCGCCGCCGAGGCAGTGTCCTTCAAACCCGCGCCCGCCCCGGCTGCCAACGCCGCCGTGATCACCAGTTCCGCCGACATGGTCCACTCCCGCCTATCGATGACGCCCCATTCTGACCCGGGGGCATCGACCGGTCACACGTGAGAAGTGTTCGCACGGTGGTAGTGGCGGCCGACGCGCCAAGTTTACGAAGGGCTCCTCTTCGACGATGATGTTGCGCAATCGCCTGGCCAGGGCGAGCGTTAACGTTCCAGCAGGGCAATCATCGAGCGCGTGCCGACGGTCGCGCGCGACGCGCCAGTAGGGCGATCAGCAGATCCAGGGAACGCCACGGTTCGATAGCGGTCACCTGCTCGGCCGCGTCAGGTCCAACAGGGAGCCATCGTCACCGTTTCCGCAGGAAGGCGTAGACGATCTTGTTGGAGGCGAATTCCGAGACGTTGACGAGGTCCCAGCCGAACTGGCCCAGGACCTCGGCGGCGGCAACCGCCTCGCTGACCTTGTCGCCGCTGACGCCGTGATGGGAGACCACGGCCAAGAGGCGATAGGGGTACGTCCGAAGATCGGCTTGGCCCTGCAGGATCGCCCGGGCGGTGACCATGCGGGTCCGGGCGATGTGCTCCGGGGTCTCTGCGGCGGTCATACCCGGCACCATAGTGGCTGGTCGCTCGGGCAGTCTGCCAGCTTCAGAGGTTGCCTGCGGGGCCCAGGTCGTGTCGTCGGTGAACAATCATGTCCGTAATGACCTTGCGACTGAATCCTGCACCGATCAGCCTCTTTGTTACCTGGCCGGTGCGCTCGTGGTCCTGGTCGAGTACCAAGCCGTTCAATGACAGGCCGGTCAGGTGCCTGTCGAGGTAGATCATCAACCCGCCCGACGGGTGTCCAGTCGACATCTCCACGCGGCCTCCGCTTCTGTCGAATTGAGGACGTTGTGACCGCGAGCGATCGGCGGGCGCGGTGGCTACGGCGGCGATTGGTCGGGGAGAAGCACCCGTCCTGTCTGGCCTGGTGGGCGGTGGCCAAGTCCCGCACCCGCATGGCGTGGTCGCCGCTGGGGCGGGGGGTGACCGGGTGGCCTTCGACGACGGCAGTCGTCACCGTTTTCGTGTTCGGGCATGGCGAATAGGCTGGCCGGCTGCCCGCGATCGCCCGTGCGCGAGCCAGCCCCATGTTGTGTTAAAGATTCTTGACACCATGTCGGAACTGTTTTACCTTCGACATGTCAAGTTTTTCGTACATTGGAGCGGGACATGTCCTCCGAGGAGAAGCGCACCTGGATCTTCGCCCTGATCGGCGCCGTCGTCCCGATCGCCTACCTGGCGACCGTCGTGTCCAAGGTGCCGGGTACGGACGTGGCGAGGATCGCCTACGTGGGGCCGATGCTCACCTCGATCGGCGTCGGGATCGGCGCGGGCATCGTCCTGTCCATCGTGGCCGCCATGGCCTCGCCCAAGGATGCGGACAGGACCGACGAGCGCGATCGGGAGATCAACCGGCGGGGGGAGTACGTCGGGTTCTACGTGATGAGCATCGCCGCGATCGTGCCGTTGGTCCTGGCGATGGCGAAGGTCGAGCACTTCTGGATCGCTCATGCGCTCTACCTGGCGTTCGTCCTGGCCGCGCTCGCCTCGTCGGCGGTGAAGATCGTCGCGTACCGGCGGGGCTGGTAGCCATGGGCAAGCCGACCAGGGTTACCAACTCGATCCGGGCGCTGCGCTTCGCCCACGGGGAGATGACCCAGGCGGAGTTGGCCGACCGCATCGGCGTGACCCGCCAGACCATCATCGCGATCGAACAGGGCCGCTACTCGCCGTCATTGGAGGTGGCGTTCCAGATCGCGCGGGTATTCCGGGTGCCACTCGACGAGGTTTTCGGATACCCGGACACCGAACAGTAGACCCCACAACGTGACACGGCGCGCGAGGCAACCGCCTCGCGGCCCGGTTCCACGCACCCGAAATCAAGGGGAGATCCTGCAAACCCCTCAACGCCTCGCCCGGATCGAGAAGGAGCCACGATGCACGCGCTGACACGTACCGCCCGCATGACCGGGCTGTTCTACCTCGGCAATGCCATCACCGGCGTACTCGGGTTCCTTATTGTCCGCCCGCAGATCTTCGCAGCCGACGACCCCAATGCGACGCTGGCCAACCTGGCTACGCACGAGTCGCTCGCCCGCGCTGGCGTTGCCTTGGAGCTGGGCATGGTCGTAACCCAGATCCTCGCCGCCGTCTGGTTCTATCGCCTGTTCCGCACCGTAGACTCCTCTGCCGCGAGCGGGATCGCCGCCTTCGGCCTGGTCAACACGATCGTGGGCCTCGTGAGCGCGGCACTGTTGGCCACGACGGTCGAGGTATCGGTCGACCCGGTCGGCGACGCGGCGGCCAACGTCCAGGTTCTGTACCTGGTCAGCGACAACCTGTGGGGCGTGGGAGCACTGTTCTTCGGCCTGTGGCTTATCCCCATGGGCTGGTGCGTGCTGCGATCGGGCTGGATGCCCCGCGTCCTGGGCTGGACCCTCGTCGGTGGCGGTGTCGGGTACGTGCTCAGCGCGTTCATCAGATACCTCGCCCCTGACGCACAGGTCGTCGCCGAGGCACTTGCGTACCCCGCATCCGTCGGCGAGTTCTGGATGGTCGGCTACCTGCTCATCCGCGGCGTGCGCCGGCAGGTACTGGACGAAGCGCCGCCAACCGTTCACCCGCCGACGCCGGTGGCGAGCTGAAGCGTTGCCTAATGCACGCCGGGAAGGACCTGGCAGCCTAACCAAGATCCAGAATCACTCAGATAGAAACGCACCCGCCGCGCGATGAGAACGACAAGGCCTCCTAAGAGGGCGGTACGTGCACCTGTCACTTCGTCGAGGAGTACGGGCCGCCCTCCGAACGCGACGGCTACTGACCGCCCCGCCACCCGACCGGGCCCCGAACCTCATGGTGCGGAGCCCGGCAGGTGGATGGTCGTGTTAAGCGACTGCCGCGGCGACTTTCACCGGCGGGATGCCGCAGCCTTCGGGAAGCTCGGCGAGGGGCGGCGGGGAAGGCCGGAGACGATCCACAGCCGCATGATGTCGTGGGTGACCAGCGGGCCGGCGCCCGTTCCGTCCTCTTAGAAGAGGGTTGCCTGGGTGCACGACGAGACCGCGCCAGCACCGTTGATCCTGCAGCTGTAAATCTTCACATCGCGAACGTCTTTGAAGGTCCAGCTGTGATCCACAGTGTCGTAGGCCCCGGTGGTCACCTTGATCGGGTTGGCAGTCGAGTAGACCCATGAGCTGCCGTTCCACTTGTAATAGGTCAGGTGCAGCGCCGCACCGTAACCATCCGGGCAGAGATCACGCTCCCATGCGTCGAAGCCACCTGCGAATGCCTGGTAGCCACCTTTGACGCCGCCATTCGCGTAGTAGGTGTACGTGCCCCCCGCCTTGGTCGTCATATCACAGCCGCGGCCCGAGTCAGCTGGTCCGTTGGCATAGAAGTTCAGCGTGGTGGCGGCGCTGGCCGGCGCGGAGAATGCCAAAACTGCCGTCGCCGTTGCGCAGGCCACCATGGCCGTCCTCTTGATGAATCTCATGAGTGCGTGAAACCTCCATGCTCTAGCGATCGTGGAGAGACAGGGTCAAGTCCCCGTATCGCGCTTACGTGGGTGCGCGAGTCGACCTGCCAGCCATTGTGGACGCCACGAGTCAGGATGGCGTTAGCGCAGAGCGCACGCCGCTTAGCTCTCGACGCCGACCAGGCTGTGCGGAACCATCTCCCGATACTCGCTCGGCGTCATGTCGTAGGAGAGCCGGAATGTCCGGGTGAAATCGGCCGGTCGCGGAAAGCCCCAGCGCAGCGCGATCGCGTGGATCGGACGGCCTCGCAGCCGGGGATCGGCGAGATCGCGGCGGCAACGGGCCAGTCGTTCACGACGGATCCAGGCTGAGACGGTCAAGTCCTGCTGCCGGAAGAGTTGGTGGAGATGGCGGACCGAGATCTGGTGCGCGGCGGCGATGGTCACCGGGGACAGCTCCGGATCACCGAGGTGCTGTTGGATGAAGGCGTGAATGCGCAGCATAAGAGCGTTCTGAGGGCTCTCGGGCGGCAGTTCGCATCCAGCGCCGAGTTCGCGGGCGAGTGTGATGGACAGTAGATCGAGGAAGACCGTGGCCAGCCGAGGGCAGTCCGCAGGCTCGTAGTGGTCTGCGTCCCTGACCAGTCCGAACAGGAACTGTGCGACCAAACCTCCCGTTCCGACTCTCCCGGACATGCGTGCGCCGAGCAGTTGCTCGAAGTTGCGCGTGGGCAGCAGCGCTCTGGGAAACTGTGCCACCACCGTGCGAGCCACGACCGGAGTCGCGGCGGTCACGTGCGCCTCGTATGGGTGTGACGTGTCGTAGAGCACGAGGTCGTCCGGCCCCGCGATGCTTTCCCGGCCGCCTTGGGCGATTCCTTGCTTGCCCTCCAGGATCATCCCCAAGCTGAGGTACTCGGGGTCGTTCTGCCGGATCAATCTCGGCGTGCGCCTACACCGCAACGAGGGATACGTCATCGCGACGATCTGGACCGCGCCCAGGTCGAGATGTTGCATCGTTGCCCGAAAGTCCTGGTGCGGGCTTTCGGTGGCTATGTCCGAGGCCGCGAGCGATCGCATCGCCATTTCGTGCCAGCGGTCGAATCGCTCGTCGACCGGGAAGTCCGTGCTGTCGAACAACGTCTGGATCATCGTCATCATCCTTTCGGCACAGGACAGACAGCAAGAAACCAGGGCGACTACATAGTCCGGCGTCTCTATGGGGATTAGAGCACACCGTGAGTACTGCACCGCGTGCGCTTGTGGGGTTGAGGAACATCGACGTCAAGACGTGCGGTCGACGATGATCTTCAGCGGCAGGCACCGGCCACAGGTTCGCCGGTCGCGCACCTCCGGCGGCGGTTCCCCCAGCGACGCGACCGCCATCGGTGTTCGTGGCACAGATGGTCGGCAACCGCCTGGGCCGTGTTTCAGAAGTGCTCGTGTTGGGCCTACTCGGCACGATGGGTAGCCTGCCGGGATGGCAAAGGTTGTCACCTACCTGGAGATGAATAACGCCAAGGACCTGCGACCTGGGAAGGTGGTGCCGGAACTTCTCCTACGGCGCGTTGACGGTGGCCTGCCGCTCGTGCGTGCCACCAATGCTCAGGTCGGAGCCCCCTACGGGTGGCGGAGTGCGTCTCGCACGAACGAAGAGTGGCAGGAGCTGATGCGGTGTCGTCCGTGGCGCCAGTACTGGTTCATCACCCTGAAGGACGAGACCGTGGGGGTTGCAAATTTGGAACCCCAGCCTGAAGGTGCTGTGGAGATCACCACCTTTGGGCTGTTACCCGAATATGTCGGGAGGGGTCTCGGTGGCCATGCGCTGACGCTGACCATCAGGCAAGCATGGGACAGTGAGGCCGTGGAGTCTCCGGCTGTACGCAGGGTTTGGCTGCACACATGCTCGTTGGACCATCCGAATGCACTACGCAACTATCAACGACGCGGCTTGACTGCCTATCGCACCGCGGTTGAAGCCGAGTAATAGCCAGCTCAGGCCGAATCATCGTGGAGCGCGCCGACCAGCTCGCCCGCCGGCCCGCCGAAACCGCGCCTTGCCGGATCGCCGCCCGGACTCCGCCTCGCCTCGACCGCCCTCATGAAACAGGCCTTAGCCGTCCCGGCACTCCGGCAGGGCGAGCAGGGCGTCCACGCCGTCCTCCACTGCCCGCAGCGATCGGGAGCCGTCGGCCCGCCGGATCACCCGCACCGGCACCGGCGGCCCGGACGGACGCCGGGCCCGGAGCCCGAGCCGGCGGACCTCCAACAGTCCGGCCGCCTGGGTGACCGGCACCCGTACGTGGCTGCCGTCCGCATTGTCCACGCCGACGGCGACCACCGTCCGGACGCCGTCGATCAGAACGGTCCGGACACACGTGACGTCCAGCGGGAGTGCCCCGTAGTCGGGATCCGGTCCGCGGTTCAGCCGCAACCAGCCGTCGCTGGCTTCCAGCGGTCCGGTCGGCGGCAGCGCTTCGGCGGTCGCCGGCACCACCTCGTCACCGATCCACGTCCACGGATCGGCTCGCCGGTGCCAGGACCACGACCCGCGGACCCGGCCGGGAACCGGCAGCCGCGTCACGGCCGGATCGCGGAGGACGGGGCCACGCCGGACGGTCGGTGAGATCCGGGCCAGGGCGGGGGCGGTCCAGGACCGTTCCAGCGTGACCGCCTTGCGGGGCAGCAGTCCGGTCGTCACGTGCACCCGTGAGCCGGGCACCATCAGCAGAGTCAGCATCACCGGCGATCCCGGCTGCACCGTGAACGTGCCGGAGGGGTTCACGTAGGCGGGTAGCGTGTCGCCGTCCCCGGCCAGGTCGGCCACCGCCGGGTCGACCACCAGCAGGCGTCCGTGCTCGTCGGCGACGAAGGCACCGAGCAGGCCGTCCTGCAGGTGACCGAGGACGCCGAGCCGGACGGGAAGCGCCGTGACGGCCAGTGCGGGAGGCCGGCGCGGATCCTCCACCTCGATGGCGAGCCGGGCCCGGACCACCGCGACCGGATGTCCGAGGAGCAGCCCGAGGTGTTCGGTACCGGCCGCGCCCACCTCGTCCACGGTCATTCGAGTGACGTCGAGAACGCGTCGCAGAGCTTCCAGAGCGGGGAGCGTACGCAGGTGGGCCGGCAACGCACGCAGCCCCCGGTCGGCGGCCAGCACCCGATCGGCCACGGCGGCCAGCACTGTGTTCGGCACGTCACGGTCCGGCCCACCACCCACCTGGGCCGCGGTGCCCGGCTCGGCCTCCCAGACCGTCCCGGCGACCGGGTCGGGCCGCAGCCGGCCGAGACCACCGCCGTCCGCGTCGAACAGCTCGACGCTGCCGTCGAGTGGACTGGCCAGCAGGTAACCCGCGATCGGAGCTGTGCCGTCGACCGCCTCGGCCGTCCCACCGGCGCCGTCGGTGAACCGCATCGACACCCGGGCCGGCGCCGGCGGGTCGGCCACCGGACTTCCCCGCTCGCGGACGACCGGCTCCAGCGGGTCGCCGCGCAGGCGGGCGGCGAGGTCCGCCAGGGAACCGGACAGCAGGTCCAGCGGCGTGTTCTGCTCGGCCATCGTGGCGGCGTGCGCGGTCAGGACCGTCGACCCGGTGAGCAGTCGGGTCGGCTTGCCGGCCGGCGCCGCACCGGCCGGCACGAAGTCGAGGTCATCGAGCGTCCAGTCGTGCACTCCGCCCGGTGAGGGGACGTACCCGAGCGACCAGTCGAGCCGGAACGGCGCCCACGGGCGGCCGGGCGGGGTCAGCGCCAGGGGCGACGGCAGCGCGCCCACCACCGTCACGCCGGTCAGGCCGCCGCTCGGCAGCGCGTCGGGGTCGCGGAGCAGCCACAGCCGGGCCCTGGCCGCGGCCAGCAGGCTCGGCCGGCCCGGTGGCGCCGACGCGAGGTCCGGGGCCGAGCCAGGGTCCGTCGCCGCCAGCTCGACGAGCAGGTTCGCGCAGTCCGGTGCCGGCACCGGCAGACCGGCCAGCGGGTCGTCCGGGAGAGCCTCGGCGCCGAGGCCAAGCTTCGGCGGGATGCCGACGCCGAGCACCGTGACGGTGGTCCGGCAGACCAGGTGCCCGGTCGGGGTGTATCGGCCGTCGCCACCGTGCCGGAATCCCCGGCCCGCCCCCTGCAGCACGACCACGGGATCCTTGGCGTGCCAGGTACGCGGTCCGGGCCGGCGGACCTCGACCAGCCGTCCGTGCGGCGCCGGGATCGGCACCGGCCCGGGAAGGCCAGGGCCGCCCGGACCAGGGCTGTCGACCACCGGGGCGGAGGGCGGCGACGGCTGCCACACCACCTCCGTCACCGGGCGCCCCGGGCGGTGACCGAACCGGGCCCGGTGCAGCGCCGCGTCCAGCCGGGCCGGCCAGTCCGGGAGATCGAGCCGGTCGGGGGCGCTGAGCAGGGCAGTCTCGGTCAGCCGGTGTACCAGCGGGCCGCCGGGAACGCCGGACGCCTCGTCCCGGTCACGGCGCCCGCCCTCCGTACCGTCCTCGGCGGTCAGCGCCAGCGTCGCCACCGCCGCGGCCGTCGTGTCGCCCACCGCGACCACGACCTCCGCCGGCACCGGCCGGGCCTCGGCCTCGGCCCCGAGGTCACCGCCGCCCGGCCAGCGCGGCTGCGGCCAGCCGATGGCGACCCCCGAACCGTGGAACAGACAGGATGTCGGCACCGGATCGGCACCGGAGGACCGCGGATCGAGGCTCCACCCGAACTCCTCCAGCAACGTCCAGAAGCGAGCCTCGTCCGCCCCGGTCAGCGGGTCGGCGCCGGCCCGGCCGTACCAGCCGCAGACCAGGTAGGCGATCGACTGCGCGGCGCGGCCGACGTCGAGCAGGTCGTCGTAGAGCGCGAACCGCCCGAGCACGTTGTCGTACGCGGCAGTCCAGGCCGGGTCTCCTGGACCGAGTGCGGTTATCGGCGGCGTCAGGTCCGGCAGCTCGATGTCGGGCAGGTCCGGCAGGCCCGGTCCGGGCCCGGGCAGGCCCGATCCGCTCCCCGGCGGTAACAGCCAGGTTCGCACCGTACGGGTGGGCGCGGTGGCTGGGCCGCTGAGCCGGACCACCAGCCACCGGTCCGGCAATACCGGGAACACCGGTTCGACGGCGTCCCGGCCGGCCCGGGTCAGCGCGTCGGGCACGGCCCAGTGCAGGTGGGCGCCGGGCGGCCGGCCGTCGGCGAGCTCGGTGAACGGCTCCGGGGCGAGCCGTTGCCGGCGGGGTCCTCCGGCGCCGGCGACCGGCTGGGTCATCGCCGTGGTCGCCCAGCGTTCGTGCTCGTCACGGACCACCAGCACGTCGAGCTGCACCGGAACCAGCAGGCGGGTCACCGGGCACCCCCGGCGAAGCGCTGACGGGCGGGTGGCTGCAGCAGCGCCAGGCTCATCCCGGCGCCCCCGCGGGGCGCCGGCAGCGGTCGGGCAGCGTCGAGCGCCGCAGCCAACTCCTTGACGTCCACCACACCGGGCCGCGCGCCGGCCCGCATCGGCACCGACACCACCTGGCCGGTCGGCTGGCCCTCCTCGTCGCGCACCGCGACGCTGTGCAGTCGCTGGATCTCCCGGCCGGACTCGGTCCGTGGTCCGGCCGGGAGGTGCGGAACCGCGGCGGCCACGTCGACGCCGAGTTGGACGCCGTGATGGGGTTCCTCCAGCCAGACCAGCCGGGGTACGCCGCCGAACAGCGCGATCAGCACACCGGGCGACAGCCGTTCCAGTCGCAGGATCGGCACTACCCTCTCGGGGTGCTCGGCCGCGTGCTCGGCCGGGTCGGCGCCGGACGGCACCGCGGCCGTGGTCCAGGCCCGGACCTGCAGCCCATGCCACCGCGAGACCAGGGCCGACCGCAGCAGGAAGCCGGTGACCGGCGGGTCCTCGACGGGTTCGTCCGGTTGCCCGGCCGGCGGTGGCCACGGCAGGTCGCTCGGGCCGTCACCGACCACGATCCGTCCGCGGCGCACGTCTCGCACCTGACGCATCGACCCGAGCACGGCCCGGCGGGTGGCCGGCAAGACCCGCGGTGCCCGCGTCTGCCAGGTCGGCGGATCGGCGCCCAGCCCCAGCGCGGCCTCGGTGAGTGCGTCGAGCCAGGCCGGGTCGACGTGGAAGAAACGGATCGACTCGGCCGGCAGCATCGTGGCGTCCGGGACCAGATACGCGTACGGGATGTCGTGCAGCAGCCGCCAGGCCGCGACGCGGGACGACACATAGGACGCCGGTGCGCCCACCACGGTCGTCGGCACCAGTCCCGTCTGGTGCGCGGTGGCCAGCGTGTCGAGCAGCTGCCCGTCGGTGACCAGCGCCTTCATCGCGGTTCCCGGACGGCGTCGGGGATCCGTGCCGGATCGGCGCGGTGCGGGCGCAGGAGCTCGTGAACCCGGGCCGGGCCGGTCGGTGGCTGAGCGTCCACGCCGACCCGGTTGACGACCGCGATCTCGGCCCGGTCGATGTCGCGGTGCCAGCCGACCACCTCCTGCATGAACCGGCCGTCCGCCCCGCCGAGCAACCGGCCCAGCTCGGCGGCCGCGGCCCGTCCCACGTCGTCCGTCCGGGGTGGCCGCGCCGGGTCGACCGGCCCGGCCCGCAACGGACCGCGGTAGGTGGCGGCGTGCGAGTGCCCGTCGTGGTCCACCCGCCGGATCGGCACGGGTGGGTCGGCGCCGCCGGGCAGTGCCAGCGCGTCGACGTCGAGCCCGCGCGCGATCACCTCGAAGAGCCCCCCGGCGCCCACCTCGAACTCCCACGAGTGCAGCACGACGAACGGGGTCGGCGTGGCGGCCGAGGCCGACAGCAGCGCCTCCCGGCCCTCCATCGAGATCAGGCAGGCGGTGTACGGACCGGGCTCGGTCGGCAGCCGGTTCGCCACGACGACTGCGAACCAGCCGTCGTCGTCGCCCATCGCGAGCTCGGTGTCGGCCACGTTCACCTGTCGGACGTGGCTGAGCAGGCCGACATCGGCCTTCACCGGCAGGAGCCCGGCCTGGGTGATCGGATCGGTGGCGAGCAGGACGGCGACGTCCGGCCCGTCGCCGTCGATGTCGCCGGCCGCCGCGAGGGTGGCAAAGTGCTGCTCCCCGACGGCCTCGCGCAGGGGGCGCGGGGCCAGCACGGTGGCCTCGTCAGGGCGGACCACGAGCAGGACCAGCCACGGTGTGCCGTCGCTGAACCGACGTTCCCACGGCAGTGTGCGGCGGGTCAGCGCGATGTGCGGCAGCCGCTGGCCGTATGCGCCGATCGAGCCGGGCGCCGGGTGGACGGCCGCCACATCGGACGGCGACAGGGCGAACCGCGGGCCGGCCACCTCGATGAAGGCGTCGTGCACCGGCGGGGCGGCCAGCGTGTCATCGGCTGATGCGACGGCGAGCGACGAGCGCACCCGGTAGACACCGGCCGTGATGTCGGGCACCACGCTGTCGTACAGGCGGATGCTCCCGATCGGGAGGGTCTCGGTCATGTCGGTCTCCCTCCCGGGATGCGTGAACGCAGATTGACGCGGACGGCACTGCCTCCGGTACCACCCGGACGGGGCAGCCCGGGCCGGTCGGTCAGCCGGTCGACCCAGGCGGGCGCTCCACCGTCGACAATCAGCACGGCGGCCGTCCCCGTGCCGGACACCCGAACGCGCAGCGGTCCGGCGGCACGGCGGATCGGGACCACCAGCAGGGCGCCGTCGGCGGCCGGGACACGCCGGAGCCGGCCGGCCTCGCCGCCGCGGACGTCGATCACCGGGTCGGCGCCGGCGGAACACTTGACGACCAGCACGTTGCCGGGGCCGTGGACGACCGTGGTGGTGGCCGGCTGACCGGCCAGCACCGAGACGGCCGGCACCGTGGCGACCGCACCGGGGTAGCGGCCGGCGGGCGGCACCGGGGTCGCGGTGAGCACCACGGCGTCACCGGCCAGGAAGGTGCCCGGCCCGACCCGGATCAGCTCGTCGCGCAACCGCCAGCCGGCCGCCCGGTCCTGCTCCGGATCGGCCTCGCCGGCCGGCAACAGGGCGACCCGGGCGGTGCGGGGCGGCAGCAGCGCGGCCAGATCGGCGCCGGCGGGCACGACGCGGTCGACGAGTGGACGGCCACCGGCGGTCAACGCGATCAGGCGCAACCCGCCCCCCTCGCGATCGAGGGCGAGGTCGGCGAACCGGAGGTCACGGACGTCCCAGACGGCGGCCGCGCCGGGATCGAGCCGCACCGCGCTGGTGTCCCCGTCACGCCGTTGGTCGTCGCGGAGCGCACCACGACCGGACCACGGCGTCCCCGCCGCGCGTCGTCGTCCCACCCCGAGCAGCCTCGGCTGGGTCGTCCGGCGCCGCCCCGGGACCGGCTTCGGCACGGGCGGCTCGATCTGGCCCGGCCAGGTCGGCCCGCCGGCCGGCCCGAGCGGCAGCGGCAACGTCGGCTGCTCCTCGACCAGCGTCGACAAGGGAACCGTCGCGTGGTCGCCGAAGGCCCCGGTGCGCTCAGTGACGGTCAACCCGGCGACGAGCTGGGACCCGCCGATCGCCGCCAGCATCGCCGCGGCCGGCTCGTCGGCGCGGCCCTGCTCCCACAGCGCCGCCGGGAAGTGACCTTGCTGCCCGGTGACCTCGAGGCTGTCGACCACGTCGGTGGTGGCCGGCTCCCAGTCGCCGACGATGCGCTTGGAGATCGCGACGGACAGCACCGCCGTGACCGTTTCCAGGTCGGGACCGGCCGGTACGACGTCCAGATCGGACGGTGTCACCACCCCGGCTGGCCGGTGCTCGCCGGCAGCGGAGTCCTCGATCTTCAGCCCGGTGCACGGCATGGCGCTGTCGACGACCAGGGTGAAGGTCGTACCGACCACCCAGGGCTCGGCTTCCGACCCGTCCGGCGCGGTGGCCACCGTACTCTCCAGCCGGCCGGCGGTGACGCTGGTGACCGTGGCGGGCTGATCATCGCGGCCACCGCCGAGATAGGTGCGGCTGACCTCCGCCCAGCTCAGCCACGGCTGCGGCACCTCATCGCCGAACGCGACGGTGATCGAGGTGACGCCGAGGTCGACGCCGGCCACCGCCCGCAGCGGCGGCCCGGCGATGTGCAGGTCGGCGCCGACGTCGACGCTCATCCGTACCCGCACGCAGACGAAGACACAGGCCTGGATGGTCAGCGAGGCGCCGACGCCGATGTGCAGGTCGGCCCGGTAGGTGAACGGATCCCAGGTGACCATGACGTCGACCGAGGTCTCGAACCAGGCCCGGACCGTGCCGCGGTCGTAGGACGCCTCCAGGCTGCCGCCGAGCATCGCGGCGCTGTGGGTCAGGGCGAAGTAGGTCTCTCCCTTGACGCTGACGCCGGATCCGGGAGTCCACTCGAAGCCGACCGGGTCCACCTCCGGGTAGTGGTCGGGGACGGTGAATCGCGGGTGGTAGCCGCCGATGCTCAGCAGCACTTCCGGCGTGGCCAGCCAGGCCATGAAGGCGAAGCCGCCGGTCAGCCGGCAGTCCTTGCTGAACAGCCAGGAGCCGGCGGTCAGTCCGGCGCGCACCGAGATGATCCGGTCGATGGTGCTGTAGCTGGCGGCCAGGCCGAGTTCGACCGACAGTACGGTGCCGGCCCCGTCGGACGGCAGCGCGAGCTGGAGGAGTCCGAGCAGCCCGATCTCGACGCCCGTGTCCAGGCTGACGTAGGCCAGCGCAGTGCCCTGGATGAGGCCGAAGGTCGTGAACCGGACCCCTGCCGCGCCCCAGTAGGCGCCCCGGGCGGGTGACAGGTCGGCGCCGATCGCCCGCAGCCCGGCCACCGGGTCGTCGCCGAGGCCGAGGTCCCCGGAGACGGCGGCGACCAGCGGGAACGCCGGCACCTCGGCGGGGTCGTCCGGGACCAGCAGGCGCCGGTTGTAGCCGACACCGGCGGCCAGCCCGAGGACGAAGAAGAAGGGCGGCCCACCGAGCGGGATCGGCACGTTGAGGAACACGAACAGCGACGTGTACTCGCCCAACTCGTCGTGCGGCTGGGAATAGCTGCCGACCGCGGTCAGGTTGCGCCCGGCCAGCGTCACCGACAGGGCCCCAAGGTACTCGACGTCGCCGCCGGGCAACGGCAGCTTCTTCAGCCCGCCGGAGACCTCGATCACGTCCGAGGCCAGCGCGACGGCGAGTCCGGCCAGGTCGACCAGCCAGCTCGCCGGGTCGCCGGCGGTGGCCAGCGGAACCCGTACGGTGAGGTCGTCCAGCCCGATGATCAGGGGGCCGACGGACACGTCGCCGGACACGCCGACGCCGATCCGGTGCGCCGCCGACTCATACGACAGCGCGACCTCGTCCAGGTACAGCGGGCCGAATCCCTGCTGCACCGGCAGGCGCAGGGCTGGCTCACCGGCGAACCGGACGGTCCAGCCGTCGTCGCCGCTGGCCAGGGTGAGGTCGACCGGCGGGCTGGCCGGGGTCGGGTCGCCGCCGGTGGCGGCGAGCAGTGAGGCGGCGACCGGGTTGTCGCCGCCCTCGGACGGGAGCAGCGGAAGGCCGAGGGCGAGCAGTTGCAGCGCCCCGTGCACCGGGCCAGCCGGCCGGACCCGGCCGTCGAGGTCCACGTCGACCAGTCCGAACAGGCCCGCGGTGCGGATCGTCACCAGCGGCGTGTCGACCAGCGCGCCGTGCTCGCCGGTGACCGCGAAGCCGGTGCCGGCCAGCCGGAGCAGCGGCGCCAGCGCGGGAATGCCGCCGGTCGGTACGTCGACCAGCAGGACGGCCACGCCGGCGTCGGCGCCGTCCCAGTCGGTCGGCACCTCGGCCGGCATGCCCAGGTGCAGCGTCACCGGTGGCCCACCGGCGTTCAGGGCCAGCGTGCCGCGCAGCGAAGGGCCGTACCGGGTGCCATCGCGGGTCAGGGCCAGCTCCAGTCCCTCGACGATCGGCACGGACGCGCCGGCGACCAGCCGCAGCGGCCCGCCGAGCACGGTTGCCAGGTCGGGGGTGGCGGCGACGGTGAGGATGCCTCCCCGCCGGCGGGCCAGGCCGGCGGCCACCAACAGGTCACCGGCGTTCGGCCCGCCACTCCACAGCGGATCCTCCAGGTGGGCCGTGTCGAGCAGTGCCCGGACGGCCAGCGGGACCGCCAGGTGGGTGGCCAGCCGGCGCTGCTGCGCGGCGGTCGGCGGCACCGGGTGCGGGGCCAGCGGGAGCACCACCGTGGCGTCGGCGAGAAGATCCACCGTCACCGTGCCGGCCTGTTGCGAGGGCAGCGACTCGGCCGTCAGCAGCGGTCGGAGCACCATGCCCCGGCCGAGGTCCAGAGCGCCGGCCAGGCTCAGGCTGCTTCCGGCGGCGGACACGTCGAGATCCAGGCTCGCCGCACCGGCGACCGCCCCGGCCAATTCGGCCCGGACCGTCGCCGGCCCGGTTGCCAGGCCAGTTCCGATCGTCAACCGGCCGCCGCCGCCGAGGGTGGCAGTGAGCTGCGCGACGCCGTCCACACTGCTCGCCGTGGCGGCCGGTGCCAGCAGCCGGGCCACCGCGGCCAGCGCGTCGGCCCGGCGACGGGCGGTGGGCAGGTCGGGCGGTGCGCCGGTGAGGTCGGTGCCGAGGCCGGCCAGTCGGGCGCTGTCGAACCGGCCGGTCACCGGGTCGTACAGCCCGAACGCCGCGGCGACGCCGAGCGCGGCAGTCCTCGCCGGCGAGTCCGGCAGCCGGTCGGCCAATTCGTCCAGCACCGCGGCGAGCAGCAGCCGGGCGCCGCCGCCGAGTAGGGCGTCCAGCCCGGACACGGCGGGCAGCAGGCCGATGGTGGCGCCGAGCGCGCCCGGCGTCACCGCCAGTGTCGCCCCGTCCGGCCCAGCGCCGAGGATCACGTCGACGGCCTCCCACGGACCGTCCGGCAACGGCAGGTGCAGCCGCAGGGTACCGCCCGGGGTGGCGGTCCGGGTGGCATCGACGTCGAGCCACAGATCGGCGTCCAGCGTCGTCGCGGCTGCGCCCTGCCCGGCCAGCTCGAGCGGACCGTCGCCGGCCAGGCCGATCCGCAGCGTTCCACCAGGCCCGGCCCGGGCGTACAGGGCCAGCCCACCGGGCAGCGTCAACGGTCCTCCGCCGCCGACCAGCGCGCCCAACTCGGTCAGCAGCGCGCCCACCATCCCGGCATCGGGCGGGCCGGCGCCGTCGCCGCCGAGCCGCCGGGACAGTTCGGCGCCCGGATCGCGGAGGAAGCCGCCGAGCCAGGGCATGGGCCCACCGCCACGGGCCAAGCCGAGGCCGGCGCCGAGCGCCGCCGCGGCGAAGGTGCGGGCAGCCGGTCCGGCCAGTCGGTCGAGCAGGTCCGGGTCGGGCGGAAGCAGCGTCGCGGCAGGCTCCAACCCGGGGCCGCGCAGCCGGACGGCGCCGCCGTCGGCCTCCTTGGTCAGTACGGTGTCGCCGGCGGTCAGCTCCCAGCCGATCCGGCCGGTCGGTTCCTCCGGGAGGGTGACTCGCGCGGTGCCGGTCAGCAGGCCGTCCTGACCGGCGGGCAGCCCGGCTCCGGTGGTCGTGACTGTGACATCGGCCGGCGTGACCACGAGTTCGACCGGCAGCGCCGGGTGGTGGTAGCGCCACGGCCCGCGCCCGTCCGGCGAGCCGGTGTCGCGCCGCAGCCCGGCCGCGCCGCCGGGACGATCCAGCACTGCCGCCAGCACGCCACCGAAGGCGCGGTCGTCCTGGAGCATCGCGATGCCGTCCGGCAGCAGGGCCAGATCCGCACCCGCGCCGGCGACCAGATCCAGCGCGGTCAGCAGCTCGACCAGCACACCGGCCCGCCCACCCCGCTCGGCCTGCACTCCCAGCTCGGTCAGCACGGCGGCGGCCAGCGCGGGACCGGTCGGGTCGGCCAGGCCCACGACGGGGGCGGTCACCCCCGCCTGGGCGGTGTCGTACATCAGCAGATCGAGGCGGGTGCCGGTGCCGTCGCGCCGGGCCACGAACTCCGCCCACCGGACCCGCTCCGGCCCGCCGAGCGGCCCGCCGACCAGCCACCCCGCCGGACTGCCGAGCTCCGCCCCGACCTCGACGGCCGCGCCGTCGCTTGTGGTGTCCAGCCGCACGGTGAGCGCGACGGAGGCCTCGTCGGCGGCGGCCGGCCCGAGGTCGAGCCCGACACGTACCCCTTGCCGGATCGGCCCTGGAGCGCTGCCGGCGGGCCCGAGCCGCCACAGCGCGCGGCCCAGGTCGCGGCGGAGGTCACCGGGGAGGGCGCCGCGGACGGCCAGCGCCGGCACCTCGGGCGGCGTGGCCCGGTCCTCACCCGCCCGGGCCAGCATCGGCGTCAGTGGTTCCCGGGGCACCGGCGGCTCCCCCGGGGCGCCGGTCCGCCAGCCGGTGACGGTGCCGGCCAGCCGGCGCAGTACGTACCCGTGCGGGCCGAGGACGGACGGGTCGGCGAACAGCGCCCGGACGGCGTGCACGGTGCCGGCCAGGTCCGGGTCGACCAGCACGCCGGCCGGCCCGGGGGCGCCTCCGGCGTCGTCGTCGACGGTGGGGTCGCTGAACGGGGTGCCGAGGGTGACCAGGCCGAGCACCCCGGCCGGTGCCGCCCGCACCCAGTCGCACGCCACCAGGCCGGCCCAGGAGTGCGCGGCAAGGATCACCCTGTCGACGCCGCGGGCGGCTCGGATACCGTCCACCGCGTGCGCCAGGCGGCCGGCCAGCTCGGACGAGGTGGCGGTGGCCGCGTCGCCGAGGTCGATCACGTACGCCGGGGACGGCGTCAACCCACCGAGATCGACCAGCGCCGGCTCCACACCGGGCACCCGCAGGGTGACCGGCAGCGGCGGGCCCAGCCCCAGCGCCTCCGCCAGCGGGTTCCAGTCGCCCGGGTCGGTCAGTCCCGCGTCGACCGCGATCAGCGTCCAGCCGGCGGGATCGGCGCCTTCCACAGCAGACCGCAGGTGCGCGGCAGCGACGGCGGCGGCGTCCGGGTGCGCGACCAGGTCCCAGTGCGAGGCCGGCACGGGCGTGGCGGTGGCCCAGCCCGGCGGCGGCGCGGCAGCACCGGCGTGCAGGACGCCGTCGGCGTCGGACAGCACGCTCGCGAGCCGGTCGATCGACCCGCCGCTCAACCCGGCCAGGCGGCGCGGATCGATGCCTCCGGCGGCAGACAGGGCCTGCACCGCCGTGACGATGTCCGGGCCGTCCGGAACCGTGTCGCCCGACCCGTACGCCCATAGTTCCTCGGCCTCGACCGGCTCGTCGCCGGTCTCGACCGCGCCCGCCGCCTCGTAGGTCCTCGACTCCACCGGGAACAGCACGGCCGACGCCAGAGGGCCCCACGTCGTCGGCGGCCCGTCACCGGAGATCCACGTCAGCAGCTCGACGGCCGGCTGGTCCGCCTCGTGCAGCGGTGTGCACCACGGGGTGTCCGCCGTCCCCGAGCCGCCGGTGTCGTCCGCCGCCGGGTCGACCGAACGGCCGGGAGCGCCGGTCAGTCGCCGGGTGAGCAGCGCCCGCAACCATGCCAGCAGGCCGAGCAGGTGGGGGCGACCCGCCGCGCTCACGCCGCTCTCGTCCACGGCTATCCCGGTCAGCCAGCCGCCGACGAGCCCGGCTGGATCGCCCACGCCGGACCGCACGTCGTCCGGGTCCGGCAGGTCCACCGGCGGCGGCCCGTCCCGTGCGCCGGCAAGCACGGTGGCCAGCCGGCCGGCGCCACCGATCGCCGATGCGGCGGCCCCGACCAACGTCCGGGCGACCGTCCACAGCACCGCCGCGTTCCCGTCGGCCAGGCCCAGATCCGGCTCGCCGGAGGACGGCACGGGCCCGGGGAACTCGATCGCGTCGAGCCTGGCATCGCCGGCGGTGACGCCGCCCACCGTGCTCCGGACGGTCAGCGGTGACCCGGCCGTCCAGCTGACGGCGACCTCCAGCGGCCCCAGCGTCAGAACGGTGTCACCGACCGGCGAAAGCGCCCCGGGCGCGGTCCGCACTGTGGCGTGCACCGACGACAGCAGCCGCGGCGCCGCCGCGCCGGCCGGTGCGACGTCCACACCGAGCAGCTCGACCAGCAGATCGGCTTCGACCGCCGGCGCACCGGGCGCGACGGTGACGGTGGCGGCGACGCGGAGACCGGCGCACAGCCGGGGTGGCCCTCCGGCCACGCCGCCGTCCCACACACACAACGCCATCGGCTCGGCGAAGGAGCCGGCCGGAAGGTGGTCGAGCGGCACCCGCCACGGGTCGGCCGAGGTGCCTGCCCCGCTCACCACGACCGCATCCAGGTCGTCGCCGGGCGGCGCGCCGCCGAGCAGCGCCCAACCGCACGCCGCGACCGGCGCCCAGCCGGTCGGGGATTCCCGCAGCGCCGCGTACCAGTCGGTCAGCGCCCGCCCCGGCTGGGTGGCCAGCAGACCGGCGTCGACGGGCGGCACCCCCGGCGGTGGCGCCAGCCCGAGCAGCCGGAGCAGGGCGGTCGCCGGCACCGAGCGGCCCAGCCCGCCCGCGACCACGTCGGCGAGGGCCCCGGCCACCGACTCGACCAGGTCGGCACTGGTCAGATCGAGGTGGTCCACGTCGACGGCGCCGGACCCGGGCAGCGCCAGGTGCACGTCGCCGAGAGCCAGCACCGGAACCACACCGGCCGGCCCGTGTGCCAGCCCGGCCACCAGCGTGCCCACCCGCAGCTCCGTGTCGTGTCCGTCGGCCGGCGGCCACAGCCGGCCCGGCGTCGTCACAGTGACCGAGCAGGATCCGCCGACGGTGGCCGGCGCCGTCCCGGCCAGCGGAATGCCGGCCAGGGCCGCTTCGGCGGTGAGCGTGCCGGCCGGGCCGTCGAACCAGGTACGCACTGCGGCGGTGGCCCGCGGACCGTCCTCCACCCCGATCCGCAGCCCGAACCCGGGGGCGCTGCCGCCCGGTCGACGCAACGTCAGGTCGAGCGGTTCACCCGGAGCCGGTGCGGGGGAACCAGCCGGCAGCGGTCGTCCGTCGAGCAGCGCCAGCAGGTCGGCCGACCACTGCAGCACCGGCGGCTCGGGCCCGGTGAGCAAGTCCGACAGCCAGCCTCGCCAGGCCGATGAGGCATCGGTCGAGGGCGCCAGCGGCAACGGCGGCACCCCGCCGGACAGACCCAGTACGCCGGCCAGTGGCGGACCGGCCAGCGGCGAGATCAGCGCCCGGATGGCGTCGCCGGGCGCGGTGCCGGCCGCCGGGTCGAGCGTCACGGGATCGGCACCGGCCGGGCTGACGACCACGGTGACGGTGCTGTCCGCCGCCAGGTCCGGACCGGCCAATCCGGCGCGGACCGCCAGCCCGGTCCCGTCGGCGGCGTGGCTGCTGAGCGTCACGGTGACAGGGTGCTCGTCGGTGCCGGCCACGGCGGTGACCCGCGATCCGGACCCGGACACCAGCGGGACCGCCAGCTCGAGCGTCCCGCTTTCGGCCGGCAGGACGAGGGCCAGGCCGACCACCACCGACCCGCCGGCGTCCACAGTGGTGATGGACACCGTGACGCCGCCGGTGTCGACGAGCCGATGATGGGCCACGCCGTCGATGTCGTCCGGCGGCACCAGCAACGCCATCGCGCGTACGGTGGCGGCCCGCTGCTCGGGATCGGCCAGCATCCGGCCGATCCGTTCGCCGGGAGCGGCGAAGAAGCCAGCGTCGAGTTCCAGCCCCGAGGCGGCCGGCCGCAGCACACCGATCGCGGTGCCGAGCGCTTCGGCCACCGGGCCCAGCTCACCCGTCACGGTCAGATTCGTCATGGGTCAGACCCAGCCGGTGAACGTGCCGGTCAGCGGCGACAGGTGCAGGTCGTGCTCGAACCCGAGCGCGAAGCTACGGTCGGGAAAGACCACGGTCCGGCTGCCCGACTCGGTGTACCCGCGCAGGCTCGCGTAGCTGACCGCGAACCGCCGCAAGAACGGCTCGCTGAGCTGCTCGGTGGCCCCGACGTGGATCAGCGTGCCGGCCCGCGACAGCGTCTGGTCGGCGGTGGGCGCCTGGCCGGTCTCGGCGGTCAGCTGCGCCGTGGCCTCGGCCAGGAAGGCGTCCACGGTCCGCTGCCAGGCACGCATGATCGCGGCCTTCTGGTGGTTCGGCGCGTTGATGTGCGCGTCCAGGAGCAGCGCGGCGCCGTACTGGGACGGGAACAGTTGGCTCACCGTGTGGCCGGCCTCCGGGCAGCCCCCGGCGACCCGAAGGCCGTTCTCTGCCGCCCGGCGCGCTCCGCCGAGCCCGGACACCGGGGGCTTGAACGGCTTGCGGTCCTTGACGGTCGGCGTCCCGGTGGTCCAGTCTGCCGCCCAGACCCGCTCGTCGTCGAGGACCCTGGTGAACCGGAAGGCGGCGACCGCCAGCTCACTCTCCTGCAACGCTTGCGACGACTGCAGGGCGATCGTGCAGCGAGCGGCCCACACCGGTGACCCGATGCCCTTGGATCCCGACCGCGCCCAGCCGAAGAAGTCGAACCGGGGTGTGTCCCGGCGGTCCTTGCCGGTCGGCGCATCCAGCACCAGCGGGTCACCGCCCGGCCGGGCCTGGACCATCGTGACGAACGTCGGGTAGTAGTCCCGGGCGGCGTTCGCGGCGCCGGCGGTGAACGCGTGCGGGTTCGCGGCCCGCACCGCGTCGGCCGGCACCTCCCGATCCGGTTGGGACGACACGACGGGCTCGTCCGCGCTGATCCGGCCGGTCGCGTCGCACACCGCCAGACCGAGGCCGTACATGCCGAAGAACACGTCGTAGTGGTCGGGGGCCCGCCGGCGGAAGTGCTCGAGCAGGACAGTCCCCTCGTTGTCCACGTGGAACGACCACTGCTGGGTGCCGATCGACAGCAGCGCGGTGTCGGCCAGCCGGACGGCGTCGATCTGCCCCTCGATCGGCCCGATCGTCGCAACCACGTGGCGCCGCGCGGCGATCAGGTCGGGGCGGGCGCCGGTCGGCCACGGCACGCCGGCCCCGTGCGCCGTGTCGAACACCCGCACGGCGACCACGCCGGGGGCGAAGGGCCCGGGCCAGAAGGCATCGGTCCAGCCGTACGTCTGCCGCCGGCCGAGGGCGATGCCGCCGACCACGTGGCCATTGACGGTGGTCTGATCCTTGGTCAGCGGCGGCTCGATCGGCACGACGGCGGGCCGGCGCTGCTGGGGTGTGAAGTACTCCCGCCGGGTGGTGCCCTGCGCCGGCGTCCGGACCACCAGGTCCAGCGCCTGCGACGCCGGCTCGAACATCGGGTCGGCCGAGGTGAGCCGCGCCCAGCACCGGCGCAGGACCGCGTTGCCCCCGGTCGTGGCGGCCAGCGCCGACAGCTGCGGCGGTAGCATCGCGGCGACCATCGCGGCGGCGAACTTCTTGCCGTCGGCGGCCGCGTGGGCCTCCAGTTGGATCAGCGCCTCGACCACCCGCAGGCAGGTCGCGTACGGGTTGTCCAGCAGATCGTGGGCCAGCGCGGTGGCGACCTGCTCCGGGGTCTTGCCGCCGATCAGCGCGGTCACCTGGGCGGTCAGCGCCGAGGGCGGCTCCGGCTGCGCCTCCCGCTCCGGGTCCCGCACCGGCGTGATCGCGGTCGGGCCGACGAGGTCGCCGGCCGGCACCGTGGTCGGGTCGGGCACCAGCAGGTTGCCGGCCGGCACCTGCTGGATCTTGTCGAGGAACACCAGCCAGCCGGTGGCCGACCGTTGCATCGGGAGCGGGAAGAGTGTGCCGGTCCGCCATTCCAGCACGTACCTCTCCTGCGCGCTGACGGTGGTCGCGCACACCTGCGCCAGCGCCCTCGCCAGGCTGGAGCGGTCCGGCACGGCCTTGAACGGGCTGTCGGCGGGCAGCTTGGCGGTCAGCGGAACGATCACGGTCTCGAGGAACCGCTCGGCCAGCCCGGTCATCGTCGCTTGTGGGCCGACCAGTGCGTAGGCCCGGGTCTCTGCGGCGGCACCGAACGGCAGCCCGGATCCCTGCGACGGGTTCGGTGTGGCCGGCGGCAGGCCGAGAACCAGCCCCGGCTCGTCCAACTCGACCGGCCAGAACCGCACGTTGCGTTCGGCTTCGCTCAGCTTCGCCAATCGCTCCGCCTCCACTCGCATAGCGGTGTCCAGCGCTCGCCTTGTTGCAGAGCGTAGACGCAGGGGCCGCTGCGGAGATAGGTCGCCGCAATGCCTGTCGGACACCCGACCTGGCGCTGGCGACGGTTGGTGACGCGGTGTGGTTGCGGCCTAGACGGCAGAGGAGGGCAGCCTCGGCACGTTCATCCCACTGGAGTGACGTCAGGCGACCCGATGGCCTGCCGGTGTTCGGCCGGGCTGAGACCGCGTACCCGTTTGAAGGCCGCGCTGAGTGCGAATGAGCTGCCGTAGCCGACCTGGCGGGCCACCGCGCCGACGGTGGCGTCCGGTTCGCGCAGCAGGTCGGCGGCCAGCGCGAGCCGCCAGTTGGTGAGGTACGCCATCGGAGGCTCGCCGACCAGTTCGGTGAACCGGCGGGCCAGCACCGCCCGCGAGATACCGGTGCCGGCCGCGAGGGTGGCCACCGTCCAAGGCTTTGCCGGGTGGTCATGCAGTAGTCGCAACGCCCTGCCGACCACCGGATCGCCGTGCGCTCGGTACCAGGCGGGCGCCGCCGCCTCGGGCCGGGAGAACCAGGCCCGAAGTACGGCGATGAGCAGTAGGTCGAGCAGCCGGTCCAGGACCACATCCTGCCCCGGCTCGTCCTTGGTCATCTCGTCGCCGAGCAAGGGGATGAGCGGGCTGTCCAGTGCTCCGGCCGGCAGCACCAGGAGATGGGGCAGGACCCTCAGCAGCCGTTGGCTGACCTCGCCCTGCAACTGGTACGTGCCACTGAGCAGCACCGCCGTCCCGTCAGCGCGTTCGCCCCAAGTCCGGATACCCAGGTCCATCACGTCGCACAACTCGTCCCCGGTGGGCGTGGTGCTGTGCTCACCGGGATGGATCACTGCCCGCGGCGCCGTGGCCGGGTCGTCGGCGATCGTGTACGGCTCCGGGCCACGGATGATCGCGACATCGCCCGGGCGTAGCGGCACCGGAGCACCCTGATCCGGCACCACCCACGCCGTGCCGCGCAGCATGGTGACCAGGGTGAGGGGCGCACGATCCTGGATCCGTACCGACCAGGGCGGGTCGAACACCGACCGCATCAGGAACGCACCGCGCGCCCTCGGCCCGTCCAGCAGCCCCGCGAGCGCATCCATGCGCTCAGGTTAGCCCTGTGAGGTGGGCGGTCGAGACGTCGGGACATGCGATCGAGAGTCTCGCCCATTCCCGGTGCGCCCGCCCTCGACTTGACTGGTTGCCATGACGAAGACCGTTGATGAGCAGCCAATCCTCGTACTGGGCGGCACCGGCAAGACCGGCCGCCGGGTGGTGGACCGGCTCGCCAAACTCGACCGGCCGGTACGGGTCGGCTCCCGCTCCGGCGAGCCGCCGTTCGACTGGACCGATCAGCGCACCTGGGCACCCGTACTGGACGGGGTTTCGTCGGTCTACCTGGTGTACTACCCGGACCTGGTCGCGCCGGACGCCCTCGCGACGATCCGCTCGTTCACCGAACAGGCGGTGTCCGGCGGGATCGAACGGTTGGTTCTGCTTTCCGGCCGGGGCGAGGAGGAGGCCAAACTCAGCGAGCGGGTGGTCCAGGACTCCGGAGTGGTTTGGACGATCGTGCGGGCGAGCTGGTTCAGCCAGAACTTCAGCGAGGACTTCCTGACCGACTCGATACGCGGCGGCGAGGTCGTCCTCCCGGCCGGGAACGTGCCGGAGCCGTTCGTCGACGCCCTCGACATCGCCGACATCGTGGTCGCTGCGCTGACCGACGACGGGCACGCGGGGCAGCTCTACGAGGTGACCGGCCCGCGACTTCTCACCTTCGCCGAGGCGACCTCGGAGATCGGCAACGCGCTCGGGCGGGAGATCCGCTACCGATCGGTCTCGCCCGAGGAGTACGCCGCCGTGATGGCCGGGTACGCCGTGCCGGCGGAGCTCACGGCGGTGCTGACCGAACTGTTCGGCAAGGTGTTGGACGGCCGCAATGCGCAGCTCGCCGATGGTGTGCAACGGGCGCTGGGCCGCAGGCCGCGCGAGTTCACCGACTATGCCCGGGACGCCGCCGCCGCTGGTGCATGGGACACGTCACCCGGTGGAGACTGGGCATGAACGCCACCCTGGCTGCCTGGTCGGCGGCGGTGACCCTGGTGGTGACGGGTGCGATCGCCGGTGTCTACTACGCCTTTTCGGTGGCGGTGATGCCCGGTCTGAACGCCGCCGACGCTGGCACCGCGATCCGGGCCATGACGAGCATCAACCAGAGGATCCAGAATCCGCTGTTCTTCGTCACGTTCTCCGGCCCGCTCGTCGCCGCCACGGTGACCGGTGTGTTCCTGCTGATCCTCGGGAAGCGGTCGGCGGGTGTGCTGTTCCTGGTGGCCGCGGGGGTGTACCTGGTGGGCGCGTTCATCCCGACGGTGGTCGTCAACGTGCCGATGAACGAGACGCTCGACGCCGCAGGCGTGCCGACCGATCCTGCGGAGGCGGTCCGGGTGTGGGCCTCCTACTCGTCCGCCTGGACGTGGTGGAACTCGTTACGCGCCGGCGCCAGCCTGATCAGCCTGTTGCTGGCTGGTCTCGGGGTCTACCTCTCGGGCAGGTGAGTTCGACGGCGTCTGCTGCGCCGCCTGCTGTCCGGCGGTGGCGGCCGGTGCTACCGGTCGGCCCTTGCGCGAGCGATCAGGGGAAATCCGTGGCCGGGCAGGACGACGATGAACTGCCAGGGTCCGTGCTCGACCCTGGCAAGCCCGACGGATCCGTTGACGCTGAGCGCCGCGATCAGGGCGGGGCTGCCTTCGACGATTCGGTCCAGCTGGGCGTAGTGCTTGGCCAAACTGGCGGCGGGGCCGTTCAGCCACAGCTTGATTTCGGCACCTTGGCGCAGAGCGTCGAGCAGGTCCTCGCGCATCGGTCCCTCCGCAGCCGCCAGAAGCCGGTCGTGTAAGCGTTCCTGTGCGCAGGGCCAGGTCGGCGCGGCGGCGGCCTGCTGCCGACAGGTCGGGCACGCCGAGGCATCCTCACGGTCGAAGAGATGCCGGTACAACTCAATCTGGTCCTCGACGAGGCCGCACAGGGTCTCCTCGTCGCCCCAAGCGTGCTGCACGGCGGGTGTGAGCGGCTGGATCGCAGCGCCGAACTCGGCCGGGACCCGTGCTGTGGCGAACGACCAGCCTTCTTGATCAGCAGACGTCACGGCGCGAGGTTACCGACCTCAGGCTTGAGGCGCCGCACCTCTGCCACCAGGACCCATGGGCGGGGGGACGAAGAGTCACTTCTCTTCTCGTGTACCCCGTGGCCGATCGAGGAACCGCGCCAGGCCGTGGGGGCACACTTGGAACGTGCAGAGGTCTCTGGGCGATGGTTGGTCGATCGAGCTTTCTGATACCTGGACACGGGGTTCCGCCAACGACGGCGTCACGACGTGGCGTGCACCCGGCCGTACGATGTGGGTCGGGCCAGGAGGTTCGTGGCGGTGCGCCAACGGGGCCGACATCATCGCCTCGCTCGATGTCGAGCTACCGCCGAACCCAACAGGCAAGGTGGGTGAGGGTGGCCGAGACGGGGTCGGTCATCGTGCCGCCTGGCTCTACCGCCAAGACGGCGACGTCAAGTTCACCCTCTACGGCTTCAACTTCATCGATGGAACATACCTGGACACGACCTTCATCAGCGCGGACACGGCCGACCTCACATGGGCCTTCGACGCCTGGCGTTCGGTGACTCGATCCGACGGTTAGCGATTGAGCGACATGCCGGGCGGGTGACTAGCTGAATGACGATCGGTGCGGACGCCAGTGGACAAGCCCGGACGACAGCGGACCGCGCTCCCAGGTCGAAGGCCAAAGAGCGGCAGCTCGCCGCCCAGGGTGGGGCAGGGAACTCGCCATGTGAAAGGCCGGTCACTGTCTCTGCTCGGAGCACGCCCTGCCTGGCCAGTTACCGCTGCGCCGCGTACCGGCGGCGCAGGCGCTTCATGTCAGGGCGTGTCGGGTCCGGTCCCCGGTCCAGGCCGCTTCGAGGATCGCGGTCAGGCTGGCGGTGTCGCTGGGGCCTGGGTGGTTCTGGATCAGGCGGGTGACACCACTGGCCATCTCCGCGAAGCGCGGGAGGTCGGCGCGTGCCACGCCGATGTCCGCCAAGGTGGGAGGGATGCCGATGTCGGCAAGGAGCCCGTCGAGCCAGGTGAGGAACGTATCTGCGGCCTCGGCATCGGAGGCGTCGGTAACGTCGAGCCCGCACACCCGGGCGAGGATGGCCAACCGGTCGCTGATGGCGTCCCTGGCCGCGTCCAGCGCGTAGGGCAGTAGCAGTCCGACGCCCAGGCCGTGTGGCGTGTGCGTGGCTGCGCCGATGGGGTACTGGAGAGCGTGCGGGGCGGCGTTGCCCGCGTGGGAGAAGGCGATCCCGGCGAGCATGGATCCGTAGGACATGTCCGCGCGCGCGTCCGTGTCGCTTCCGTCCCTGACCGCACGGCGCAAGCTCCGGGCGATCCGTTCCGCGGCGCGGAGCGCGTAGTGGTCGGTGATCGGGTTGCGGCCGAGGAACACCTGCTCCACCGGGTCGCGCGGTCCGTGGGCCCGGGGCCGCGCTGTGTAGCTCTCCACGGCGTGACAGAACGCGTCGATGCCGGAGTGGGCGGTGACGGTCGCAGGGCAGGTGTAGGTGAGTTCGGGGTCGACGATGGCGAAGTCGGGGACGATGTGGACGCTGGAAACCCCCACCTTCAGGGCGCGGTCCGGGTCGGTCAACACCGAGACGGGTGTGAGCTCGGAGCCGGTGCCTGACGTCGTCGGGACCGCGACGAGAGGAATAGTCGGCCCCGGCACCTTCGACTCGCCGTAGAAGTCGCGCGGCGTTCCACCGTGGCGCCGGATGACGCCGACGATTTTGGCGAGGTCGATCACCGTGCCACCCCCGATGGCGAGGATCACGTCCGCGTCCACCTTGGCGGCGACCGACACGGCCAGGGCGACATCGGAGAGTGGCACGTCGGGAGTCGCGTCGGAGAACACCTCGACGGCCTCGACCTTTTCCCGCACGGCGGCCACGATTTCGGCCACGCCCGGCTGCCCCAGAAGAACCTGGTCGGTCACGATGAGGACTCGCGAGCCGCTCTCGGCCACCACTCGGGGGATGTTCTGCGCGACCCCTTCGCCCACAATCAGCTGGCGTGGTCCGCGGACGGTCTCAAGCATGTCAGTGCCTCTCCGGAACGTCGGCGGCGATGTGCTGGGCGGACGTCCAGGTCAGCTGCGGGACCGGGACGGCGTCGGCGAGGTTGGCCGCCCGGGTGGCGCAGACGCGCGGGCCGGGCGCCCGGCGCAGCAGGCCGGTCACGGTAGGTCGATCGCCACGTAGGTGAGGTCGAGGTACTCGAGGATGCCCTCGTGCGACCCTTCCTTGCCGATCCCTGACTGCTTCACGCCGCCGAACGGAGCAGACGGGTCCGATATCAGGCCACGGTTGATGCCGAGCATCCCCGTATCCAGCCCTTCGGCGAACCGGAGCGCCCGCTGGAGGTCACGGGTGAAGACGTATCCGGCCAGGCCGTGCTCGGTGTCGTTGGCCTTCGCCATCACCTCGTCGTCGGACGTGAACGAGATGATCGGCGCCACCGGGCCGAAGATCTCCGCCTGCAGCATCCGCGCATCGTCGGGCACGTCGACGAGGACCGTGGGCGGGTAGAAGTGGCCCGGCCCGTCGGGACGCTCGCCGCCCACCAGGACCCGGGCGCCGCGATCGACCGCGTCGGCGACGAGCTCGTCGATCGTGGTGACCGACGCCTCGTCGATCAACGCCCCCACGTTCACGCCGTCGTCGAGACCATGGCCCACCGAAAGCGCGCCCATCCGCTCGGCGAAGCGCGCAGTGAACTCCTCGCGTACGGGCTCCTCGACGTAGATCCGGTTGGCCGCGATGCAGGACTCCCCGATGTTACGCATCTTGGCCACCATGGCACCGTCGACCGCGACGTCCAGGTCAGCGTCGGCACAGACGATCAAGGCCGCGTTGCCGCCCAGTTCCATGGAGGTGCGCAGCACGTTGTCCGCGGCCTGTCGTAGCAGTACGCGTCCGACCTCGGTCGACCCGGTGAACGAAAGCTTGCGGGTCCGGCTGTCGGCCAGCAGTGCGGAGACCACCTCGCCGGAACGCCTGGTGGTCACCACGTTGACGACGCCCGGGGGAACGCCGACCTCCTCCATGATGCGGGCCAGGAACAGCATGGTGAGTGGCGTCTGACCTGCTGGCTTGGTGATCGTCGTACAGCCCGCAGCCAGCGCAGGAGCGATCTTGCGGGCACCCATGGCCAACGGAAAGTTCCAGGGCGTCACGAAGACGCACGGTCCGACCGGCTTCGGCACGGTGAGGATGCGATATCCACCTGCGGGAGCGGTGTTGTAGCGCCCCTCGACGCGCACCGCCTCCTCGGCGAACCAACGGAAGAACTCGGCACCGTAGGCCACCTCTCCCCGAGCCTCGGCGAGCGGCTTGCCCATCTCGAGCGTGATCAGCCGGGCGATCTCCTCGGATCGCTCGGTCAGTGCCCGGTACGTCGCGGTCAACAACTCTGACCGTTTCCGCGGCGGGGTCGCCGCCCACCCCGCCATTGCCCTGCTCGCCGCGTCCAGGGCGGCGAGCCCGTCAACGACGTCGGCGTCCGCCACCTCGGCGATGGTCTTGCCGGTGGCCGGGTCCTCGACGGCAAAGGTGGCTCCGCTTGCGGCGTCGCGCCAGGCGTCGCCGATCCGCAGCCGCCGATGCTCGGGGGCCAGCACGTTCATCGGGTCACTCATCGCGTCGCCTCCTGTGATCTTCTTCGTGATGTCCGGCGTGCTTCAGCGATCGCGCTGTGCGCGTAGACGGACGGGTCACACGCCCTCGTCGCGGGCGAGGCGGGGCTCGATCGCCACGTGCGGACGCATGTCGCCGTCACCGCCCGGCGCGGTTACCGCCCAGCCTCGGACAGCGACAGCCCGGTGCCCGCATCGAACAGGTGCGCACGGTCCAGGTCGACAGTGACCTGCAGGCGTTCGCCCGGCGTACCGGTGACTGTGGGTCGTGCCTTGACCTTGAGGATCTCCGTCCCCACTCGGACGTCGACCACCGTTCGGTCACCGAGCGGCTCAAGGCCGTAGAGCTCCCCGGACAACGACGCGTTCCCACGCTGCTCGACGGACAGGTCCTCCGCGCGCAGGCCCAGTAGCAGCTGACGACCGTCCTCGGCCGTGGTCCAGCGGGGCCGTGGCAGCGTCCAGCCTGCCGCACCGACCAGTCGATCTCCGTCGGCGCGGCAGGCGAGCAGGCTGATCGGTGGGCTCCCGACGAATGCGGCGACCCACTGGTTGGCCGGACGCTCGTACACCTCGGTGGGCGTTCCGACCTGTTGCACCTGCCCCTCCTTGAGGACCGCGACCTGGTCGGCCATGGACAGGGCCTCGACCTGGTCGTTCGTCACGTAGACGAAGGTCGCTCCGAGGCTCCGGTGGATGCGGGTGAGCTCGGTGCGCATCTCGACGCGGAGCTTGAGGTCGAGGTTGGTGAGCGGTTCGTCCATGAGGAACGCGCGCGGGCTACGGACCAGCGCCCGGGCCAGGGCGACACGCTGCATCTCACCGCCCGACAACTGCGCGGGCCGACGTTGCAGCAGACGTTCGATGTGCAGCAGGCTGGACATCTGCTCGACGGCAGTGGCGATTTCACTCGAGGAACAGCGGCGCGCCCGCAGCGGCGAAGCGATGTTCTCGTACACCGTGTGTCGCGGGTAGAGGGCGTAGTTCTGGAAGACCATGGCCAGGTCGCGTGCGGCCGGGGTGTCACCGGTCGCGTCCCTGCCGTCCAGATGCACCGACCCGGCGTCAAGCTTCTCCAGGCCCGCGATCGCTCGCAGGGTCGTCGTCTTGCCTGCCCCGGAGGGCCCGAGTACGACGAAGAACGAGCCGTCCGGCACGTCCAGCGTCACCCCGTCCAGGGCCTGGACCTTGCCGAAGGATTTGCGCAGCCCGTGCGCTGCCAGGGTTCCCATCAGGCCACCAGCTCTTCCGTGCTCACGTCGTACACCGTTGGGGTCCCGCCGGTGTGCCGCAGCCCGACCTTCGCTTCAGCGGCGAAACGAACAGTCGGTGGCATCCGGACCCGGACGTCACGTTGGCCGCCGTGGTCGACCACGTAGATGATTTCGTCGCCCAGCCACTCCACCGAGACCACCCGGGCCGGGATCGAGCCTTCCGCCTCGGGTGCGGTGACTTCCAGCGCCTCCGGCCGGACGCCTGCGACCAGGCGGCGGTCGCGCGGCAGGCCAGGCGGTGGCGGGAGAACCAGTCCGCCCTCACCGCGCAGCTTCCCGTCGGCCACCTCCACCTCGATCAGGTTCATCGGCGGGGAGCCGATGAACGCGGCGCAGAAAAGACTCGCCGGACGGTCGTAGACCTCCAGCGGCGTGCCGATCTGCTCCACGCGGCCCTTGTTGAGGATGGCGATTCGGTGACCTAGCGACATCGCTTCGACCTGGTCGTGGGTGACGTAGACCATCGTCGCCCCCAGTTCTCCCTGCAGGTGCTTGATCTCCGTGCGCATGTCCGCACGCAGTTCCGCGTCCAGATTGGTGAGAGGCTCGTCCATGAGGAAGGCGCGCGGTCGTCGTACCAGGGCGCGAGCGAGCGCGACGCGCTGCTGCTCCCCGCCGGAGAGCTGGCGCGGTCGCCGGTCCAGGAGAGGACCGAGCTGCATCAGCCGGGCGGCCTCGTTGACCCGCTCGTGCACCTCCGGCTTGGGCAGGCCTTCGGCCCGCAGCGGGAACGCCAGGTTGTCGCGGATTTTGAGATGCGGGTAGAGGGCGTAGAACTGGAACACCATGGCGATGTCGCGCTCGGCGGGCGGCAGGTCGTTGACCAGCGTGTCGCCGATGCGGATGTCGCCCGTCGTCTGCCTCTCCAGGCCGGCGATGGCCCGCAGCGTTGTCGTCTTGCCGCAACCCGAGGGGCCGAGCATCACGAACAGCTCGCCGTGGCCGATGGACAGGTCCACGTGTTCGACTGCGACCGTCCCGTCCGGGTAGCGCTTGTGCAGCGCTGTCACCTCGATGCCCGCCATCAGCGTCGCACCGCCCCGAGCGTCACACCGGCGATGAGGTGCTTGCGCACCAGGTACGCGAAGACGAGCACCGGTAGGGCGAACACCACGGAGGCGGCGGCCACGAGACCCCAGTCCGTAGTGGTGCCGCCGATGAGGCCGGCGATGGCGGGTGGGGCCGTCCGGACGTCGTCGCTGGAGGTGAGGAAGGTGGCGAACACGAACTCGTTCCACGAGAAGATGAGCGCGAAGACCGCCGTCGCGGCGATGCCGGGCACGAGCAGGGGAAGGGTGTATCGCCGGAACGCCTGCAACCGGGTGTAGCCGTCGAGCATGGCGGCATCCTCGTACTCCGCGGGCACCTCGTCGACGAACCCCTTCATCATCCAGATCGTGAACGGGACGTTGAACGCGGTGTAGATGAGGATCAGGCCGAGCTTGTTGTCGATGAGTCCGACCTGGCGGTACATGAGGAAGATCGGGATCACGACCACCACGGGCGGCATGAAGCGGGTGGACAGGATGAAGAACAGTTGGTCCTTCTTGGCCTTCACGGCGAAGCGTGAGTAGGCCCAGGCCGCCGGGACACCCAGCACGGTGGCCAGCACCGTGGAAGCTCCGGCGACCACGACGGAGTTGAGGAACGAGACGGACAGGGCCGAGCGACCGCCGTCGGGGTTGACGAACACGTCCTTGTAATGATCCAGAGTGATCTTGAAATCGAAGAACTTGGCCGGGATGGCGTAGACGTCCCGGTTCTCCTTGATGGACGTCTCGATCATCCACAGCACCGGAAAGAGCATCACGACGGCCAGCACGGTCAGCAGCGTGACCTCCAGCACGGAGCGGCCCCGGCCGCCAAGGCGGCGCACGGGGGGCGTGTGATCCCGGGCAGGACCTGTGGACACGGCCTCGTCGACGGAGACGGCCATCAGCCCTCCTTGAGCTTGTTCAAATAGCGCAGGTAGAACTGCGTGAGGATGATGACGACGAGGACCATGAGGATCCCGTACGCCGAAGCGGTTCCGGTGTTGAAGCCAAGGAACGCGACCTTGTAGATGTGGAACGACAACGTCTCGGTGGAGACGCCGGGGCCTCCGTTGGTGAGGATGTAGACGAGGTCGAACAGCCGAAAGGCCTCGATGGCCCTGAACATCACGGCAATGAGAAGCAGTGGCCACACCAGCGGAAGAGTGATGGTGCGGAACCGGAACCACTCGGACGCCCGGTCGATCGAGGCGGCCTCGTACAGGTACTTGGGAACCGCGCTGAGGCCGGCGAGTGCGATGAGCATGATGAACGGCGTCCACTGCCAGGTGTCGACAACGACCAGGGAAAGCAGTGCTGTCCGCTGCCGGGTGAGCCACTCCACCTGCCCCAGGCCGACCGAGCCGAGCATGCTGTTGACCACGCCGAACTGCGCGTCGAGCATGAACCGCCAGAACAGCCCGACCACGACCGGCGACAGCATCATCGGAACCAGGAACAGAGTGGTCAGCACTCCTCGCCCGTGCGTGCGCCGGGAGATCAGGTAGGCGATGCCGAAGCCGAGCACGGTCTGCAGGCCGACCGCGCCGACCACGTAGATCAACGTTGTCAGGGCCCTCGTGTGGACCTGCGCCGACGTCAGGATTGCCGTGTAGTTCCCGAACCCGATGAAATTGGCGCGCCCCCCGCGGGTGGCCGAGTAGTCGGTGAAAGACAGGTACAACGCCCACAGCAACGGGAACACCGACATGGCGAGCAACAGCAGCATCGCGGGGGAGATGAACGTGACGGCGAGCCAGCGGTCGCTCAACCGGCGGGACCGCCCCGGTGCAGGTGGCGTCACAGACGCCACCTGCCCGGGATCGGTCGTCAGAGGGACGGGGTCACTCACAGTCCGCCGCCGCCCTTGCGGCTGCTCGAGTCGAGCACGCTCTGCTGCTCCTTGGCGATGTCGTCGAGCGCATCCTTCGGCTTCTTCGCGCCGTTGAGGGCCGCGTTCACGTTGGTGTTCTCGATGTCGACGAGGCGCGCGTACTCGGGCACGTTCCACATGTCCCGCATCCGCGGAACCGAGTCCGCGTACACCTTGTTGAACGGCCCGGCATTGAGGAACTCGGGCGACTCCAGGGCATCCGTACGCGCTGGCACGCCGCCGGCCGCGGCCCACTTCTTCTGGACATCAGCCTGCTCGAACCACTTCATGAAGTTCAGGGCCTCGGCCTGGTTCGCCGCGGCGGAGTAGGCCGACACGTGCATCCCCATACCGCCGAGCGGCACCAGGTTCGTCTTCTGGCTCGGCAGGGTGGCAAACCCCAACTTGTCGAGAATCTGCTCCCGCGTGGTGCCGAGGGTCGACTCCTTCGGATCGAGCAGGCCGCCGCTCGCGGCGATCCAGTTGAAAGCGATGCATGCCTTGCCCTGGGCGACCGCCGCGTTCACCTCGTCGATGAACCAGTTGCCGGAGCCCTTCGCGGTCAGCGGCTTCATCTTGTTGACCAGGACGTCCATCGCCTCCTGGCCAGCGGCGTCGTTGAGGACGCCCTCGATCTTGCGGTTCTTGGGGTCCCAGAGGTTGCCGCCGTAGACGCCGTTGACCGTGTTGTAGGTGACGGCTGCGGCGTCGGACCCGTTGGCCTGGTGGAAAGCCAGCCCGCTGACGCCAGGGTTGTCCGCCTGGCACTTCTCGGCGGCTGAGATCATCTGGTCCCAGGTCTGCGGCGGCTTGTCGCCGATCAGGTCCTTGCGGTAGATCATCGTCCAGGTGTCGCCGAGCAGTGGCAGGCCGTACAGGCTGGCGTTCTCGTCGCGCTTGCCGGTCTCCGCCTGGGGGAACTGGCCGTACGCCGCCAGGAGGTACGGGTTGTAGGCCGCGACGTCGATGTTGTTCTTGACGAAGTCGGTGAGGTCGAGGATGTTGCCGTTCGTCACGGCCTCGCCGATGTGTTGCGAGTCCAGGATCGCGATGTCGAAGTCGGTCTTGCGCGCGGCGAACTGGGTGAACATCGCGTCGTGCCAGTTCGCGTTCGGCACGGTGTTGACCTTGATGGTCGCGTTCGGCCGTACCTTCTTGTACTCCGTGTTCGCGAAGGCTTCCAGTGCCTTGGCGGGGGGCCAGTCGAACCAGATGAAGCTGAGGGTCAGCGGGTCCTTGGTGAGCTCCGGGATGGTCGCCGGCGCCTTGGGGGCGCTCGCCTTCTCGTCGTCGTCCTTGCCATCGCCGCAAGCCGTCATGGTCGTGGCCACCAGCAGCATGGCCGCCGTCGCCAGCCGTGCCTTCCGGCCGGTTGTGGACATTCTTCCTATTCGCTTCGGACTGTGCATTTTTATGCCTGCTTTCTGGGTGGGGACTTCTAGAACCTCGCTATGTGCTTCGCCGAGCAGTTGCTGGGTTGTCCAGGCGTGTTGCCGGGCCGTCGCGGGGGCCGACCCGCGGACCGGCGTCACGAGTACGCCGCGATGTACTGGGTCTTCATGGTGTCGAGAAGTCCTTCGGCCCATCTGCGGCCCGGTGACGGACCGAGCAGGACGTCGAACATGCTCAGGGGAGCTTCAGGTGATCGAAGTGGAGCGATGGCGGGCGGCTCCGCCATGGGTGCAGGATGGCGATCATTCGCCACCTTTCCTATACGATCCCGGTGGGGGCGTCAGCATCCCGCAGCGTTGCGATCGATGTCAACAGCTTCCCGCAGGCGCAAGGAAGGACCTCACCTCACGATGGACGACGAAGCGATGATCGCGCGGGGCCGCAGGGCGGTGACGGGCGGAATACCGCCGGGCAGATCTGGTGGCCGGCTTGCCGACGAGGTGTACGACACGCTGCTCGGACAGCTGATGTCGCTACGGATCGAGCCTGGCTCCCGCGTCACGATCGACGTCCTGGCGCGGGAGCTGGGGGTCTCGCAGACGCCGATCCGAGACGCTCTGAACCGCATGGAGGCCGAGGGCCTGGTCGTGCGCGTACCCCATGCCGGCTACCGCATTCCGCCCCAGATCACCCGTCACCGATTCGAGGACATGCTCGAGGTCCGCCTGCTCCTCGAGCCGGCGGCGGCGCGCAGATCCGCGGAACGCGCGTCCTTGGAGCAGGTGGCCGGTCTGCGACGGATGCTGGAGGAGATGGCGGAGCTGGAGGGGGGCAACGGGCCGATGGCCTATGGCGCCTTCGGGCTGCGCGACGCCGCTTTTCACGATCTCGTCGCCCTGAGCGCGGAGAACCAGGTCATCCGTGAAGCGCTCGCTCGCCTGCACAGCCACGTGCACCTCTTCCGGCTGCACCACGACACCCAGGTCACTCACCTGGCCATGGCCGAGCACGAGGACATTGTGGCCGCGATCGCCGCGCGTGACCCCGACGCCGCCGCCTACGCGATGCGTCGGCACATCCTGCGGTCCGGCGAGCGCTTTCGACGGTTGTTCGACGAGATCGAGGACGCGGACGGAGTGGCGGTAGAGGCTTGACGGGCGCGCTGGGCCCAGGAATGCTGACTCAATCCTGATCGGATCGGATTGGATCCACCTCACCCGCCCCCAGATGCGAGGAGAAGCAGGTGCCCAGAGCGCTGCTCCTGACCGGCGACGCCGCCGAGGAGCTCGACACCATGTATCCCTACTACCGCGTGCAGGAGGGCGGCTGGGACGTCGACGTCTCGTCACGGACGATGCGCGACGTGCAACTGGTCATCCACGAGTTCGACCCCAACTCCGACGCCTACGTGGAGAAGAACGGCCGCAAGCTGCCGGTCGACGTGCCCTGGGCCGAGGTCGACGTCGAGCGCTATGACGCCCTCATCATTCCTGGGGGACGTGCCCCCGAATGGATCCGGGTCGACGCCGACGTCAGGCGTATCACCGAGCACTTCTTCGCGCGCAACCTCCCCATCGCGTTGGTGTGCCACGGCGCGCAGGTGCCAGCGGTGTACGGGCTCCTGAAGGGTCGAAAGACGGCGTGCTTCCCCCCGATCACCGGTGACATGGAGAACGCGGGCGCGACGGTCATCGACGCCCCCGACGTCGTCGACGGCAACCTCGTCTCCTGCCGGGGGTGGCCCGACATGCCGCAATTCGGCAGGGCGATGATGGAGCTCTTCTCGAAGTCTGTCGACCCCGCATCGGCATGAGCACACCTGGCCTGCCCCGGTGACCGCACTTCGGAGCCTCACAGTCGACGGTTCCCCCGTCCACGTCCTGGAGAGCGGCACGGGGCCGGCGGTGCTGATGCTGCACGGCTCCGGACCCGGCACGACCGGGTCCGGCGCCTGGGCAACGACGGCGCAGGCGCTGGGCGCGTCCTGGCACCTGGTGGCTCCGGACCAGGCGGGGTTCGGCCGCACACCCATCCCGGCGGGCTCCAGGGGTGGGCTCCGGCTGTGGACCGAGCAGGCAGCAGGCCTGATGGATGCTCTCGGTATCGAGCACTACGCCGTGGTGGGTCACTCCATGGGCGGTGCCGTGGCGCTGGCGTTGGCGGCCGCGCGCCCCCAGCAGGTCACCCGTGTCGTGGCCGTCTCGACGATGGGCGCCCCCGGGGCGCCGCTGTCCGCCGACCTCGACGCGCTCTGGGCCGCCCCCGCCGGCCCGATCGGGGCACGAGACATGCTGAGTCGCCTCGTCCTCGACCAAGCGCTCGTGACCGATTCGGCCGTCGAGGCCCGTGCAACCGCGATGCGAGCAGGGGAGGCCGCATTCGCGTCGTTGTTCCCGCCACCCAGGGCACGATGGGTCGACGAGCTCACCCTCTCGGCGCAAACCCTGGCAGCGGTGCGCGCGCCCGTGCTGCTCGTTCACGGCGCCGAGGACCGGGTCACCCCGCTCGAGACGGCAGCCCAGCCCCTGCTCGAACACCTGGCCGACGTCCGTCTGCACGTGCTCGGCCGATGCGGGCACGTGCCGGCGATCGAACACCCGCAGGAGTTCAGGCAACTGCTGTCGTGCTTCCTCCGCCCGGACCGAAGTCACTGACTGCTGCGGCAGGCTGCACGACATCAGGGCCGAGTGCTCATGAGCGCCACGACGACGACCGTGCGGAGTCACGGCAGTTCGTGAGAGCGAACCCGTGCCCCGCCGACCTGAGGTCGACGGGGCACGGTGGGTGCAGTGAGGGGATCAGGCGACGAAGCGGGTCTTGCGGCGGCGGGCCACCACGAAGCCCACAGCGCCGGCGGCGAGCAGTACGCCACCGATGCCGGCGGTCACACCGGCCTTGGCGCCAATGATCGGCAGCGAGCCATCGGTGTCCCCGCCTCCCTGGCCGTCATCCCCACCGGGATTCTCGCTCCCGCCGTCAGCGCTCGCGATAATGGTGATCGTCGCCCTGTCGTTGGCTGGGTTGAGATCCACGCCCGTGTCGAAGGTCAGCCGCACCTGGGCGGCCCGGGTGCCGGCCTCGTCGAGGCGCAACTCGAACTCGTACTCGATTTTCTCGCCCTGCGCCAGGCGTTTGCGCTCGCCGCAGTGGTACACCGTTTCGCCAGGTTTTCCAGGCACCCAGTCGCCGTAGCTCGAGCAAGTCATCGGAACTCGCCGTTAGGTCGGGTGCCGCACCAGAGCGAGGGTCATGTTTCTGATCCTGCGGGGCCGAGCCCCTAGTATGGCGTCATGACCGTAGACCTGTTCGCGGGCATCGCCGTTCGCGACTACGCCGCCGCGGCGGCCTGGTACGAGCGACTCCTCGGCGCCCCGCCGTCGTTCCTACCGAACGACACCGAGGCGGTGTGGGAGCTCGCCGAGCACCGGTACGTGTTCATCGAGGTGCGGCCCGACCATGCCGGGCACGCCCTGCACACCGTCTTCGTCAGCGACTTCGACGCCCGCGTCGCCCAGATCGCCGAGCGCGGCCTGGAGCCGGCCGAGCGCGAGACCTACGACAACGGCGTCCGCAAGGCAACCTTCCGCGACCCAGACGGCAACGAGATCGGCTTCGGCGGCGGGCCGGTCTGACGGAGGCCAGCGACCCGGCCGTGCCCGGCGGGCCACCACGAACGGGCGTCGAGTGTTCACTGCCGCGCTGGTCGCTGTCGCGACCGAGCGGCCCTGCTGCACCAGACGGAGGGCACCATCGCTGCGGGGCACGGTCCGCCACCGCGTAGTTCGGCCCCGCGAAGGCCCTGCCAACTGGTTGAAGGGGAATGGCGTTCGTACGATTCCAGTGCCGGGGGGACTTCGATACAGTGCCGGTCATGGTGCGCAATGGCTAGCGTCAGAGGCAGCTTTGAGTATCCCGATGGGCTGATTCCAGGAACGTCCAAAGCGGGTGGACTTCACCAGAATTTGTACAACAGCGCCGGGAAGCTCGTTGACCACGGCACGTTCATCCCGGACGGCGACAGCACGCGGTCGGCAGGGCCGGGGAGAGCGTCCTCGGAGTTCAAGGATCTGCTCAGGACGCTGGCTCTGGAAGCCGCCACGAGGGCTGCCAAGACGGCCGCGCCGCATGTCGAGAGATGGTTGGTGCAGCAGGCGCTGCCGGCTGCGAAGACCGCGTTGACCCAGCAGGCGGTCCCCGCAGTGAAGTCGACATGGAATAACCAGGCGCTCCCCGCCATGCGGTCGACGTGGAATTTTGTGTCAGGGAAACGAGCCTCACGCGGTGCCATTGCCGCCGAATCGGCGCCGGAGGCGGGTCCGATCCGGGTTACGGCGACTGTGGGCGGGGAACCGTCGCCTGAACTGGTCGCGGCGCTCGAGAGCTTCAGTGCCGGGGCCAGCGAGGCGGAAGCGAGGGAACGCTTTGTCGCGGCGATGATGGCCCAACTGCTCACCGAGGAGGGTCGACTGTTCAACGAGGTGCAGGCGAGGGTACTGCTCAACGTCGGGGCCGACGAGCTGAACATGGAGAGCGCGCTCGGCCCGGAGCAGGTGAGCGACAGCATCAAACGGATGCTGTAGGAGGACCCAGCGTTGATCGACGAGCTGGTACGGGCTCTAGGGCCGCGCCAGATCGAGGGGTGAGCGACGCACTCCGCTTTGGCGACGGCGGTGCAGCCACCTAGTGGAAGCGGGCGCGCACGGTTGAGTCCTGCCAGCGGTAGAGGTCGCGCAGTAGGGAGATCTCGGCGCCGTGATGGATCAGCTCCCTGTTGACGTGCAGGACGATGCCCTCCATGGGGAACCGCTCGGAACCCACGGTGGGTGGATTTTCCAGATCGACGTCCGAGAGTTCGCGGACCCCCGCGTTCCATCTCCCATACATCTCATCGAGCTGTTTCAGTGCCTCGTCGGCGGTTCCCGCGTAGGCGAATGTCTGGGAGTCGATGTCCTGGCCGCCGAAGTGCCATCCGACCCGATAGCCCAGGCAGGAAACGATGATGTGTGCCAGCCGCCAGGCAATCGTGGTCACCGGCGCCGGCGCCGGGTCAGGGACGCGGAGTCCATCGTCCATTCCCCCGAACCCGCCGACATCGGTGCGGCCGACGTGCCACGTGGGCGGATGCTCCAGCAGCCACGCACCGGCTCCCAGAAGTACTCCTCATCGGCAAGACCGTGCAGCCGCGGACGCAGGTTCTTGTGCCAGTGCCGGTCCAGCTGGTCCGCGAGGCGTTCGCTGCTTGTCACTTCCGCACGCTACATGCAGCAGAGACCTGGCTGCGACCCTCGCCGCTGCCTTCGCCGGCCGTGGGCCGCGAGGGCGTACCGCACGGGGATTGGCCGCTTGTTCCTGTCAGGACTGAGAGGCTCGTGCGCCCATCCGAGCCGTTCAACTCAGCGGTCACTTTCGTCAAGCCATGTTCTTGTTCGACGGATCAAGCGCCGCGCGAGCGCGGCGGACCCTGACCGCTCGCGCTCGGCCTGCTGGCGGCCTGTGGCCGGCATCGGCTGGCGTGGCGGGCGGCGCGGCCTCAGCCTGCTGCCGCAGCGGTGATGTAGGCCCGAGCAGCGCGTGTCACCGCCGCTGTGCTCCACGCAGTGCCCGGGTGGGCCGGGCGTCGTCGCGGCCGGCGTCGGATCGAGGTCCCGGCCGCTGAGCACGGCGAACGGGACGGCGGGCACGGCGATCACGATGGTCAGCACCAGGAAAGCGGCTGCCGTGCGTGCCAGTCGCAGGTGGCACGCGACGAGCGCGATGAGGGCCAGCCCGGCGGCTGTCTCGACTCGGCCGCTTGATTGCTCTGCCTAGATCCCGGCCGGTGTGGCTTTCTGTGGCAGCTCTCTTGACTTCTCCTAAAACCGGGCGTAAACAAAGCACAAGCAAAATGAAACGGCGGTGAAACAACACCATGTACGCCGAAGAACGACAGCAGGAGATCCTTCGCATCGCCCGGGAGGTGGGCCGGGTCGAGGTAGCTGGCCTGGCCGATGGACTCAACGTGACGTCGGAGACCATCCGCCGCGATCTCACCATCCTGGAGCGGGCCGGTGTGCTGCGCCGCGTCCACGGTGGAGCGATCCCGGTCGAGCGGCTCGGGTTCGAGCCCGCGCTGGCGGCGCGTGACGCGGTGCTCATCGAGGAGAAGGAGCGCATCGCCAAGCTCGCCTTGAGTGAGGTGCCGGAGGAGGGCGCGATCATCCTCGACGCCGGCACCACGACCGCCCGGCTGGCCCAGCTGCTCCCGGTCGACCGTGAGCTGACCGTCGTGGTCAACTCGCCGGTCATCGCCACGACCCTCGGTACCTATGCCAACCTCAACGTGCTGCTGTTGGGTGGACGGGTCCGCGGGAAGACCCTGGCGACCGTCGACGACTGGGCGCTGTCGCCGTTGGCGGACCTCTACGTCGACGTCGCGTTCATCGGGACCAACGGCATCTCGGTCGAGCGTGGGCTGACCACCCCGGACCCGTCCGAGGCGGCGGTGAAGCGGGCGATGGTCCGTGCGGCCCGCCGCACGGTGGTGGTCGCCGATCACACCAAGCTCGGCAACGACTATTTGGCCCGGTTCGCTGAGCTGGCCGACGTCGACCTGCTCATCACCGACAGCCGTGCCGACCTCGACCTGGTCGGTGACCTGGAGTCCGCAGGCGTTCGGGTGGTACGCGCATGAGAGCGGGGCGGGCATGATCGTCACCGTCACCCTCAACCCCAGCCTCGACCGGGCCGTGGAGGTCGACTCACTCACCCGGGGTGAGGTCATCCGGGCTGCCACAGCTCACCTTGACCCCGGCGGCAAGGGCGTCAACGTATCCCGTGCCCTGCTGGCCAACGGGGTGCCGTCGGTAGCAGTGTTGCCGTCCGGCGGTGACGAGGGCAACCAGCTCATCCGTCTGCTCAAGGCGGAGGGTGTGGAGGTCCTCGCCGTGTCGATCTCCGGAAGGACCCGTTCCAACATCACCCTGGCCGAGCCCGACGGCACGGTCACCAAGATCAACGAGCCTGGCCCGGCCATGTGCAGCGCCGAGTTCCACGAGGTGATCGACCGTGTGCTCGCCCGTGCCAGCGGTGCCGACTGGGTCGTGCTGTGCGGCAGCGTCCCGCCCGGCCTGCCCGCCGACGCTTACGCTCAGTTGTGCCGGAAGCTGCGCGCTGCCGGCGTCAGGGTCGCGGTCGATACCAGCGGTCCTGCCCTGCGCGAGGCCGCCCTGGCCGGGGCGACAGTGCTCAAGCCCAACCGCGACGAACTGGCCGAAGTGGTCGGCACCCCGCTGAAGGACCTCGGCGATGTGGTCGATGCCGCTCAGTGCCTGCGGGCATGGGGAGCCGGCACCGTCGTGGCCAGCCTCGGCGCTGACGGCGCTGTCCTGGTCGATGCCGAAGGGGTCCGCACCGGCACCTGTCCAGTCGCCCGGCCCCGGAGCGCCGTCGGCGCCGGCGATGCGCTGCTCGCCGGGTTCCTCGCTGCGGGCGCGCAGGGTGCCGCCGCTCTCGCTGAGGGCCTGGCCTGGGGCGCCGCCGCGGTGAGCCTGCCCGGCAGCCGGATGCCCGGTCCAGCGGACCTGTTCCGCCACGACGTCACCATCCACTCCTAGCCGGACGAGCTTCTTCCCTTCGCCGTCTGGACCGCCCCTCGATGAAGGAGATACCCCCGTGACCTCCTCTTCCTACACACCAGAGGTGAAGGGCCAGGGCCTCAGAGCCACGGTGCAACGCCTCGGCGGCTACTTGGCCGCGATGGTCATGCCCAACATCGGCGCGTTCATCGCCTGGGGCCTGATCACCGCACTGTTCATCCCGACCGGTTGGATCCCCAACAAGACCCTGGCCGAACTGGTCGGCCCGATGATCAGCATCCTGCTACCGGTGCTCATCGGCTACACCGGCGGCCGGCTGGTCCACGGCCAGCGCGGTGCCGTCGTGGGCGCGGTGGCGACCATGGGCCTCGTCGTCGGCGCGGATGTGCCGATGATCCTCGGCGCGATGATCATCGGGCCGCTCACGGCCTATGTCCTCAAGCTGTTCGACGGCCTGATCGAAAACAAGATCCGTCCCGGCTTCGAGATGCTGGTCGACAACTTCAGCGCCGGCATCATCGGCGCCGCGATGGCCATCGGCGGTGTCTACGGCATCGGCCCGGTGGTCGAATGGCTCACCAAGCAAGCCGGCTCGGGCGTCGACTGGCTCGTCGGCAAGGACCTGCTGCCGCTGACCTCGGTGCTCGTCGAACCCGCAAAGGTGCTCTTCCTCAACAACGCCATCAACCACGGCGTGTTCGGCCCGTTGGGCATCGCCGAGGCGGCCGACAAGGGCAAGTCGATCCTGTTCATGATCGAGTCGAACCCTGGCCCCGGCCTCGGTCTGCTGCTCGCCTTCATGGTCTTCGGCCCCCGCGCGCTGCGCCCCAGCGCCCCAGCCGCGATCATCGTGCAGTTCCTCGGCGGCATCCACGAGATCTACTTCCCGTACGTGCTGATGAAGCCAAAGCTGATCCTCGCCATGATCGCCGGTGGCGCGGCCGGCGTCGGCACCTTCGTGATCACCGGTGCGGGCCTGGTCGCCACCCCCTCGCCGGGCAGCATCTTCGCCTATCTCGCCGTCACCCCCAGAGGCGGCCACTTCGGGGTCATCCTCGGCGTCGTGATCGCCGCCGCCGTCACCTTCGCCGTCGCCTCGGCCCTGCTCGGCTTCGGCCGCGGCGAGCCCGCCGCGGACGCTGTCGGCCCCGACGAGGAGACGGCTGTCCGCCCGGACGAGGAAAGGGTTGTCGACCCCGACGAGACCCTGAACAAGTCGGCCAAGCAGGAGGTCTGAACACATGCCCACCATCAACGGCACCGACATCAAGAAGGTCGTCGTCGCCTGCGACGCCGGCATGGGCAGCAGCGTGATGCTGGCCAGCCAACTTCGGCGGCAACTCGCGAAGAACGCGGTGACCGTCGAGCACACGCCGGTCAACTCGATCCCGGCGGACGCAGACGTGGTCATCTGCCACCAGGGGCTCACCGCGCGGGCCCGGGTCAGCGCGCCCGACAAGGTGATCGTGCCGATCCAGGTGTTCATCGGCGACCCGGCCGTCACCAGGGTCGTGAACGCGGTGCAGCGCGGTGGTGAGCTGAGTGGCTGAGCTGCTGGCCCGTGACGCGATCCGGCTCCACGAGCGGGCCGGATCGCGCGAAGAGGCGATCAGCCGCTGCGGCGCGGTACTCGTCGAGGTCGGCGCGGTCGCCCCGGCGTACGTGGACGCGATGCTCGCCCGGGAGCAGAGCGTCTCCACGTACATCGGGGAGGGCGTCGCCATCCCGCACGGCACGCTGAACAGCAAGGAGTCGGTCCAGCGCGACGCCCTCGCGGTGCTGCGCTTCCCAGACGGCGTCGACTGGGACGGCTTCGACGTGCGGGTCTGCGTCGCCATCGCCGCGGCCGGCGACGGGCATGTGGACATCCTGGCCCAGCTCGCCTCGGTGCTGATGGACCCGGCGCAGGCGCAGCGGCTACGAGAGTCGACGAGTGCCGATGACGTGATCACCATCCTTGAAGGGAAGCCCTCGTGAAGGTTGTCCGATTCCACGCACCCGGTGACGTCCGCATCGAGGACGCGCCCGAGCCCACGCCGGGCCCCACCGACGTGAAGATCCGCGTCCGGGCATGCTCCACCTGCGGCACCGACGTGAAGATCTCCCGCTTCGGCCACCACCACATCGCCCCGCCGCGCGTCATGGGCCACGAGATCGCCGGCGAGATCGTCGAGGTCGGCGCCGATGTCACGGGCTGGCAGTCCGGCGACCGGGTCCAGGTCATCGCCGCCATCCCGTGCGGTCAGTGCGCCGAGTGCCGGCGCGGCCGGATGACCGTGTGCCCCAACCAGGTGTCGATGGGCTACCACTTCGACGGCGGGTTCGCCGAGCACATGGTTGTGCCGCACAACGTCCTCGCCGTCGACGGACTCAACCGGATCCCCGAGGGACTCAGCTTCGCCGAGGCATCCGTCGCCGAGCCTCTCGCCTGCGTCCTCAACGGCCAGAACCTCGCCGGTGTGGGGGAGGGCGACGACGTGGTCGTCGTGGGCTCCGGGCCGATCGGCTGCCTGCACGTCCGCCTGGCCCGCTCGCGCGGCGCGGCCCGGGTGTTCCTCGTCGACCTCAACCGCGAACGCCTCGACCTGGCCGCCAACCTGGTCCGGCCGGACGCGGCGATCTGCGGCGCCGAGACCGACGTCGTCGACGCGGTACTCAAGCTCACCGAGGGCCGGGGCGCCGACGTCGTCATCACCGCCACGGCCGCCGGCGTCGCCCAGGAGCAGGCGGTGCAGATGACGGCGCGGCAGGGCCGGATCAGCTTCTTCGGCGGCCTGCCGAAGGACAAGCCGGTCATCTCCCTGGACTCCAACCTCGTGCACTACCGCGAACTGACCATCGTCGGCGCCAACGGCTCCAGCCCGGAGCACAACAAGGAAGCGCTGCGACTCATCGCCAACGGCTCCGTGCCGGTCGCCGACCTCATCACCCACCGCCTGCCGCTCGACCGCGCCCTCGACGCCTTCGGCATCGTGGCGCGCGGCGAAGCGATCAAGGTGACGATCGAACCCTAGGGGGATCCGATGCCCACCAGAACAGTCCTCGTCGGCTCCGCCAGCGGGCTGCACGCCCGACCGGCGGCGCTGTTCGTCGCCGAGGCGGCGAAGCAGCCGGTGCTGGTCACCATCCGCAGCGGCGACAAGAAACCCGTGCCGGCCCGCAGCATGCTCGCCGTGCTGTCGCTCGGCGCCAAGAAGGGCACCGAGGTCACCCTGGAGGCCGACGGCGACGGCGCCCAGGCCGCCGTCGACACCCTGGCCGACCTCCTCGAACGTGATCTGGACGCCGTCGATGCGTGAACTCCGGGGGATCGGGGCCAGCCCCGGTGGTGCGGCGGGGCCGGTCTACCGGTTGGCCCCGCCGCCGGCCCTGCCGCCGCTGGTGGAGGCCGTTGATCCCGGGGCCGAGAAGGCGACCGTCCGGGCCGCGGTCCTCGCCGTCGCCGCCGACCTGACCCGTCGGGCGGACACCGCCCTGGACGTGACCGCCGCCGAGGTCCTGCGCGCGCAGGTCATGATGGCGCAGGACGAGACGCTCATCGACGCGGCCGACATCGCCATCGACGGCGGTGCGGACGCGCCGCACGCGATCACCGACGTGCTCGCCGGGCACCGGGCCGCCTTCGAAGCCGCAGGCGGGTACCTCGCCGAGCGGGTCAGCGACCTCGACGACCTGCGGGACCGCCTCGTCGCAGCGTGCCTCGGGCTGCCGATGCCGGGCGTGCCGGACCCTGGCCATCCGTACCTGCTCATCGCCCGCGACCTGGCGCCCGCCGACACCGCCGGCCTCGAGCCGGGCCTGGTGCTGGGCCTGATCACGGCAGAGGGCGGGCCGACCAGCCACACCGCGATCCTGGCCCGGACACTCGGTATCCCGGCCGTGGTCCGCTGCCCGGGCATCCTGGACGTGACCGACGGCGCGCTGGCCAGTCTCGACGGCACGAGCGGCGTCGTGGTGGCCGGTGTCTCCGCCGAGACGGTGACCACTGTCAACGCGGACCGGCTCGCGGAGATCGAGCGCCGCGCCCGCTCCCGAGGCCCCGGGCGGACCGCGGACGGCCATCCCATCGCGCTACTGGCCAACATCGGATCCGCTCGCGACCTCACCGGCGAGGTTGAAGGCGTCGGCCTGTTCCGCACCGAGCTGCTCTACCTCGACCGCAGCGACCCGCCGTCGCACGAAGAGCAGGTCACCGCGTACCGCGACGTCTTCGCCGCGCTGCCCGGCAGCAAGATCGTCGTGCGTACCCTCGACGCCGGCGCCGACAAGCCGCTGCCGTTCCTGCGTCTGGCCGATGAACCCAACCCCGCGCTGGGCATCCGCGGTCTGCGGGTCGCACGGCAGACACCTTCCGTGCTCACCACGCAGTTGGCCGCGATCGCGGCGGCGGCTGCGGCGACGGACGCCGACGTCTGGGTGATGGCGCCGATGGTCGCCACGGCGGCGGAGGCGGCAGCGTTCACTGAGTCCTGCCGCGAGCACGGCCTGCCGACCGCCGGCGTGATGATCGAGGTGCCAGCTGCGGCCCTGTGCGCCAGCCAGGTGCTATGCCACGCGGATTTCCTCAGCGTCGGCACCAACGACCTCAGCCAGTACACGTTCGCCGCTGACCGTATGTGCGGCGACCTCGCCGACCTGCTCGACCCGTGGCAGCCCGCGCTGATCGCGCTCCTCGCCTCCTGCGCGGCAGCTGGCGTCGAGGCGGGCAAGCCAGTCGGCGTGTGTGGAGAGTCCGCAGCGGATCCCGATTTCGCCCTGGTGCTGGCAGGCCTGGGCATCACCAGCCTGTCCATGGCGCCCCGCAGCATTCCGGCGGTGCGCGAGTCCCTGGCCGCGCACACCCTGGACGAGTGCCGCCGGATCGCCGAGGCGGTCCTTGCTGCCCCCAGCCCGGAGGCAGCCCGGGCGGCGGCGGCCGGTGCTTCGCCCCAGCTCCGGTCCGGCGTCGGCGTGCCCGTGCGGTGAGTCGGTCGCACAGATCGCACGGAATCTCCACGCACCGCTCACCTGCTGCTGGAATCAACCGTTCGTCCGCGACGATGGACGAGAGCCATGGCGGACCGTGTTCGAACTGCGCGCCCAGCTCGACAAGCCGCGACGCTCGGTAGGCCCTTGTGCGTGTTCCGAACCGGGACACCAGGGCGATGGTCGGACGGCCAAGCGGCCGCCCGACCATCTTCCTGCGGTCAGGCGGTCAGCTGCCGCCGCACATCGGCTGAGTCGTGCAGGTTGGTCATCTGGACGAATCGGCCGTCGCGGACCTTGTAGATCGCGTACTCGACGATCTCGAACGACTTTCCGGTCGGCGCTACGCCGAGCCACTCCTTCACGGGAGTGCCGGTGTTGACCACACGCGCGGCGATGCGATCGCGGTCGAACAGCAGTTCCTGAACCTCCCAGTGCATGTCCGGAACGGCGTTGATGATGGACCGCACGTCGGCGAGGACATCGTCCCTCGTCCCCGGCTCTCCGTTCAGCACAACCTCGTCGGCGATGAACTCGTGTGGTATTCCCCGGTGGGGCCATCGGGCCCGATCAGGGCCAAGGCGACAGTTGCGTCGGTGCCTTCGGTGGCGGTGTAGCCAGGGTCGGAGGCGTTGATCCGCATTCCGGGCACGTTCTTGGCGTACTGAATGGTGAGTGCGAGCACGGCGGCTTTCGAGTTGGCGTACGGAATCATGTATCCGTGGAACGAGTCGTCCTCGGGGTCCAGCAGGGCGCGCGGGAAGCCGAGTCCGGAGGCGACGTTGACGATCACCGGCGGGGACGACTGCCGCAACAGGGGCAGGGCGGCCTGGGTGAGCCGTACGACGCCGTAGACGTTGGTCTCAAAGGTCACGCGCATCGCGTCGACGTCCAGGTCGTCAAGGTTCCACGACGAGCCTACGACGGCCGCGTTGTTGATCAGAACATCGAGTTTGGACAGCGACCCGATCGCCTTGTCGACGCTGTCCTGGTCGGTGACGTCGAGCTGAACCGCGACGGCTCCGAGGTCGCGGGCGGCATCGCCGGAGGCCAGGTCACGCATGCCGGCGTAGACGGTGTGACCGGCGGCGATCAGGCGGCGGGTGGTTTCCAGACCGAGGCCCTTGTTGGCCCCGGTCACCAAGGTTGTGGTCATGCCACCCAATGTGCGCCGCCGCCGGACCGACCGGCAGGCTCTGTTCGACGGTGGGACCGGCAGTACCACCCACTGCGCCGGATGCCGGGCATCATGGATGACGTGGATGAGTTCGCGTAGGTCCTTCGAGCATGGCGGGACCGGGTACGCCCCGAGGACGTGGGCCTGCCCCCAGGCCTGGGTCGTCGCGCTCCCGGGCTGCGGCGTGAGGAGTTGGCCCAGCTCGCCCGGGTAAGCGTGGACTACATCGTCCGCCTGGAGCAGGGCCGGGCCCGTCACCCCTCACCGCAGCTGCTGGCCTCGCTGGCCCGGGCGCTGCGCTTGAACGACCTGGAACGCGAAGCCGCCCACCGAGCCGGTACGCCGGATGGCCCCGCACTGCTGGAGAGGCTCAGCCGTCGCCGGGGCGCACCAGCCCGCTCTCGTAGGCGATAACCACAAGCTGGGCGCGGTCGCGGGCGTTCAGTTTGTGCAGCAGACGACTCACGTACGTGCGGGCGGTGTCCGGGCTGAGATGCAGGGCAGCTCCGATCTCCACATTCGACCGTCCGGTGCCAACCTGTGCCAGGACGTCGCGTTCGCGCCCGGTGAGCCCGGTCAGCCGGGCCGGGTCTGCGACGGGGGAGCGGGCGGCCGCGGCGATCACCCGCCGGGTCACCGCGGGTGACAGCAGCGCGTCTCCGCCGGCCACCACGCGGACGGCGTCCCGCAGGGCGTCGGGCGGGGTGTCCTTGAGCAGGAAGCCGGCGGCGCCGGCGCGGATGGCCTCGAAGAGGTACTCGTCGTCGTCGAAGGTGGTCAGCATGACCACCCGGACGTCGGCCAGCGTCGGGTCGGCGAGGATGCGGCGGGTGGCCTCGATACCGTCGCCGCCGGGCATCCGGACATCCATCAGGACGACGTCGGGCCGCTGCTCGCGGGCGACCGCCACACCGGCCCGGCCGTCGCCGGCTTCGCCGACGACGGTGATGTCCGGGGCGCGTTCCAGCAACGCGCGGAGTCCGGTGCGGACCAGGTGCTGGTCGTCGACGAGGAGGACGCGTACGTCGGTCATGCGGCGACTCCGGCCAGCGGTAGGTGGACCGAGACCCGGAAGCCGCCGTCAGCGGTCTCGCCGGCATCGAGGGTTCCGCCGAGCAGGGCAACCCGCTCCGACATACCGCGTAGCCCCTGACCCGTCTCAACCGCCGTGCCGCCGGTGGATCCCCGGCCGTCGTCGACGACCTCCACCGACAGCCGGGCCGGGGTCGCCCGGATCGTCACCGTGGCGCGGGTGGCGTGCGCGTGGCGCAGCACATTGGTCAGCGCCTCCTGCACGATGCGGTACACAGTGCTGCCGACCACCGTGGGCAGGGTGTCGACCGACCCGTCGAGACGCAGTTCGACCGGCAGCCCACCGCGGCGGACGCCCTCAATGAGCGTACGCAGCTGGGTGAAACCGGGGTCCGGCTCGCGTGGCCCGGGCTCGCGACGCAGCGTGCCCAACGTGGCACGCAGCTCGGCCATGGCGCTGCCGCTCACCGAGTGGATCGCGGCCAGCGCGGCCTCGGCCCGCTCGGGCTCGGCATCAGCAAGTGCCTCCCTCGCCACAGCCGACTGCAGGGTGACCACCGACATCGTGTGTCCGAGCGTGTCGTGCACCTCCCGGGCAATGCGCAGCCGCTCGGCCTCGACCTGGCGGGCTGCCTCCCGGCGGCGTTCCTCGGCCGCCGAGGCGGCCTGCCGGGCCAGCGTGACCCGTAGCGAACGCCGGTTGCGGACGGCGTCACCGAGAGCGATGACGGCGAGTATCAGGGCCGCCTCGGAGCCGAGACCGGCACCGATCACGACAGAGATGTCGTCTCCCTCGACGAGCCGGGCGGCCACCGAAACGGCCAGCAGGCTCCCGCCGACGGCGGCGGCCGGGACCACCCGGCCCCGCTGGGCGGCCACGTAGAGGATGGCGGCGGCCGGCGCGGCCACGCCGACCGGCGGCAACTCCAGCGCGTAGTAGCCGAGGATGCCGGCGGCTGTCGCCAGCAGCGCGGGGACGGTCCAACGCCGGGCTACCAGCAGCAGTACGGCCAGGCCGACCCCGAACCCGCCAGCCAGCGCCGCCCGGGAGGTCGGCGCGTCCTCGGTCGCGATCGCCGCCGCGACCAGGCCCAGGATGGCCACAGCGAGCAGCGCCTCGGTTCGGGTGGGTGAGGTGGCCTGCACGTCCGTGAGCCTAAGTCGGCGTGGGCCAGCGCCGCTGCCGTCCGCAGGCATCACCCCCGCCCCCGCACGTACGTCGAGAAGCGATGCCAGCTCACGCGGCTGCGCGGCAGACGGCCCCGAATTGGCGACCTAGCGTCGACGACGACATCACAGATCGTGCCCGCAAGGTTTCGAAAACCAAGGAGAAGTACTGCTGTGTCCCGTATCAGACTGACGTGGATTGTGCTTGTCGTGCTCGTCTGGGCGGCGATGATGTCCTTTGGTGGGGTCGCGGCCGAGACCGTGATGCTCTACCCGAACATCTTCGGGGACGCACCCGCCTCGCTGGACCGGGCCCGTGAGTTCCTGGTCGCCGGAGGCCCGAGCGACTACTTCCCGCCGCTGGGCGCCTCGGTCGTGTTGATGAGCCTCGCCGCGACCGCCCTCACGTGGCGCAATCGGCGACTGCGGTGGTACGTCGCCGCCGCCGCGGCGGTCTTCATCGCCTGCGAGTTCCTGTTCTCGGTGGTGTTCTTCTGGCCACGCAACGAGATCATGTTCGTCGACCCGGTCGGCACGCATTCCCCGGAGTACCTACGCCAGGTCGCCGAGGAGTTCGTCGCCGGCCACTGGGTGCGCCTCGCCGGCGGAGCGGTGACGTCCGCGCTGGCATTCACCGCCCTGCTGCGCTTCGCCAGGGAAACCGCGCCGGTACGGGTCGAGCGATGAGCGCCGGGCGTCGCACGCTCGGGTTCTCGTGGCCGGCCCTGGTCGCGCTCGCCGTGTTGGCCGCACCGCGGGTGGTCCTGCACGACCTGCACGTCGTGGAGGAAGGGCGGCCCGCCGCCGTGCTGCTCGCGGTCGTACCGCTGATCTGTTGGGTGGCCGCTGTGCTGTGGCGGCGTCCGCCGCGTCCGTTCCTGACCGTGGTGGTCATCGGGGCGATCTACGGTGTCCTTCTCGCGGTTGGTCACCAGATTCTGTGGGACGAGGCGTTCGGTGCGACCGGGCCGACGCTCGGGGACATCGACCCTCGGGCGCAGGAAGCGATCCTTCGGGTGGCGGCGGTGTTCTCCAGCCTCGTCACCGGAATCCTCACCGGGGTGGTGGCCGGGGCGGTGGCGGCGGTGCTGAGCCGGCTCGTCATCGGGCGGCAGCGCGCCGCCGAGCAGCCGGTCGAGAAGGTGTGGCGGCGACCGGACGACGCTGGTGCCACTCGGCCACCGCAAGGCTGATCTGTCAACCGGCGAGCACCAGCCCGGCGCGAGCAGGGGACGGCCGCCGAACGCGGCCGTCCCCTGAGGTGGGGCGGGTGTCAAGGGCATGTCCCGAGGTTCAGCGGATCGTCGCCCCGCCGGTGGGGGTCGGCTGGACCCGCTCGAACCGCACCTTGCTCAGCCATCCCGGGAGGTCACTGAGCACGTACAGCTCGCCGTTCACATCGGCGCCGAACGCCGTCGGCTGGGTGGGGAAGGTGCCGATCTCAGCGGACTCGTAGCCACCCGTGGACTTGGGACGCACGGCGAAAGCGCGGGTCGAGCAGTAGTCGCTGGCGATGTAGGTGCCCCGCGCCTCCGGGGTGACGGAACCCCGGTACACCAGGCCGCCGATGATGGAGCAGTTCTCCGTCATGTAGTGGTCGTACTCGACGATCGGGTCGGTGAGCCGCACGCCCGGCCGGCACTGCGTCTCGTCGAAGACCGGCGTGCCCTCTCGGCAGGACCAGCCGAGGTTCGCGCCACGCTGCGACGGGCGGATGTGGTTGATCTCCTCGATCAGACCCTGGCCGACGTCACCGATCCACAGCGAGTTGTCGGCCGGGTCGATGGAGAACTTCCACGGGTTGCGCAGCCCGTAGACCCAGATTTCCGGCCGCGCGCCCGGCGTGCGGACGAACGGGTTGTCGTAGGGCACGCAGTAGGGCTTTCCGCCGCAGCTGCGGTTGACGTCGATCCGCAGAATCTTGCCGAGCAGGGTGCCGAGGTTCTGGCCGCTCTTGTAGGGGTCGTTCGCGTAGCCACCGTCACCGAGGGACCAGTAGAGGTAGCCGTCGCGGCCGAAGGCCACCTGTCCGCCGTTGTGGTTGCCGTAGTCGGCGTGCTCCTGGGTGAGCAGCACCTGCACCCGTTCAGGAGCGTTGATGGGCAGTCGCGCCAGGGTCAGCGCGCCAGCCGGCAGGCTCGTGTAGGCCACGTAGAGCATCCCGGTCCGCGCGAAGTTCGGCGCCGGAGTGATGCCGAGAAGACCGCGCTCGTTGTCCGACGTGTCGATCCGGGCGGTCAGGTCGATCACCGGGTCGGGTGCCAGGCCGGTGTCGGGGTGGTAGGCGCGGACAGTGCCGTTCTTCTCCGCGATCAGCATCCGGCCGTCGGGCAGTCCGGTGATCGCGATCGGACGCTGCAGACCGAAAGCCACCCGTTCGGAAACCACGGTCAGCTCAGCAAGTGGCGCAGCACGTTTGGATGGGCCGGCCGCGGCGGTGCCTGCCACCGGCGCCAGTGGCGACAGAGACGCAGCCAGGGCCAGAACGAGCAACCCGGCCAGCAGGGCGGCCGGGCGACGACGTCGTCGTGACATGTTCAGCTCCTCGAGCAGGTGGGTGGTGGACGCGGTCTGGGAGCGTTCCCACGATACATTGGTTGAGATCGATATCCAACCCGCGTCTACGCGTTCCGTTCGAGCTTTCGACTGGTTCCCGCACTGCGGCCTGGGAAGCGGCGAGCGGAGGAGGGCACGGATTCCTTCGGCGATGCACGCCGCAGGAAGTCGTGGCAGCACCGATTACACCTATCCGTAGCGTCCGTCCCGCGACCTCCGGGGCGGGTGACAACAGGCGGTAGGGTGAGTCACCGATCGATGCGAACGGTGGTGCCGGTGAGTCTGATCCAGGCGGGTGTCACCGCGACAACGACAATGCTGGCAGTCCTGATCGGTGGGTGGCTCACCGTCCGGGCTCAGGATCGGCTGTGGCGGCGCGACCAGGATCGCCAGTGGCGAGACATCCGGCTGAACGCGTACACCGACTTCGTCGGCGCGGTCCGGGAGTACGTGGCCCACGTCCTCAACCCGGCGGCGCGCATCACCGCGGTGCCGCGCCCGCGTGATCCGGGTGATCTCATGCCGTTCTTCGATGACGAGGGCAGCCGCTACCGGGAGCGGCTGGAGAGCACCAAGACCGCGCTTCGGCTCGTGGCCGGCAAAACCGAGGTGGTGAGCGGCTCGTCGGAGCTGGTGCGCCAGGCCCGGCTCCTGGCGGCCACACGAGCGGGTAGCGAGGCCGAGGCGTTGCCCGCCGATCGGTTCGACGCACTCTGGGAGGCCGAGCGCCGATTCATCGAGGTCGCCCGGGCCGAACTCGGCCTGCCCTCCGCGTTCCAAGCCGTCGATCAACGCGCTTGACGGGCTGGGGTGAGGCTCCTCCCAACGATGGATCAGTCGCCCTTCCTCCAACGATCGGGCAGGGCATACCAGCGGCCTGCCTGCACCTCCAACAGTTCACCGGTGCTGGCGAGGTGAGAGCACGCTGTGCGCAGACGTCCGGATAGGCATCGAACAAGCGTGACTGGATGCGCCGCAGAGCGGCGGTGTAGCGGCGAACCGCAGCGACAGCCACCTCAGATTCCTCGCCCACGACATCAGTATGGCCGCGTCTCGCGGGCCGTTTGGTGGGTCAACGGCGGCTCACGACCGTGTGGCGAGCAACTCGGGTGCCACCGAGGCCCTGCTAACGAGGCCGTCTCGCTGATCTTTCGCGGCCAGTCGTACCAGGTGGGGTTGCGGCGGGGTGCGCGCTGACGCAACTCCGCTGGCGGCCGGCTCGTTGGTAGCGAGGGGCGGACGGAGGCGGACGATGGCGGCGGGGCGGGGTGCCGAACTGCTGCGCCCTCCAGTGAGCTCGGGTCGGGCGACGTTCCTGGAGCTGTTCTTC